>NZ_JBDIAB010000124.1:0-8882 GCF_039812165.1 Microbacterium sp.
TGAGCCGGATGCCGGACGACTCCCTCCGGCCGGTGGACGACGGCGCCGCGACCTCGCCCGCCGTGGTGGTGGTCGGCGCCGGCATCGTCGGCGCCGCCCTCGCCTACCGGCTCGCGACGCGCGGCCGGACCGTCGCGCTCTTCGACGCGGGGCTGCCGGCGTCCGGCGCGACGGGTGCCTCGTTCGGGTGGATCGGACGGCCGGGCACGGACCGCCGTCCGTCGGCGGCGCTCCGACGCCTCGCCGTCGACGAGTGGCACCGGCTCGAGCACGAGGTGCCGGGCCTGAACGTGCGGTGGACCGGCTCCCTCACGTGGGGAGGCGTCGGGAGCTCGGGATCGCCGGGTCACGCGATCGCGGACGCGGCCGCGATCGAGCCGCGCCTCGCGCACCCTCCGGCCGACGGTCGCCACGAGCCGGCTGACGGCGCCGTCGAGCCGACCGCAGCCACCGAGGCGCTCGTCGCCGCCGCCCGTGCGCACGGCGCCGAGCTCCGCGTCGGCGTGCCGGTGACGGGCCTCGTGCGCGACGGCTCGGCGGTGACCGGCATCCGGACCGGCGAGGGCACGTGGCGGGCCCGGACCGTCGTGCTCGCCGCGGGCGTCGGGGCGGTCGCCCTCTGCGCCGGCATCGGCATCGATCTTCCCGTGCGGTCGTCGCCGGCCGTGATGGTGCGGCTGCGCGCGGAGCCGGGGTGGGTGCGCACGATCGTCGGCAGTCCCGACCTGGAGGTGCGGCAGGAGCCGGACGGGACCCTGCTCGTCCCGCTCGCGTACGGCGGAGAGACCGATCGGGCCGCGCTCCGGAGCACGGCCGAACGCGCACGTCGGACCGTGGCGGCCGCGTTCGACGGGATGGAGCCCGAGATCGTCTCGGTCGAGGTCGGCTGGCGGCCGATGCCCGCCGACGAAGAGCCGATCGTCGGGCCGGACGCCCGCGCACCCGGGCTCTACCTCGCCACGATGCACTCCGGCGTCAGCCTCGCGGCCGCCGCGGCTCGCCTCGCCGCGGAGGAGATCGCGACCGGCCTCGACGCGCCCGAGCTCGCCGGCTGCCGGCTCGCGCGCTTCGACGGCTGAGGTCGCGGCCGCGGGCGCGCCGAGCCGGTGCCCGTGCCGCACGGGCGTCCGAGGCATCCGTTACGGTGAGATCCCGGGCCACGACGACACCGTCGACGGCCGGAGAGGATGACGATGGACGACCGGTTGGACTTCGACGCCATCACGATCGACCGGCTCCGCGAGATCGGCGGCATGAAATGGTCGCTGTTCCCCGGCACGATCGGCGCGTTCGTCGCGGAGATGGACTTCGGCGTCGCCCCGCCGATCGCCGACGCCCTGCGCGCGAGCATCGACGACGGCCTGTTCGGCTATCTGCCGCGATCCGTGGCGTCGGCGATGTCGGCCGCGTGCGCGGCGTGGCAGGCCGAGTCGTACGACTGGGACGTGCCGGCAGACCGCATCCACCCGCTGTCCGACGTGCTGAACGGGCTCGAGCTCGTGATCCAGCACTTCACGAGGCCCGGCTCCGCCGTCATCCTGCCGACGCCCGCGTACATGCCCTTCCTCTCCGTGCCGCGCCGACTCGACCGTGAGATCCTCCAGGTGCCGATGCGGGCGGATGCCGGGCGGTACGAGCTCGACCTCGAGGGCATCGACGCCGCGTTCCGCGCCGGCGGCGAGCTGCTCATCCTGTGCAACCCGTACAACCCGGTCGGGCGCGTGTTCACGCGCGAAGAGCTGGCCGACGTGTGCAAGGTGGTCGCGCGGCACGGCGGGCGGGTGTTCTCCGACGAGATCCACGCGCCCATGGTCTACGCCGGCAACAGGCACGTGCCCTACGCGAGCATCTCGGACGTCGCCGCCGCCCACACGGTCACCGCGACGTCGGCCTCGAAGTCGTGGAACCTGCCGGGGCTGAAGTGCGCGCAGCTGATCCTGAGCAACGACGCCGACGTCGACACGTGGGCGCAGCTCGGGCCGATGGCCGGGCACGGCGCGAGCAACCTCGGCGTGATCGCGAACACCGCCGCGTATACCTCGGGGCGGCCGTGGCTGGATCACGTGGTCGCCTACAACGACGCGAACCGCCGTGCGCTCGACGAGCTGCTCATGGCGCGCATCCCCGGCATCCGCTACACGCCGCCCGAGGGCACGTACATCGCGTGGCTGGACTGTCGCGGGCTCGGGATCGAGGGCAGCCCGGCGCAGTTCTTCCGCGAGCAGGCCGGGGTCGCCCTGACCGACGGCATCGCGTGCGGGGCGCCCGGTGAGGGGTTCGTGCGCTTCGTGTTCGCGACGCCGCGGCCGATCCTGGAGGAGGCCGTCGACCGCATGGCCGCGGCCCTGCAGCGCGTGGGCGCCGCGAGCGGCTGAAGCACCCGGCCGGGCTCGGGTCCGCGCGAGCGCGCGGATCCCGCGGCCGGACTCACGCCATGGCGTGCACGGGCGTGCGGAGTCGGGCCTCGGCCAGCTGCTCCGCCGCGTCGAGCGGCGTGACGCCGGCGGCCTCCGCGTCGTCGAAGACCCGGCGGACGCGGTCGCCGATCGCGGCGACGCGCTCGAGGATCTCGTGGCGGGTGCCGGCGCGGCGGGCCTCGAGGTCGAGCCAGATCACGCCGCCGGCGTTCACCACGAAGTCGGGGGCGTAGAGGATGCCGCGGTCGGCGAGCCTGCGCGCGCCGCCGCGGTCGGCGAGAGGGTTGTTGGCGGGGCCGCACACGGCCCGTGCCTGCAGCGCGTCGACGACCTCGTCGGTGAGGAGTCCGCCGATGCCCGCGGGGACGAGCACGTCGGCCGGCACGAGGTGCTCGCTGCCGGGCTCGACCCAGCGGGCGTCGAGGTCGGCGGCGAGGTAGCGCTTGACCGGGTCGACGTCGGTGACGGTGAGGGTCGCGCCCTCGGCGGAGAGACGGACGGCGAGGCGGCTGCCGACCTGGCCGAGGCCCGAGATCGTGATGCGGCGGCCGGCGACGTCGGGTGCGCCGGTGATCCGCTCGAGGGTGGCCCGGATCGCCTCGTACACGCCGAGGCTCGTGGGGCCGGCCGGCTCGCCCGATCCGCCCATCGCGTCGGGCAGTCCGACGACGTGCGCGGTGCGCTCGCTGACCACGAGCATGTCGGATGCCGTCGAGCCGACGTCCTCGGCCGTCCGGTAGAGGCCGCCGAGCAGCTCGACCGCGTCGCCGAGGTCGAGGAAGGCCGCGCGCCGCCGCTCCGGGTCGAGGACGGTCCCCGGAGGCAGCGCGACGACGGCCTTGCCGCCGCCGGCATCCAGACCCGCGGCGGCGTTCTTCAACGTCATCGCGCGCGAGAGGCGCAGCACGTCGCCGAGGGCGTCGCTCCAGTCCGGATAGCTCCACAGACGCGCCCCGCCGAGCGCGGGGCCCAGCACGGAGGAGTGCAGCGCGACGGCGACGAGGAGCCCGCTGCGCCGGCCGGTCGTCACCTCCACGCGCTCGTGGGTGAACTCGGGCAGGGGCAGTGCGTGCGTCATCGCGGTTCTCTCTCGGCTGACCTCGTGGGCCGGTGCTCGGGGCCCCGCGACGAGTCGTCGGGTGTCGTGGAACCCTGCGACCATTGTGCCTCAGTCTCACCTCGGGCGCGACCGCGTCGCACGAGTGTCGCGATCTCGTGCCCGCCCGGCCGCTAGGCTGGCCGGGTGACGCACGACCTCCCCGCCCGCAGCCGCCTCGTCCACGACGCCCTGCGACGGGCCGGGATCGCCGGCGACATCGTGGTGCTCCCGGATGCGGCGTCCACCGCGCCGCTCGCCGCCGCGGCGCTCGGCGTCGAGGTCGGCGCGATCGCGAACTCGCTCGTGTTCTGGTCGGACGGCGAGCCGCTGCTGGTCATGACCAGCGGTGCGCACCGCGTCGACACCGCCGCGCTCGCACAGCGCCTCGCGCGCACGAAGATCGCGCGGGCGACCCCCGAGCAGGTGCGGGATGCCACGGGCCAGGCGATCGGCGGCGTCGCGCCGACCGGGCATCCGGCGCCGATCGCGACGATCGTCGACGAGGACCTGGCCCGCCATCCGGAGCTGTGGGCCGCGGGCGGCACGCCGCACACGGTGTTCCCGCTCACGTTCGACGAGCTCGTGCGGGTCACCGGCGGCACGGTCGCCAAGGTCGACTGAGACGTCGGGCGGGCTCGCGGGAGACGCGGCGTCGCCAGCCGCAGGACCGCTCAGCGGGGGCTGTCGAAGCTCCACGTCGCGGGCTCGACCGCCGACGCGACGTCCCAGTCGGGCTCGTACCAGGTGAAGCGCGCGACCGCGCACGTCGGCATGTGCGCGATGCCGCCGTCGGAGAGCTGCTCGGCGAGCACGGTCATGCCGGGATCGTGGGCCACGATGAGCACCGACGACACGCCGCTGCCGGCCGCCGCCTCGAGCAGTGCGTGCGCCGGCGCGCCGTACAGCTCCTCGCGCAGCTCCGGCTCGAGGCCCAGCGTGCGGCCGAAGAACCCGGCCGTCGTGCGGGCGCGCAGCGCCGTGGACGAGAGGATCGCGTCGGGGAAGACGCCGCTGTCGGCCAGCCGTGCCGCCATCGCGGGCGCGTCGCGCAGTCCGCGGTCGTTGAGCGGACGGTCGTGGTCGTCGAGGCGCGCGTCGCCCCAGTCGCTCTTCGCGTGCCGCACGAGGATGAGGGTGGTCATGCGCGGGACCGCCTTTCCGGGTCCGTGAGGGAGGACCGTGCGCGGGCCCCTTCAGGGAACGTACACCCAGGCCGTCCGGCCGCTCGCGAGCGTGACCGAGATGCGCCGATACAGGAGCGGCGTCTGGTACTCGTCCGAGGCCTCGATCTCGGCATCCGTCAGCGTCAGGACCCGCCCGATCGCCTTGTCGACGGGGTTGCCGGTGCGCCGCAGCCTCGGGTGGACGGCCCGTGGGCAGGCGTCGGAGTCGCGATGGTCCTCGAACTCGGCGTAGTCGACCGTGTAGCCCGTGAGGAAGTCCGCTTGGAGCGGCACCACGTGCCCGAACAGGTCGAGCTGGACCTCCTCCGACTGCATCGCGCCATAGGAGAACAACAGCTGGTCGGCCGCCCGCTCGGTCACGCTCTCAGGGTACTCCCGGGGGTGCCGCCGGGGACAGGACCGGTGCCGCCCGCCGACACACGCGGACACATGCGGTGCGGCTAGCGGAGCAGGGCGTGCGCGACCGTGAAGATCGCGAGGCCGGCCAGGGCGCCGACGATCGTGCCGTTGAGACGGATGTACTGCAGGTCGCGTCCGACCATGAGCTCGATCTTCTCGGTGGTCTCCGCGGCGTCCCAGCGCTCGACGGTGTCGGTGATGATCGAGGCGATGTCGTGACGGTAGCGCTCGACGAGGAACACGGCGGCGTCGGCGATGCGACGGTCGACGCGGCGCTGCAGCGCGGCATCCGTCGCCAGGCGTGCGCCGATCTCGGCCAGCGCCGCGGCGATGCGCCGTCGCAGCGCGCTCTCGGGATCGTCGAGCGCGCGCAGGAGGCCCGCCTTCGCGGTGTTCCACGCCTCGGCGGCGAGCTCACGCACGCGCGGGCTGTCGAACACGGCGCTCTTGGCGTCCTCGAGGCGTCCGATCGTGGCGGGGTCGTGCTGCAGGTTGTCGGCGAGGCGCGCGAGGTAGCCGTCGACCGCCTTGCGGGCGGGATGCCGGGGGTCGACCTGCACGGCATCGACGAACTTCACGGCCTCGTTGTAGACGGTGTCGTCGACGAGGCGGAGGGCGATCGACGGCACCCACGAGGGGAGCCGCTTCGAGAACAGGCCCGTGAACGCGGTGCGGTTGTTCCGCAGCCATGCCGCGATGCTGTCGACGGCGAGGTCGACGGCGCCGTGGTGCGCGTCGGCCGCGACGACGCGCTCGAGCCAGCCGCCGAGCGCCGGGCCCCAGTCCGGCTCGATGAGGTGCTCGCGCGCGAGGTCGGCGATGAGCTCCTGCACCTCGTCGTCGCTCAGCGCGCGGAGGATGCCGGCGGCCATCGTCGACGCCTCGGCGGCGATGCGGTCGGCGTGCTGCGGGTCGCGCAGCCATTCGCCCGCGCGCGCGGCGATCGCGGCGGAGTCGAGCTTGGTGCGCACGACCGAGCCCTCGAGGAAGTTGGTCTCGACGAACTCGCCGAGGGTGCGGCCGATCTCGTCCTTGCGCCGCGGGATGATCGCGGTGTGCGGGATCGGGATCCCGAGCGGATGCCGGAAGAGCGCCGTGACGGCGAACCAGTCCGCGAGGGCCCCGACCATGCCGCCCTCGGCGGCCGCGCGCACGTACTGCAGCGCGGGCACCCGCTCCTGGAGCGCGAACGCCACGACGAAGAGCACCGCCATGAACACGAGGGCCCCGAGCGCGACGCCCTTCATGAACCGGAGCCCGCGGCGACGCTCCTGATCGGCGGGGCTCAGGATCGCGGTCGGTGTCGGAGACATGCCGTCATCCTCGCACGGCGGATCGGGACCCGGTCGGTGCGTCGCGGGTTGCGGGCCGACGCGGTTCGTCGGAGATCCGCGCAATGTCGGACGGGGCGGTGCCGATCCCTCCGACCGGACGCCGATCTCCGACGAGGCGCCGCGCGGAACGGCGTGGGATCAGGACTCGAGGGGCCCGAGCCAGGCGGTCGCGACCGTCGAGTGCGCCGACTCGGGGTCGGACGGGTGGAACAGCCCGGCGAGGACGTCGCGGTACAGGCGGCCGAGCTCGGCGCGCGCGAAGTACGACGATCCGCCGGCCACGAGCATCGCGTCGTCGACGACCGCCTTGGCCGTCGTGACCGCGCGATGCTTGACGCCCGCGAGCAGCGAGAACCACCGGGCGCCGTGGTCGGCGCGGTCGTCGACGTCGCGGCACAGGGCCTCGAGCTGCGGGGGCAGCGCGTCGTACGCGAGCGCCATGTCGGCGACGCGCCAGCGGATGTCGGGATCCTGGCTGTAGGCGGCGCCGGTCTTCTTCGAGCGGCGCGCGTGCGCGGTCTCGACCGCGAGGTCGAGCGCGCGGCGCGCGATGCCGGTGTAGACCGAGGCGAGGAGCAGCTCGAAGACGCTGAAGATGCCGAACACGATCGGGTCGGGGTTCGGCCCGGGATCCACGCGGCGCACCACGCGGTCGGCGGGTGCGACGGCGCCGTGCAGCTCGGTCGTGCGCGACTGCGTG
Source organism: Microbacterium sp. (assembly GCF_039812165.1). Taxonomy (GTDB): domain Bacteria; phylum Actinomycetota; class Actinomycetes; order Actinomycetales; family Microbacteriaceae; genus Microbacterium. The sequence goes on from NZ_JBDIAB010000124.1 coordinate 7,134, forward strand.
CCGCGCATGCCGAGGGTGTCCCAGTCGTCGCGCGTGACGACGGCCTCGGTGCGCGGCACGAACGCGTAGACGAGCTTCGGCGCGTCCGGCGAGGTCGTGTCGAGGCCGTGCAGCCCCAGCTGCGTCCACACCGGCGCGAGCGACGTGAAGATCTTGGTGCCGGTGAACGCGTAGCCGCCGCCCGGCAGGGGCGCGGCATCCGTGTCGCTGCCGAACAGGACGAGGTCGTTGCCGGCCTCGCTGATGCCGAACGCGAAGACCTCGCCGGCGGCGGCGCCCTCCTGCACGAAGCGCAGCGCGTCGACGCCGCGGTCGGCGAGCACCTTCGCGACGCCCGTCCAGACCAGGTGCATGTTGACGGCGAGCGCCGTGGCGGGGGAGGCGCCGGCGAGCCGCTGCTGCAGGACGGATGCCTCGGCCAGGCCCAGCCCCGCCCCGCCGAGCTCCGCGGGGACGAGGACGGCCAGGTAGCCGGCATCCGCCAGCTCGGCGAGGTCGGCCTCGGGGAACGTGTTGTCGCGGTCGTGGCCGGCGGCGCGCTCGCGGATGCGGTCGAGCAACGCGTCGGGCAGGTGCGCGGCCGGGTCGAAGGTCATGCGAGCGCCTCCCTGAGCTGCGCGATCGTCTCGTCGGGCTTGTCACGATGCGGGGAGTGACCGGCGCCGTCGACCACCGACATCGTGAACGCCGGGTTGCGGAGCACCTCGCGCGCGCCCTCGCCGGAGAAGATCGAGTCGAGGGACGGGTCGGCGGCGATGACGTGCGCGGGCACGCGCAGACGCGCCGCGGCGTCGCGGACGTCCCACGGGGAGTTCTGGAGGATCGTCTGGTCGACCGCCCACGGGCTCGCCTGCCGCACGGAGGTCACCTTCAGCTCGACGTCCTGCTCGTGCCAGGACGGGTGCGCGGCGCGGACGGCCTCGGGCGTCGGGTCGGCGAACGAGTCCTGCTGCCCCAGCCGGGTCTGCTCGCGGCTCTCCGCCGACAGATGGATGCCGGGGTCGATGAGCACCAGCCGCCGCGCCCACGCCGGATCGTCCGCGGCGGCGACGGTCGAGGCGGCCCCGCCCAGCGAGTGGCCGATCACGAGGTCCCACGGGGCGTCGGGCGCGGCGCGCGTGGCGCTGAGGTCGGCGGCGTACGCGGCGATCGTGTAGTCCAGGGTGCGAGGAGCCGTGCCGTGGCCGCGGAGGTCGACCGCGACGGCGTGCCAGCCGTCGTCGGCCAGCGCCGATCCGAAGCGCCACATGAGGGCGCCGTTCGAGCCGAGGCCGTGCACGAGGAGGACACGGCGGGCGGACGCGGGGTCGCCCCACGCGCAACGGGGCAGGGTGACGGGGGTGGCCATGGGCTCCAGCCTAGGAGCGTGGGTCGCCCGGCAGGGGCGGACGGGCTGGATAATGGGCGGGTGATCTCGACGGAGCTGGCACACGCGTTGCGCGACGCGGGACTCGTCTGGCATCCGCGATCCGGCGACCGGTTCCAGCTCGACGAGCCCGAGTTCGAGGCCGACGTCTTCACGGTGAGCGAGATGACCATCGAGCCGCGGGAGTACCCCACCGGGCGGATCCTCGCGTTCAACGGCACGACCGAGTGGGCGCTGGACTCGGTCGCGCAGGACGACGTCCTGTGGCTGCCGCACGAGGCGCAGCTGCGCGAGCGGCTCGGACGGGCGTTCCGTTCGCTGCGGCGCCTCGCCGACACCTACGAGGTCGAGATCGTGTGGCGCGAGGGCGAGGACGAGGAGCG
>NZ_JBDIAB010000125.1:0-8763 GCF_039812165.1 Microbacterium sp.
TCAGCATCTACCTTCCGCTGGCCACGCCGGGTCTCGCGATCGTCGGCATCCTCGCGTTCAACTACCACTGGAACGAGTTCTTCCGACCGCTCATCATGACGATCAGCGAGCAGAACTTCACGCTTCCACTGGGACTCGTCACGCTGCAGGGCAACCTCGGCACCGGCAGCGTGTCGACGGTTCTGGCCGGTGTCGTGATCTCGATGATCCCGGCGCTCCTGGTCTTCGTCTTCGGCCAGAAGCCGCTGCGCGAGGGCCTCACCGCAGGCGCGGGCAAGTAGCAGCACGATTCGAGCGGGCCTCGGCGCGCTCCGCGATCCGAGTGGGGATGCCGTCCCTACGACGATCGCGGGGCCACCGAGGCCCGCTCGATCAGTTCGCAGTCGACGACGACCTGCGCGGGCGCCGACGGAGCCGACCCGGAGAGCTGGTCGATCAGCATCCGCATGCCGATGCGGCCGAGCTCGTCGTGGGGGAGTCGCATCGTCGTGAGCGGCGGCACCATCACCGGGGCGACGTTCTCGTCGTCGTCGTAGCCGATGAGCGACAGGTCGCCGGGGATGTCGATGCCGCAGCGCGCGGCGGCCAGCGCCACACCGACCGCGGCGCGATCGTTGGCGGCGAGGATCGCGGTCGGCGGATCGGGTCTGCGCAGGATGGCGAGCGCTGCCTCGTAGGCCGTGTCGATGTTCCAGCCGCCGATGACCGGGTCGCGGGCGCGGATGCCGGCATCCGCCATCGCGTCGTGATAGCCCTGCAGGCGTTCGCGGGCGGCGAGGACGTCGAGGGTGCCGCCCAGCCACAGGATGTCGTGGTGGCCGGCGTCGAGCAGGCGCTGCGCCGCCCGTCGCCCGCCGGTCCGCTCGTCCGGCGAGACGCTCGCGACGCTGGCGTCGGCCGAGAAGCAGTTGATCATGATCGCGGGGCCGCCGGCGTCGCGGAGCGGGCCCGCGTCGTGCTCGTGCGTGCCCATCGCGGCGAAGGCGAGCGCGTCGACCTGTCGGGCGTGGAGGCGCTCGTACGCCACCGTCTCGACCGCGGGGTTGTCGTGCGTGTCGACGGTGAGCAGCAGATAGCCGTGCGCGGTGGCCACCTCGGTCGCACCGATGAGGATGTGACCGCCGTACGCCGTGCTCGCGATCGTGTCGGTGACGACGCCGATGGTCTGCGTGCGCTGGCGGCGCAGGCTCACGGCCACCGAGCTCGGCGTGTAGTTGAGCGCGCGCGCCGCCGCCCGGATGGTCGCCTGAGTGTCGGGGGCGATGTTGCCGTCGGCGCGGTCGTTGAGGACGAGCGAGACCGCGCTGCGGGACACGCCCGCCAGATTGGCGACGTCCTGTGACGTCGCGCGCCGTGGCCTCACGGGCACAGTCTAGGGGGGCCGGGTCGCCGCCTCACATTCGAGCCGGCTCTCGGCGTCCGCGAGCATCGAGCCGTCGTGGTAGTGTTGCTGAGGTTCACGGGCCTGTGGCGCAGTTGGTAGCGCGCTTCGTTCGCAATGAAGAGGTCAGGGGTTCGAATCCCCTCAGGTCCACCGTGTGTCGGCGGCACCGTGCAGTTCGCTCGCCGCCCGTCACGGGTGGTCGCGGCTCGCCTGTCCTGGTCGTATGGTCATGGCATGGCGCAGACGATCCTCTTCCGTGACGACATGTACGACGGGCAGCTCGCCCGCACCCTCTCCAACGCGTACTCGGGTCTCGCGGACCTCGGCGAGGCGTTCGCGGCGGCACACGCCGTCAAGCACGCCGAGCCCTCCGCGTGGTACTCCGCGTGGCACGCGATGGCCGAGCATACCGAGGGCCTCGCCGAGAGGATCGCCGATCCCGTCGGCAGGGCGAGCGCGCGGCTGCGGGCCAGCGAGTACCACCGGCAGTCGTACTTCTTCCTGCGCCATGACATCGCCGACCCGCGCCTGCAGAACGGCTTCCGCGCGCACGTGGAGAACTTCGCCGCGGCGCTGCCGCACCTGGGCGTCCACGCCGAGAGGCTCGCGATCCCCTACGAGGGACTGACGCTCAAGGCGTACCTGTTCGCGCCGGACGACTCCGGTGCGGCTCGGCCGACGATCCTGTTCCCGGCGGGCTACGACTCCTCCGCCGAGGACGGCTGGGCGTATGCGAGGCCGGCGCTCGAGCGCGGCTACAACGTCGTCTCGTTCGAGGGGCCCGGTCAGGGCGCCTCGCTGTACACGGACGGCCTGTTCTTCCGGCCGGACTTCGAGGCGGTGCTCACCCCGGTCGTGGATGCCGTCATCGCCCGTCCGGACGTCGACCCCGCCGCGGTGGTGCTCGTCGGCCGCTCCTTCGCGGGCTACCTCGCACCCCGCGGAGCCGCGTACGAGCATCGCCTCGCCGCGCTGGTGTGCGACCCCGCCCAGCCCGACATGGCGCAGCACCTGCCGCAGGGGCTCCTCGGCGCCGTCGCCGTGCCGGCCGCGACGGTCATCAGCGCGCTGTCGGGCAACCAGCGGGAGTTCTTCGGAGCGCGCATGGCGGCCCACGGCATCCATTCGATCTCCGACTACTTCGACGCGCTGCGCGAGTTCACGATGCTCCCCGAGGCAGGGCAGATCACCTGCCCGACCCTCATCGTCGAGTGCGAGGACGACTTCGCCGGCGGCGGCGGGCAGCTCCTCGCCGACGCCCTCACCGCGCCGCACGAGCTCGTCCATCTCACTGCCGCCGACGGCGCCGCAGGACACTGCGCCGGCCTGGGGCAGCGGGTCTGGGACGGCGTCGTCTACGACTGGCTCCATCGGGCCGTCGTCCCCGCCGACCGCTGAACGAGCGCGCACGACGCACGCCCGGAGGCATCGATCGTCAGGTCAGCAGGGCGGCGACCTTCTCGGCGGTCGCCTTGGCGGAGCCGGGATTCTGGCCCGTGACGAGGTTGCCGTCGACGACCGTGAAGGAGACGAAGGGGAGGAGCGCCTTCTCGTAGCGGGCGCCGCGCTTCTTCATCTCCTCCTCGGCGTTGTAGGGGACGAGCTTGTCCACGCGGGCGAGCACCTCCTCCTGCCACGCGAAGCCGGTCAGTCTGCGACCCGCGACGAGGAGGGACCCGTCGGAGAGCGTCGTGTCGAGCAGCCCGCAGTACCCGTGGCAGACGGACGAGACGATGCCGCCGGCCTCCCAGATCTCGCGCGTGATGCGCTGCAGGCCGGCGCTGCCCGGGAAGTCGTACATGACGGCGTGGCCGCCGGTGAAGTAGACGGCGTCGTAGTCGTCCGCGTCGATCTCGTCGGGGCTCGCGGTGCTCTCGAGCAGCGCCATGCGCGCCGGGTCGGCGTGCCACGCCTTCGCGCTCTTGTCGTAGCTCGGGAAGGCGAGCGAGCGCGGCTCGAGGGGCGAGGGCCCGCCCGAGGGGCTCACGATCGTCTGCTCGAATCCGTGCTCCTCGAACACCTGCCAGGCATGCGTGAGCTCCGACAGCCACAGTCCCGTCGGATGCGACGGGTCGTCGTAGTGCCCGACGTTGGTGACGACGTTCAGGATGCGTCTGGTCATGGGTGCTCTCCTTCGTTGACGGTGAGGACGGCGGCGATCGACGCGCGCACGCGTTCGTCGACGTCGGCGGCGGGATCGGGGCGGAGCTTGCCGTCGAGGTGCAGGAACGCCAGGCCGTGCGCCAGGCTCCACAGCCCGCGCGACAGGCTCGTGGCATCCGACCTCGGGAACAGGCGTCGGACCACGTCGAGCAGCATCTCGTGGAGTCGGCCCGCGGCGCGGACGCGCTCACTGTCGGCCTCGTCGCACTCGTGGCCGAACATCAGGCGGAACGACGCGGGATGCCGCAACGCGAACCTGACGTAGGCGACGGCGAGCGTCGCCACGACGTCGCCGGCGGGAGACGAGTCCGGAACGTCTGCCAGGGCGGCGTCGAGCTCCGCGCGGAGCCGGTCGAAGCCCTCGACGGCCAGCGCCGAGTCGAGCGCCTCGCGGTCGGCGAAATGCCGGTACGGTGCGGCGGGCGACACCCCGGCGCGACGCGCCACGGCGCGCATCGAGAGCTCCTCGCCAGCCTCCAGGGCCTGGGCCGCGGCCGTGAGCAGCGCGGCGCGGAGGTTCCCGTGGTGGTACGACCTCTCCGCCGTCGTCACGCGCATCGCCTCCTCATAATGTATGCAGTGCTAACATAGCGCATATGCAGACGATTCTGGGAGCCGGCGGTCAGATCGCGGTGGAACTCGCCCGGGAGCTCGCGGACAGCCACACGACCGATCTCCGGCTCGTGAGCCGCAACCCGCGCCCGGTCAACCCCTCCGACGCGCTGGCGCCGGCCGACCTGCTCGACGCGGCGCAGACCGCCGCGGCGGTCCGCGGCAGCGACACCGTGTACTTCACCGCGGGCCTGCCGGCGGACACGCGGCTGTGGGAGGCGCGGTTTCCCACGATGCTCGAGAACGCGCTCGCGGCGACGCGCGCCGCCGGTGCGGCCTTCGTGTACTTCGACAATACGTACATGTACCCGCAGGACGATCGAGTCCAGACCGAGGAGACGCCGTTCGCTCCCGTGGGGCCGAAGGGCCGGGTCCGGGCCGCGATGGCGTCGATGGTGCTGGACGAGCTGGCGCGAGGCGACATCCCCGTCCTCATCGCCCGGGCGCCGGAGTTCTATGGGCCGGGCAGGACGCAGAGCTTCACGAACGCTCTGGTCGTCGAACGGCTGAGGGCGGGCAGGAGGCCGCTCGTGCCGGTTCGCGACGACCGCAGGCGGACGCTCATCTGGACGCCGGACGCCAGTCGCGCGCTGGCACTCCTGGGCAACACCCCCGACGCGTTCGGTCAGACGTGGCACCTCCCGACCTCGGCCGATCGGCCCACGTACCGCGAGTTCGTCGCGACGGCGGCCGCGGCGTTCGGCAGAGAGCCCGCGTACACCGTCGTCCCGAACTGGGTGCTCAGGGCCGGCGGCGTCCTCTCGCCTCGGGTGCGGGAGATCGGAGAGCTGCTGCCGCGGTACGCGCACGACAGTCTCTTCGACTCCGGCATGTTCCGCTCGCGGTTCCCCGGCTTCCGCGTGACCACCTATGCCGAGGGGCTCGAGGCGATCGCGCGCGAGTCGTCGTAGCGGCATCCATCTCGGTCGTCAGCGTCGCCGGGCGGATGCCGCGAGCGCGGACTCCCAGGCGATCGTGCCGATCACGGTCGCCTCCAGTTGCGAGACGCGATCGTGGCCCGGCAAGGCATGGCGACGCCGAGGCGTTCGCGGCACAACGTCGGAGATCGGCGGTTCGTCGGATGCCGGGGCGTCCAGGCATCCGACACCGTGCAGATCTCCGACGAAACGCCGCGGGTGCGCGGGCGCACGCCGCGCCGCCGAACGTCAGCCCGCGCGGCCGACCCGCCAGTAGCCGGTGAACGAGATGCGGGCCTTGGGGACGCCGGCGGCGACGAGGTGCCGACGGCTCTCGGCCACGAGCTGCTGCTCGCCGGCGAGGTAGGCGTGCAGGGTGGTCGGGCGCTCCGGGATCCACGCGCGCACGGCGTCGAGCGCGAGCAGGCCCGGACGGTCGTGCGGGTCGGCCCGCGCCAGCCAGCGGACCTCGACACCGGCCGGCTCGTCCACGTCCTGCCGGTCCGCCGGATCGGGGATCTCGATGATCGCCAGGCCGGCGGTCTCGCGGGGCAGGTCCCGGAGGATGCCGGCCACGGCGGGCAGTGCGGACTCGTCGCCGACCAGCAGCACCTCTTCGGCATCCTCGATCGGGTCGAAGCCGCGGCCCTGATCGATGAAGGCGACCCGCTCGCCGGGCTGCGCGCGCTGCGCCCAGGGGCCCGCGATGCCGGTGTCGCCGTGGGCGACGAAGTCGACGTCGAGCTCGCCGAGCTCGGGGCGGTGCGCGCGCACGGTGTAGTTGCGGAACGGCGGCCGGGTGCCGGACTTCGCCGTCAGGTATTTCAGGTAGCCGCCCAGGCCGAAGCCCTCCGGCACGGCCGTGAAGTCGGTGTCGCCGTCGCCGCGGGGGAGGAAGAGCCGGAACCACTGGTCGTAGCCGCGTCGGGGCAGCCGCGTGAGGTCGTCGCCGCGGAAGGTCACCCGCACCATGTGCGGGGTGATCCGGTCGGTGCGGGCGACCTCGGCGGTGTACATGCCGGTGATCCTGCGGCCGTCGGTGAATCCCATGCGAGGCCTCCGGGAGTCTGGTTTGGTTAGCCTCATCTAACCTACCGAACAGTCGCCCGACCGACGATGCCTCGAGGCATTCGACGGGATGCCGTGGGCGGGTGCCTGCGGGAGGCGACGGCTATCCCGGGGCGCCCACGCGGATCGACAGCGCGGGCTTGCGCCGGTGGACGGACAGATAGCGCAGTCCCTCGGGCCCGGCGTCGATGCGGCGACGGGAGCGCCGCGGCAGCCAGACCAGTGCCCCGGGCGTCAAGGGGATCGACCCGGTCTCGGTGCCGAGCGTGCCGCCGCCGTCCAGGACGTGGAGGAGCACGTCGAGGTCGGGCCCGTCGTGGGCGTCGATCGCGTCTCCCGCGGGCAGGAGGATGACGTTCGCATCGAGGTCGCGGGCGGCCGGGGTCAGCTGCCACACCGATCCGCCGCGGCCCGGCCGGGGGTCGGTGAGGTCGGACGTGTCGGCGAGCGCGCGGGGGAGCGGCGTGCGGGTCGTGCGCCGGATGCGCACGCGCCACGCGCCGTCGGCGCCCTCGCCCAGCGACTCCCAGTCGAAGGCTCCGGGGAGCTCCCGCTCGAACTCCTCGCGCAGATGCCGCGGCTCGTGGTCGTTGACCAGGACGAAGGCCTGCCCCGCGTCGAGCTCGTCGTAGGCCGCGAAGATCCGGGGGTGGCGCTGCGGCTTGGGTATGGAGCGGACATCCAGCTCGAGGTCATCGGGCATCTCGCGATCCTTCCTCTTTTCTCCAATCGTATCTGTATAAAATGGGCGCATGCGACACGACGACCACGCCGACGATCGCCGCCGGCTCGTGATGCGCCGGCTGCAGGGCTCCTCGGAGCCCCTCGGCGTCGCGGCGCTGGCGGAAGGGCTGGGGGTGCATCCCAACACCGTCCGCTTCCATCTGGACGCGTTGGAGCGCGCCGGGCGCGTGGAGCGCGTCGCTTCGGTCGCGGCGGGGCGCGGCCGTCCGGCGTCGAGGTTCCGCGCGGTGCCGAGCCCGGACCGGGACGATCGTCGCTACGAGGTGCTCGCCGACATCCTGCTGGAGGAGCTCGGCACCGGCGACGACGCACGGGAGCGGGCCGAGGCCGTGGGGGCGCTGTGGGGACGTCGACGCGCCCACGGCCGCGGGGCGTCGGTCGAGCATCTCGTCGCCTCTCTGGACGAGCTCGGGTTCGCACCGGTTCGCACCGAGCCCGGGATCATCGAGCTGCACAACTGTCCGTTCCGCGAGGCCGTCCAGAACAGGGGCGACGTGGTCTGCGCGATCCACGCGGGACTGATGCGGGGAGCGCTCGCCGGAACGGGCGTGACCCCCGCGGAGCTCGAGCCGTTCGTGCGCCCGGGCGTGTGCCGGGCCCGGCTGGAGGGCGCGGCGGCATGACCGGCGGGGTGGCGGCGTCGGATTCGAGGCGGCCGAGGCGGTCGCACGGCTGGTCGGGGCGCTCGTGCTCCTGACCGCGACATGAGGAGGAGCGATTCACGATGCCACGGGACCGGACAGAGGTCAGATCGGTGGGTCTCGCCGCGACGGCCGAGAAGCTGCTCGCCGCCGCACGCACCGCGCATGCTCGTCGCGCCGCGGAGACCGTCTACGGCTCCCGCGACACGGTGCTGCGTCAGACGATGCTCGCGCTGTCGGCCGGCGGCGAGCTCGGCGCGCACGACAGCCCGCCCGAGGCGACTCTGCAGGTGCTGATCGGCCGCGTGCGCCTGGTCGGGGCAGGGCGATCCTGGGAGCTGGTCGCGGGCGACCTCATCGCGATCCCGCCCGAGCGCCACTCGGTGAGCGCTCTCGATGACAGCGTGTTCGTGCTCACCGTCATCCGCGCGGCATCCGGGGCGAGCGCGTCGTGATCGAGGACGAGGAGACCCCGCCCTTCGCGCAGCGCAAGGCGGAGGACACGCCCGGTCGCTGGCTGCTGGCCAGGCTCGGAAAGCGCGTGCTGCGTCCGGGCGGCCTGGGGCCAGCGGATCGCGGAGAGCGCGTCGTTCATCACGGAGACGGCCTTCTCGCACGCGAGCAAGGTCCGGCTCGTCGCGGATGCCGCTGACGCCGGCTACCTGGTGCACCTGCACGTCATCATCGTCCCGGGTCGAGCTCACGGTGCAGCGCGTGCGAGAACGCGTGCGACGGGGCGGGCACACGGTGCCCGAGCAGAAGATCCGCGATCGCCATGCGCGCCTGTGGGCTCCCGTGCGGGCGGCGATCCAGATCGCCGACGTGACCGAGGCGCTCGACAACAGCAGTGCGCGCACCCCGTTCCGCGAGTGCGCGACGTGCCAGCGCGGACTGCTCGTGGGAGAGGCGACCCGGCCGGCGTGGGCGCCCGCTGCACTGCGCGATTCCGACTAGGCGTCGGTGCGGAGGAACCGGGTCGCCGCGACAGCGCCGACCAGCAGGATCCACGCGGCGAGGACGAGCGTGCCGGTGCCCGCGGTGAGCACGGCATCCGTCGAGTCGTAGAGCTGCATGCCGGCGAGGCCGGGCAGCCACCGCGCGTGCTCGGTGAGCGCCGCGACGAGCGGCGGGAGCAGCAGGACGAGGCTCAGCATGCCGACGAGCGCGGGGATCAGGTGCCGCACGAGCAGCGCCGCGGCGTAGGACAGCATCCCGATGAGCGTCAGGTAGCACG
>NZ_JBDIAB010000126.1:0-8753 GCF_039812165.1 Microbacterium sp.
GAAGCGCCCGCGACGGGAAGCGCCGGCGACGGGATACCCCCGCGTCGGGATGAGCCGGCGCCGGATGCCGGTGCCCAACCCCGCGCTCGGCGTCGAGCGGCCTCGGGTCCCGGGCGGAAGTCGGGACACGGATCGGGACGGCGCTCCCTGGGAGCCCGGGGCACGCGGCCGGGAATCTGGGATCACCAACCTGAACCGCCCCGAAAGGCACACGATCATGGACCTCTTCGCTCCCGCCCCCACCACCACGACCGACCGGCCCGTGGCCGCGGCATCCGCCCGCCCCCGCGTCGTCGCGGGCCTCGGCCCGGTCCGCCCCTCCACGCTCCAGCGCGTCGGCGGCGTCGGACTCCTCGCGGCGCCGCTGCTGTTCACCGGCGGGTTCCTCACGTCGCCGCCGCAGACCTCGCCCGGCAGCGCCGGCTACATCGAGTCGCTCGCCGCCGACCCGGCGCTGAGCCTCTGGTCGGCGAACCTGCTGCACTACGGCTGGGTCGCGATCGCGTTCGGCGCGCTCGCGTCGCTGGGCCTGCTGCGCGGCGCACGCGGGCGGGTCTTCCTCTCGATCGCCGCAGCGATCCTGGCGTTCGGCGCCGTGCAGATGTCGGGACTGCTGCTCTCGGACTGGTTCCTCGTGAGCGCCGGCAACACGCTCCCGATCGCGGATGCCGTCGCGATGGACGCCGCGGCCAAGGAGTGGTCGGTCGCGATCTGGCAGTACACCGGCATGGTCGGCGGCATCCTCGGGATCGGCCTGCTGTCGCTGGGGCTGGCCCGCGCGAAGGCCGTCTCGTGGTGGATCGCGCCGCTCGGCTTCCTGCCCTGGATCGTCCCCGCCTTCGGCCTCGGCCCGATCGGCGTCGTGCTCGCGGTCGTCTGCTACGCACCGATCCTCGTCGCCGGCGCCCGGCTCGTCGCGTCGCGCTGACACCGGCCCACGCGGGGGTCGCGGCTCCGGCCGCGGCCCCCGCTTCCGCGTGTCGTCACGTGGCGGCGGGCTCCGCGCCGGCCTCGCGCAGCGCCTCGACCACCGCGATCATGTCGGAACCGCCGAAGCCCAGCGCCTCGGCGCGCTCGTAGAGCGACGCGGTCGCCGCCATGAGCGGCAGCCGCTGCGCCCCGCCGGCGTCGAGGATCAGGCGGTTGTTGTAGAGCACGTCGCTCACCGCCGCCTGCGCCGCGAGGTCGCCGTCCACGAGCTTGGCGAGCTTGAGCGTCGACACCGCGCTGGCCATCGGCCCGGCATCCAGGACCGCCCGCAGCACGTCGCGATCGACTCCCCTGCCTTCGGCGAAGGCGACCGACTCCGCGAGGCCGGTGACCATCGCGATGAGGAAGACGTTCACGGCCAGCTTGGTCTCGAGCGCGCGCGGCACCGGTCCGCACGCGAAGACCGCCGACGCGAGCGGCGCGACGAGGCGCCGGACCTCCTCGACGTCGGCCTCGTCGCCGGCGAGCATCGCGACGAGCTGCCCGTGCTGAGCCGGCACGCGGGATCCCGACACCGGCGCCTCCACGAAGCGCGCGCCGTGGCGGGCCAGCTCGGCGGCGAGCGCGCGCGAGTGCTCCGGCGCCACCGTGCCCGTGCTGACGACGAGGCGTCCCTCGACCGGCACGCCGAACCCGTCGGCGGAGCGCCCCAGGACCGCGTCGACGGCCTCGCCGTTCGCGAGCATGAGCAGCACGACGTCGCTCGCGGCGAACACCGCGGCGGCGTCCACGGCCGGCGTCGCACCGGCATCCGTCACTCGACGCACGCTCGCGGGCGTCCTGCTCCACACCGTGAGCGGCGTGCCGGCCTGCACGAGCCGCACCGCCATGGGCTCGCCCATGCGGCCGAGGCCGATGAAGCCCACGCGCGGGTGGATGCCGTCGGGCCCCGCTACCGCCATGCCGCCGCGTCCCGTCCCCACGGCGAGGCGAGCGTCGGATACTCGAGCGGACCGCCCGGATAGGCGACCGGCGGCACCGCCGTCGTGACGCGGCCCGCGGCGGTGTCGCCGGTCTGCAGCGTCGGCGGGGGCGGTGCGGTGTCGGCGCCCTCGCCCGCCGGACCGGCGTCGAGCAGCTCCTGCGCGACGCGGGCGAGCCCGACCCGCGCGGCTCGACCGTGCCCGTCGCGACGCTGCGCGTCGAGGGCGACGCACACCGCCGCGGCGAGGAGGTGGCCGGCGGAGTGGTCGAGCACCTGTGCCGGCAGGGCGCCGGGTCGCACGCCGTCGGGGCTCTCGACCATGGCGATGCCGCTGATCGCCTGGACGATGCTGTCGAAGCCGCGGCGCGCCGCCCACGGTCCGGTGGTGCTCCACGCCGCGACGGAGCCGACAACGAGACCCGGATGCCGTTCCCACAGCGCGTCGGGCGCGAAGCCGAACCGGTCGAGCGACGCGGGACGGTACCCGGTCACGACGACGTCCGCGCGAGCGAGCAGCTCCTCGAAGACGCCGCGGTCGCGCGCGTCGGCGAGGTCGAGCGTCGTCGAGCGCTTGCCGTGGCCGGTCTCGAGGTGCTGCCAGCCGAGCTCGGGAAGGCGCGGCGAGTCCACCCGCAGCACGTCGGCGCCCGCGAACGCGAGGGCTCTGGTCGCCACCGGGCCGGCGAGCACGCGCGTCAGATCCAGCACGCGGATGCCGGCGAGCGGAGCGTCCGCGTCGTCCGTCCAGCCCGCACGGCGACCGGCGCCGGCGTCGGTCCGCACGTCGACGAGCGGTGCGGCCGCGACGGCGGCCGACTCCGCATGTCCCGCCCACTGCTGCGGGCTGCGTACGGCACCGATGATCGCGCCGGCCTCGGCCGCCGCGGTCTCGAGCGCGACCGCGGGCCATCGCGCGACCGCGGCGGCGACCGCATCTTTCGGCGCGTCGGGCGCGACGTCGAGCAGCGCCGCCAGCCGGAGGGCGTGGTGCGGGTAGTTGCCGTGCGTGCGCACCCAGCCGTCGGCCGCGCGCCAGAAGCCCGACAACGGAGCCCACACATCCGGGGCGACGCCGTCGACGAGGAAGTGCCGCTCGCATTGCGCTGACGTCGTGATCCGTGCGCCGTCGGGCCGGACCGCGCGCGGCGCCCGCCGCTGCCCGCGGGCGATCTGCACCTGCTGGATCGCGAGCGAGGCGAGGGCGACGGCATCTCCCATCAGCTCGCCGGCGCGCAGCCGCGCGGGCAGGCCGACGGCCGGCGCGGGGTCCGCGACGAGGTCGAGCGCGCCCTCGTCGCCGCCGAGGTCGCGCCACGCGCGCCGTCCGATCGAGGTCACCGCCATCGTCGCTCCCTTCGCGTCCGCGTCGCGTCGACGTGCTCCATTCCACTGTCTCTCGGCATGGGGCGGCGCGGGCCACTTCGCAGGAAGTGGACCGGCCCGACCGCGCCGGCGGACGACCGGCCGCCCTCCCGCCGGCGCGGCGCGGGCGGACGGTTCGCGACGTGGCTCGCGCGACACTCGGGAGAGGCTCCGGGGACTCGGTACGATGCCCACCATGGGGACCCTGTCGTCGCGCCGTCTCGGCGCCCGCATCCTGCTCGCGCTCATGGGGGCAATCGTCGTGGTGGGCCTGTTCGGCACCGCGCCCGCGGCGGCCGCGGGCGCCGCCCCCTCGGAGGCCGCCGTCCCGCTCACGTGCGAGCAGCTGCTCGGCCCCGACCTCGTGGCGGAGCTGGAGGCGTCCGGCTTCGTCGCGGCGCCCGAGAACGTCTCGCCGTTGTTCCTCGCCGACGCCGCCCGGCAGTGCTGGTGGTTCGACCGCGACTCACCCCGCATCCGCTTCCTGGGCGCCGGCTACACGCCGGCGAGCAGCGAGGTCGTGGCATCCGAGACCGCGCGTCTGCTCGCGATCCCGAGCTTCTTCCAGGACGGCGACGCCGACGGCATCCGACTGCGCTCCGACGGCCGCCCGACCGCCTCGAACGCCGAGCACGTCGACGCGAGCTGGCAGTTCCAGGCCCGCGACGGCTTCTGGTTCTTCGTCGTCGCGCCGGACGGGTTCGCCAGCGAGAGCCGTGCCGAGCTCGACGCGCGCATGGACGACCTCATGGAGCGCGTGCAGCTGAACGTGATCACCGCGCTCGCACCCGCCGAGCAGGCCGCCCCCGAGCCGTCGGCGACACCCGTCCCGAGCGCCCCGACCGCGTTCACCGCCGACACGCCGTCGACGCTGAGCGGGCTGCAGACGGTGCAGGAGGTCGCGCTGACGCCGGCGAGCCTCGGCGGATGCCTGGCCGTCGCCATCGTGCTCGCGGCCCTCGTGGGCCTGCCAGGGCGTCTCGTCGACTCCGCGCTGTCGGCCCGCTACGACGAGTGGACCCGCGCCCTCGCGCCGGTGTCGACCGCAACCGCGCGCCTGCGCGCGGCGATCGACCGGATGCCGCGACTGCTCGTCCTCGCCGGCGGGCTCGTGGTCGCGAGCGTCTTCGCGGCGTTCGTCGAGCCCGAGCTCGGCCTCAACGGCGGCTCGGTGCGCCTCGTGCTCTCGATCCTCGCCGGCATGGTCGTGGAGAACCTGCTCGGGCTTGCACTCATCGCCGTGTGGCTGGCGCGTCGCGGCCAAGCGAGCCGGCTCGCGCTGCGACCCGGCTCGCTCGTCATCGTGCTGCTCACCGCTCTCCTCAGCCGCGCCGTGGGCTTCGAGCCGGGCTTCGTGTTCGGCCTCGTCCTGGCCGTCGTGCTCGCCGGCACGGTGTCGGAGGAGCGCGAGGCCGAGGCATCGGTCGCCGAGGGCGTGTGGCTGCTCGTCCTCGGGTTCGCCGGGTGGCTCGCCTACAGCGGCACGGTCGGCGCCGGCTGGGGCGAGTCGGACGCGGTGGGGCTGTTCGCGGTCGAGACGCTCGCCGCCGTCACGGTGGGATGCCTCAGCGCGCTGCCCCTCGTCACCCTGCCGCTCGCCGGTCTGCCGGGTCGGGCGCTGTGGCGGCGGAGCCGGCTGCTGTGGGCGGGCGCCCAGGCCGTCGCCGTGGCGGTGTTCGTCTTCGTCGTGCTGCCGTTCCCGCAGAGCTGGGAGGCCGTCGAGACGCCCTTCATCGCCTGGATCGTCGCCTTCGCGGTCTACGCGGCGGTGGCCGTCGCGCTGTGGGCGGTGCTCTCGTTCACGCCCTCGCGCTGGCTCGCGACGGCGGAATCCGCGCCCGTCGGTTCCGCGGCCGCACCGTCCACGGGCCCCGTGCAGCGCGTCGACGCCGATGCCGGCGGCCAGGTCGCGGCATCCGTCGCCGTCGAGACCGGCGCGGATGCCGTCGCGCCTGAACGAGAGGCTCCGCCGCGAGGTCGTTGAGGGGCCGGGACTCGCCGGTCGGCCGCACAGGACGCGGGCACTCCTGACCCTCGAACGAGCAGTCCGCCACGCTTCCCGAACGAGGAACGCCGCTCAGGCGACGTCGCTGTGCGGGTGGTGCAGGTGCAGGTCCGGCATGCGGGTCTGCAGCTCCTCGTACAGGCGGTCGACGCGCTCGCTCGCCGAGCAGCCGATCCACAGCACGTACGGGGTCGCGTGCTCGCAGAGGTCCTCCGGCATCCACTCGGAGATCCACGCGCTCACGGCGCGCGTGACCAGCTCGCCGCGCGGCGGCACGGCGTCGACCACGCTCGAGCGCTCGTCGCGACGGAGCCAGGTCACCGACATGGCCTCGGGCAGGGGCAGGCGCTGGATCTGGATGACCGAGCCGACCTCGAGGAACACCTGCCCGTACGCGTCGACCGGCAGGCGCAGGAGGATGTCGCGGATCGCCGGGATGTCGCTGGCGTCGCCGACGAGGAGGAAATGGGCCTGATGGTGGTTCATGCGGGCAGCGGCATCCTCTCGATATCGTCGAGTCTTAGGTTAGCCTAACCTCGCTGATCTCGCATGGCCCCCGCGGACTGTCGACACAAGGGGACGACGCGCGGGATGCCACGCATCACACCACTTGCGGCAGCCGCTCGTCGACCGTCGAGTGTGTCGCGCGCGCCGAGAGCTGCTCCCACGACTCGGCGAGAAGCTGCACGCCCGCATCGAGATCCGCCACGGGAGAGGTGAACGGCAGCCGCAGGAACCGCTCCAGACTGCCGTCGACGGAGAACTTCGGGCCCGCGACCAGCGCGAGCCCGCGCGCCTCGCAGAGCGACGTGAGCGCCGAGCTGCCCGGCCGGTCCAGCTGCACCCACATCGACAGGCCGCCCGCCGGTCGCGGCACTCGCCACTGCGGCAGATGGCGCGCGAGGGCGTCGCTCATGACGGTCCGATGCTCGCCGAGCAGCCGACGGCGGTGCGGCAGCAGCTCGGGCAACGCGCGCACGATGCGCTCGCCCAGCAGCTGCTCGAGCTGCGGAGTGCCGAGGTCGCCCGCCGGCCGCGCCTGGACGACCCTGCGTACGATGGCGCCGTCCGCGCGGATCCAGCCCAGGCGCAGGCCGCCCCACACCGACTTGCTGAGTGAGCCGATCGTGACGACGCCGGAGCCCGAGACGGGCGATGCCCCGCGGGCGTGCCGCGCGAAGGGACCGTCGTCCCAGTCTCGGTCGATCGTCAGGTCGGCGGTCGTCTCGTCGACGATCAGCACCGTGCCGACCGCTCGCGCCGCCTCCGCGACCCGGGCGCGCCCGGCCGGCGCCATCGAGGCGCCGGTCGGGTTGTGGAAGTCGGGCATGAGGTACGCGGCGGCGGGGCGCACGCGCAGGATCGTCTCCACGAGATGGTCGACGTCCCATCCGTCGACGGTGACGGGCGTGGTCGCCAGGCGCGCGCCGGCGCGGCGGAACGCCTCGTACGCGTGCGGGTACGTCGGCGACTCGATCAGCACGGTGTCGGAGCGCGAGAGGATCGTGTGCGCCACGAGCGAGATCGCGTGCTGGCCGCCCATCGTCACGACGATCTGGTCGGGCGAGGTGGGCACGCTCCGCTGCGTGTAGCGGTCGGCGATCGCCCGCCGGAGCGCCTCGTTGCCGAGCAGGTCGAAGCCGGGGCCGTCGAGGGCCTGCAGCATGCGCCCCGAGACCTCGGCGACGATCTCCTGCAGCCCGTCGACGGGCGGCGGCACCGCCCGCGCGAAGTCGACCTCGCGGCGAGGCGCATCGAGGGCGCCTGCACGACCCGGCAGCGTCGCGCGGCTGCCCGAGCCGCGCTGGCTGACGAGGTGGCCGGTGTCGCGCAGGGACTGGTATGCGGCGACGATCGTCGTCCGGCTGCGCCCGGCCTCGACGGCGAGTTCGCGCTCGGACGGCAGGCGCGTGCCGGCCGGGATGCGCCCGTCCACGATGAGCAGCCGGATGCGCTCGGCGAGCGCCTCGTACGCCGCCGATCCCGCGTCCAGCTCGCCGGCGAGGGCGAGCAGCGCGCGGGCGGACAGACGGGAACCCGTGACCATCGACATGAGTCCAGTATGCGCGAATTGGACCGAGATTCCTGGCGGTGCCCCGCGATTGGATGGGTCCACAGCTGAGCACCCGGAGAGGAGCGGTACGCATGGAGATCCTGATCGCAGCCCTGGTCGCGGTGGCCGTCGCGGTCGTGGGCACGGCGACGGTGCGCGTCGTGCTGCGCGACGGCTACCGGCGGCAGCCGACCCGGGCCGAGTACGACACGCGGATGCCGGTGCTCTGAGCGACCGGTCAGGCGCCGGCGACGCGGCGCGCCAGGCGGACGGCCTGCGCGACGGCATCCGTCGCGTCGCGGACGGACCCGCCCGCGATCCAGTCGCGCACGAGGTAGTGCATGATGCCGAAGGTCAGCGAGACCACCATGCGCGCCTCGTCGTCGACGTCGCGCTCGTCGCGGCTCGGCTCGTCGGCACGCAGGCGCTCGCGGACGAGCTCGACGATCGAGTTCTGCGTCTCCTCCATGCGCGCGAACTCCTTGATCGCGAGGCTCGGGTTCTCCTGCACGATGCGGCGGCGGTCCTGGAACAGCGTCGAGTCCTGGCCGTCGAACTCCGAGAACGCGGCCGAGACCGTCGCGACGAGCCCCTCCAGGGGGCTGCCGCCCTCGCCCGCGAGGTACGCGGCGCGCAGCTCGGGGCCCGGCAGCGGCGTCGCGACGCCCAGCACGGCGCGCTCCTTCGAGCCGGCGTAGTTGAAGAACGTGCGCTGCGAGATCATCGCGCGCTCGCAGATCATCTCCACGGTGACGTTCTCGTATCCGTGCTCGAGGGCGAGCTCGACGGCGCCGCGCTCGATCGCCTGGCGGGTCGCGCGTTTCTTGCGCTCCCTGAGGCCACCGGCATCCGCGTCGGTCATCTCTCCATCTTCACTCATAGCGGAGCGCGTCGATCGGGTTCTGCCTGGCCGCGCGGCGCGCGGGAAGCGTGCCGGCGAGGAACGCGATGGCCATCACGACGAGGATCACGGTCGCGATCGACGCCGGCTCGAAGAGCATGATCTGAAGGCCCGGCAGCCCCGACAGCAGCGAGCCCGCGAGCGCGGAGCTGATCGCCGAGCCCGCGAGGATCGCCACACCGGCGCCGATGGCGCTCCCGAGGAAGCCGATGAACACCGCCTCGGTGCTGAACAGCCCGAACACCCTGCCGCTCCCCATGCCCATCGCCTTCATGAGCCCGATCTCGCGCGTGCGCTCCTGCACGCTCATGAGGAGCGTGTTGACGATGCCGAAGCCCGCGGCGATGAGCGCGATCACCGCGAACGCGTTGAGCACGCCGACGATGCCGGCGATGACGGTCTGGAACGCGCCGATCTGGTCGGCGGTGGTCTGCGCCCGGAAGCCCTCGTCGGCCAGGTCGGCCTTGATCGCGGCGATCTCGTCGTCGCTCGCGTCGGGGTCGATGTGCGCGACCGC
>NZ_JBDIAB010000127.1:0-8749 GCF_039812165.1 Microbacterium sp.
CTGCGGCTCGAGCGGCTCGGGCTCGGCGGCGACGAGGCGCTCGAAGCTCGGCTCACCCCAGTTCACGAACCCCTGCGGCGCCTTCTTGCGCACGATCTTGCGGAGCTTCTTCGGGTCGCCCGCCGCCTTCGCGATCGCGGCGGCGTTCTCGATCTCGTGCTCCGGCGCCATGACCACGACGGTGCCGGCGGTGTCGTAGCCGGCACGGCCGGCGCGACCCGCGATCTGGTGGAACTCGCGGGCCGTGAGCTGCCGCATCCGCTGTCCGTCGTACTTCGCGAGCGCGGTGATCAGCACGGTGCGGATGGGCACGTTGATGCCGACGCCGAGCGTGTCGGTGCCGCAGATGACCCGCAGCAGCCCCCGTTGCGCGAGCGTCTCGACCAGCCGACGGTAGCGCGGCAGCATGCCGGCGTGGTGCACGCCGATGCCCGCGCGCACGTAGCGCGACAGCGTGCGGCCGAACGCGGTCGTGAAGCGGAAGCCGCCGATCGCCTCGGCGATCTCGTCGCGCTGCGCGCGGCTCACGATGCGGACGCTCGAGAGCGCCTGCGCCCGCTCCATCGCCGCCGCCTGCGAGAAGTGCACGATGTACACGGGCGCCTGCGACGTGTCGAGCAGCTCCTGCACCGTCTCGTGCACGGGGGTCCGCACGTAGGAGAAGTGCAGCGGCACCGGTCGTTCGACGCCGGTGATGGATGCCGTCGCCCGCCCCGTCCGCCGCGACAGATCCGCCGCGATGTCGGTGACGTCGCCGAGCGTCGCCGACATGAGCACGAACTGCGCGCGCTCCAGGAGCAGCAGCGGCACCTGCCACGCCCAGCCGCGGTCGGGGTCGCCGTAGTAGTGGAACTCGTCCATGACGACCTGGTCGACCGCCGCGTCCGGCCCCTGTCGGAGCGCCAGGTTCGCGAGGATCTCCGCCGTGCAGCACACGATCGGGGCGTCGGCGTTGACCGACGAGTCGCCCGTGACCATCCCGACGTTCGCGGCCCCGAAGATGTCGACGAGCGCGAAGAACTTCTCGCTCACCAGGGCCTTGATCGGCGCGGTGTAGTACGTGCGGCCCCCGCGCGCCAGGCACGCGACGTGCGCGGCGACCGCGACGAGCGACTTGCCGGTGCCGGTCGGGGTCGACAGGATCACGTTCGCGCCCGACACGAGCTCGATCGCGGCCTCGTCCTGGGCCGGATAGAGCGTCAGCCCCTGGTCGGCGGCCCACGCCACGAACCCGTCGTAGACGGCGTCGGGGTCGGCGCCGACCGGGACCCGGTCGAGCAGCGCGGGCGCCATCATCCTCCGACGTAGGCGCGGAGGTGCTGCGCGGTGAGCGTCTCGGCCTTCGCCACGAGGTCGGCGGGGGTGCCCTCGAACACGATCTCGCCGCCGTCGTGGCCGGCGCCCGGCCCGAGGTCGATGATCCAGTCCGCGTGCGCCATGACCGCCTGGTGATGCTCGATCACGATGACGCTGTTGCCGGCCTCGACGAGACGGTCGAGGAGCGCGAGCAGGTTGTCGACGTCGGCGAGGTGCAGCCCCGTCGTCGGCTCGTCGAGCACGTAGATCGCGCCCTTCTTCGCCATCGAGATCGCGAGCTTGAGCCGCTGTCGCTCACCGCCCGAGAGGGTGTTGAGCGACTGCCCGAGCGTGAGGTAGCCGAGCCCGACGTCGACCATGCGGGCGAGGGTCGTGTGCGCGGGGCCCTTCGAGATGAACTCGGATGCCTCGGCCGCCGTCATCGCGAGGACCTCGGCGATGTTCTTGCCGTCGAGCGTGTACTCCAGCACCTCGTCGCTGAAGCCGGAGCCCTCGCACAGGTCGCACAGCGTCTCGACCGTCTGCGTGAAGCCGAGGTTCGTGATGATGACGCCGAGCCCCTTGCAGGCCGGGCACGCGCCCTCGGAGTTGGCGCTGAACAGCCCCGGCTTGACGCCGTTGGCCTTCGCGAACGCGGCGCGGACGGCATCCAGCACCCCGGTGTACGTCGCGGGGCTGGAGCGGCGCGAGCCCTTGATGGGCGACTGGTCGACCACGACGACGTCGTCGAAGGCCGGCACGTTGCCGTGGATGAGCGACGACTTGCCGGAGCCGGCGACGCCCGTGACGACGGTGAGGATGCCGAGGGGGACGTCGACGTCGACGTCCTTGAGGTTGTGCTGGGTCGCGCCGCGGATCTCGAGCGCTCCCCTCGCCGTGCGCGTGGACTCCTTGAGCCGCGCGCGGTGGTCGAAGAAGCGGCCGGTGATCGTGTCGGAGGCACGCAGAGCCGCGACGTCGCCCTCGAACATGATCTGGCCGCCCGCGCGCCCGGCGCCCGGGCCGAGGTCGACGACGTGGTCGGCGATCTCGATCACCTCGGGCTTGTGCTCGACGACCAGCACCGTGTTGCCCTTGTCGCGCAGCAGCTGCAGCAGCCCGTTCATGCGCTGGATGTCGTGCGGGTGCAGGCCCGCGGTGGGCTCGTCGAAGACGTACGTCACGTCGGTGAGCGACGACCCGAGGTGACGGATCATCTTGATGCGCTGCGCCTCACCGCCCGACAGCGTGCCGGAGGCGCGCTCGAGCGACAGGTAGCCGAGCCCGATCTCCAGGAACGACGCGACGGTCTGGCGCAGGCCCGACATGAGCGGGGCCACCGACGGGTCGTCGACGGTGTCGAGCCACGCGGACAGGTCGGTGAGCTGCATCGCCGCGGCATCCGCGATGCTGACGCCGCCGATCGTCGACGACCGCGCACCCTCGTTGAGGCGCGTGCCCTTGCATTCCGGACACGGCATGAACTTCACGGCGCGGTCGACGAACGCGCGGATGTGCGGCTGGAGCGCGTCGCGGTCCTTCTGCAGCATCGACTTGGTGATCTTGGGGATGAGCCCCTCGTAGGTCATGTTGATGTTCTGGATCTTGACCTTGGTCGGCTCCTTGTAGAGGAAGTCGGCGAGCTCCTGCTCGGTGAAGTCCTGGATCGGCTTGGCGGGGTCGAAGAAGCCCGACTCGGTGAAGCCGCGCACCATCCAGCCGTCGGCGTTGTACCCGGGGATCGTGATCGCGCCATCGGCGAGCGACTTGCTGCGGTCGAACAGCTCGTCGAGGTCGACGTCGCTCACCTGGCCCAGACCCTCGCAGCGTGCGCACATGCCGCCGGTGACCTGGAAGGACCGGCGCTCCTTGACCTTCTTGCCGCCCTTCTCGAACGTCACCGCGCCGGCGCCCGACACCGAGGGGACGTTGAACGAGAACGCCTGCGGCGACCCGACGTGCGGACTGCCGATGCGGCTGAACAGCAGCCGCAGCATCGCGTGCACGTCGGTGGCGGTGCCCACGGTCGAGCGCGCATTGGCGCCCATGCGCTCCTGGTCGACCACGATCGCGGGGCTGACGTTCTCGAGGGCGTCGACGTCGGGCCGGCTCAGCTGGCCCATGAACTGCTGCACGAACGTCGGATAGGTCTCGTTGATGAGCCGTTGCGACTCGTTCGCGATCGTCGCGAACACGAGCGACGACTTGCCCGAGCCCGACACCCCGGTGAACACGGTGAGGCGATGCTTCGGGATCTCGACGTCGACGTTCTTGAGGTTGTTCTCGCGGGCGCCGACGACACGGATGACGTTGTGGCTGTCGGCGATGTGCACGGCGGTCTCAGGCATGCAGTCCAGTCTGCCCTGCCCCTCCGACGCCGCGCTTCTCCGATCCTGACCGGATGCCGGGGCTTCGCTAAGGTGCACACATGACGAACCCCGGAGTCCGGCGCGTGATCGTGCTGCGCCGCACCCTCGTCTGGCTCATCGTCGCGTCGTTCGGCGTCGCGGCGGTGCTCGGCATCGCGGTGCTGCTCGCCGGCGAGCTCGGTGAGACCGCGAATCGCGTGCTCGTCACGACGGTGACGATCGGCGCGTTCAGCGTGGCGGTGCTGTGCGGTGCGACGCTTCTCGGCCGTCCCCCGCAGGCCGTCGGCATCGCGGGAGTCGTGGTGTCGATCCTCACCGCGGGATACTTCACCGCGCTCATCTGGAACGGCTCGTGGATGCGCGACTGGGGTGACGGTCTCCGCCTGCAGCTGACGGGCGTCGCGGCGACGGCGGCGCTGTCGCTCGCCTCCCTGCTCCTGCTGCTCGGGGGCCGACGTCGACCGTTCGTGCGCGTGGGGCTGCTCGTGACGCTCGGGCTCATCGCCCTGCTGCTGGCGCTCACGGTCTACCTGGTCTGGTCGGACGAATCCGGCGACGCGTTCATGCGGCTCTACGGCATCGTCGCGATCCTGACCGCGCTCGGCGCGATCGTCGTCCCCGTGTCGTCGCTCCTGCTGCCCGACACCTCCCGGCCACACGCGTCCGGCGTCGATCCGGTGCTCGCCGCGCGACTCACCGCCGCCGCGGAGCGCCGCGGCATCACGGTGGCCGAGCTCGTCGCACCGGTGCTCGCGGCGGACGAGCCGCCGGGACCGCGCGCGGACGTGTAGCTCCTCGGCGCGGAACTCCTCGCCCGCGCGCACCGCGTCGCGCTGCTTCGATCCTGACGGGATGCCGGGGTTTCGGCATCCAGGCACGGTCCATCCCGATGCGGGGCATCGCTAGGCGGCGTTTCGCCATCCGGGTCTGTCGGGTGGTGGGTCCCACAACCACCTGAGTGAGGACTTGGATCGCAGCGGGATGGGGTCGAGGTTCATGCCTGGTGGGGTGTGGAGGACGAATCCGCCGCCGGCGACGGGTTCGATGCGCCAGCCCGCGTTATGCAAGTGAAGGTGATGATAGCGACACAGCAACACCCCCGAGGCGCAGTCCGTGGCACCCCCATCGGCCCAATGCTCGCCGTGATGCGCCTCACAGTACGCGGGCGGGCGGTCGCAGCCCGGCCACAGGCACCCGCCGTCTCGGATCGCCATCACCAGCTTCTGCCGGGCGGAGAACAACCGTTGCTCCCGCCCCAGGTCGAGGGGATTGCCGTGGGTGTCCAAGTGCACCTCGATACTCCCGGTCACACACAGCGCCCGTTCCAGCACCGCCCCGGGGACCGTGAGAGTCCCGTCATCGGACTGGGCGGTGGCGACGAGCCTGCCGAACGCGTCCCGGTGCGCGTGCTCCCCGGTGACCGTGTCCGTCAACGTCACCAGGCGGACGCCGGCTTCCTTCGCCCCGAACACGTCCTTCACGTTCGCGAGCGCCCCGGCGCGCACGACGTCGAGGAACAGGTCGTACGCGAGCTGCTCATTCGACCGCGGATCGGCCACCAGCTCCTCCGCCTGCTTCTTCTCATCCGCACTGACGAACCTCGGCCCACCACGGCGAGGGGACAACGCGGTCCATGAGGGTCCGGAACCAGGCGCCGCCTTCCTCGTCAAACACGACATGCGCCGCCGGGAGCCCGTCACTGGTGGTGGACCACCGGTACGACCGCTTCCCGAACCGGGCCGCGTACCGGTCCTCCGCGCCGGCGGGGTCGAGCAGGTCCCGCAACACCCGCGCCCGGGACGCGAGGTCCTCCACCGTGCACAGGTGTGCCTCCGCGGCGAGCTCTCGCGCGGCACCGCGCCATGCCTCCTGCACCGTGTCGGCGTCGCGTCCGTCAATGACGGGCGGCTCACCGAGTCCGGTCTTGATCGCGTGGAGCTGACCGGTCGTGAGCGCCCCGGCGAGGAGCGCGACCCGCAACGGCTCATGCCACGGCGGCGCCGCGGCGGCGGCATCCGATTCGGCGTCGAACGGCCGCGTCGGATCGGCCACGTTGCCGTTCCCATCGCCGTGCCCGTCGAGCAGTGCCTCGCCGACCTTCACGGCCCGGATCGCCTCACCTCGGCTCACGCCGGTCACGTCGCGGATGAACTCCACCGCGTTGCGATGCCCAGTGCCCTGCACGAGCCCGCCGTGCCCGCGGTCACGTCCAGAGCGTGCGGCGGCGACTCCGACCAGCACGGCCTGCAATGTCGCGACCTGCCTCTGCAACCCCGTGACCATCCCGAGCGCGTCCCGGACGGACGCGTCACTGAGGCCGACTGCCGATGCGGGCAGCTCACCCGCGGCCACGTTGAGTTCCACGAACACACCGAGCCGCCCTACCGCGTCGCTCATATCTTCGAGGAATCCCATACATGAAGTGTGCCATGACCCTCCGACATTGGGTGATATGATCGATATGCAAGCCTATCCATCGCAACGCGGGGCAAGACTCTGGGCGATGACTGAGCTCACGATCAGGCGCGCGTCACCGTGCCCGCGCCGCCGTCCACGGTGACGACCTCGCCGTCGCGCAGCATCCCCGTCGCCCCGACGACGGCGACGACCGCCGGGACGCCGTGCTCGCGGGCGATGATCGCCGGATGCGACAGCGAACCGCCCCCGTCGGCGACGAGGCCGCCGATCAGCGGGAAGATCACCGACCACGACGGCCGTGTGCCGGGGCACACGAGGATGTCGCCCGGCTGCAGCCGGTGGAAGTCGGCCTCGGCATGCACGAGCCGCACCGGACCCGTCACACGTCCGGGCGACGCGGGCGTCCCCCGCAGCACGCCGTCGGCGACGGCCGCGGCGTCGACGGATGCCGGCATGATGAGCTCCCCCATCAGCATCATCGCCTCGGTGGGCGTGCGCTCGGCGCGGGTGAGCAGCGTGAACCTCGGGCCGGGTCCCGGATCGTCGCCGTAGCTGAGCGGGCCCGGGTGCGCGATCGCCCACGCCCGCTCGCCCCGCGCGCGGCGGGACCGCTCGCGCAGATCGTCGAGCGGCAGACTCGCCTCCAGCGCGTCGGCCGCCTCTTCCGGGGTGAGATGGAACACGTCCTCGGGACCGTCGATCGTCCCCCGCTCCGCCAGCCGGCGACCCGCCTCGAGCGCCGCGTAGCGCAGGACGGCCAGCGGAGCGTCGATCTGGAGGAAGACGTTGTCGTCGCGCAGACCGTAGACCTGCTCCGCGTTGGCGAGCACCTCGTCGAACTCCGCCACCCGGGCGCGGGGCAGGACGGCGCGCGCGAGCATGGCCAGCGCGCTGCGATCGGCGGACTGCGCCGCGGCCGTGTCCGCCGTCCCGGCGCGTCCGGCGGCGGCGATCAGCGCGTCGAGCAGACGCGGCGACTCGGCGAGCGTGGGCTCGGCCACCTCGATGTCGAGCGCGCGGCATCCGAAGAATCGCCGGAACCGCTCCAGCGCCTCGACGCGTTCGGCGCTGTCCTCGCGCATCGCCGCGATCGCCGCGAGCTCGCGCCCGGGCTCGGAGGCGACGTCGGCCAGGCCCGACAGCAGCTGGAGGGAGCGGTCCGCGGTCCAGCCCAGCCGCCGCGCGCAGAAGGCGACCAGACGATGGATGCCGAACTCGTACGGCACGCCCAGACGGAAGTGCAGCTCGGCGCTCCGGCGCATCGTCTCGGCGCGCGTCCGCAGCTCCGCGGCGAGAGCCGCGTCGTCGAGACCGCCGAGCTCCACGTCCTGACAGGCGAGGATGCGCGCCCGCTGCTCGTCGCGCAGTCTCGTGTCCCATTCGCGGTGCAGCCGGCCCGCGGCATCCGTCGCCACCGCCCGCCGCGCCGCGCGCAACTGGCGCCGTCCCTCGCGCGACGTCCGCACGAGCAGCGAGACGAGCCAGCCCGGCAGCTCCGGTGGCCTCTTCCCGGGTGCGGGCGGCGGCGCTCCCACGGGCACGATCGTGACGTAGTGCCAGCCGCCGATGACGGCGCCGCGGAAGGTCGCGAGGGTGCCCGACTCCTCGACCATGGCACGGGTCGCGACGTTCTCGTCGACGACGCTCGAGGTCATGCGGGTGCGCGGCAGCCTGCCGTGCGTGGGATCGCGCACCCAGTATCCGGGCGGCACGACGATCTCGACCCGGATCTGCTCGACGAGCGCGGTGACGGGCCGTGACTGGAGCAGCCATACCGTGCCGTCATCGACCGCCCACTCGACGTCCTGCGGACGGCCCCGCACGGTCTCGGCCGCGATGGCGAGCCGCGCGACCTCTCCGAGCGCGGCATGGTCCAGCGGCCCGTCGACGCGTGTCGGGAGGGTCACGGACTCCCCCGCGCCGCGGACGAGTCGCGTCTCCCACGGCGTCGCGGCTCCCGAGACGAGCGCGTCGCCGAGTCCCGCCACCGCGTTCACGACCACGCAGCGGCCGCCGGTGAGCGGGTCGACGGTGAAGGCGACGCCCGCGGCATCCGCGGGGACCATGCGCTGCACGATGACGCCGGCCGCCGTGTCGCCCATGGAGCGGGTCACGGCGGCGATCGCCTCGGCGAGGGCCGCCACGTCGTCTCCGGGGACGTCGAGCACCGTCTCGTACGCGCCCGCGCTCGAGCGCTCCGCGCCGTCCTCGTCACGACCCGACGAGCGCACCGCGACCGCGGTCCAGCCCCGCTCGCGCGCCACGTCGGCGGCGAGCGTCGCCAGAACATGGGGAGTCCCTCCGCGAGGGTCGAGGACGATGCCCGGCGGCACCGGCAGGCCCGCGGCGATGAGGGCCGCGAGACCCGCGGCCTTGCCTCCGGCGCGCTCGTCGACCGAGCCGAGGCCGGTCGCCGTCGTCAGGTCCATGGATGCCTCCTCATCTCGCCGTCGCGGCGACGCACAGCCAGACCGCCGGGTAGCCCACCCACGCGAGACCGCCCGGGACGCCGCCCACGACCCAGAGCACGGTCCGCAGCGGACCTTCGGGCACGAGGAACGAGACGCCGACCACGACGGCACCGACCACGAGCGCCACGACGAGCGCGATCGCGACCCCGGCGACCCACCCGGGCAGCACGGCCTGCCGCACCGCCGCGGAGGTCG
>NZ_JBDIAB010000128.1:0-8707 GCF_039812165.1 Microbacterium sp.
CGGGTGCCGCGCGACCTCGTAGGCTGACGCCATGGCCCAGCATCGCGAGCGCGCCGAGCACGACCACGCCAGTGCGCCGCGGCGCCGCGGGCGCCCTCGCGCGGCCGGTCGTGGCGACACACGCGCGCGCATCCTCCGCGCCGCGGCCGAGGAGTTCGGCGGGCTCGGCTACGACGGCGCCACCGTGCGCAACATCGCGGCCCGTGCGGGCGTCGACTCGGCGCTCGTGCACCATTACTTCGGCACCAAGGCCGACCTCTTCGCCGCGACGGTGGACATCCCGATCCGGCCCGACCGGGTGATCCCCGGCATCCTCGCCGGACCTCGCGACGCCGTCGGCGAGAGCGCCGTGCGGTTCGTCCTCGAGCAGTTCGAGGACGCCGACACCCGCAGGCGGGCCGTCGCGCTCCTCCGCGCCGCGCTCGGCAACCGCGTCGCGACGCCGCTCCTCGCCGGCTTCCTGCAGCGCGAGCTGCTCGGCCGCGTCGCGGCGGGGCTCGACGCCCCCGACGCGGCGCTGCGCGCCTCGCTCGCGGCGAGCCAGATGGCCGGGCTGATCGTCGCGCGCTACGTCGTGGGGCTCCCGGCGCTCGCCGAGGCGTCCGTCGACGATCTCGTCGCGCGCGTCGGGCCCACCGTGCAGCGCTATCTGTTCGACTGATTGACCGACGGCATCCGCGGGAGCATAATTCATCACATGATGAATAACTCGGATGCCGTCACGGTGCGCGGCCTGCGCGTCCGGCGCGGACGCACCGAGGTGTTCGACGGCCTCGACCTGACGATCCCGCGCGGTGAGATCACGGGCCTGCTCGGGCCGTCGGGCTGCGGCAAGTCGACGCTCATGCGCGCCATCGTCGGCGTGCAGAAGGTCGCCGGCGGCGAGGTCACGGTGCTCGGCGAGCCGGCCGGCTCCCCGCGCCTGCGCCGCCGCGTCGGCTACGACACGCAGGCGGCGTCGGTCTACGGCGACCTCACCGTGCGGCAGAACCTCGCCTACTTCGCGCGCGTGGTGTCGGCGCCGCGCGCCGACGTCGAGCGCGTGCTCGGCCAGGTGGGCCTGCGCGCCCAGGCCGATCAGCGCGTGTCGGATCTCTCCGGCGGGCAGCTGAACCGCGCGTCGCTCGCCGTCGCGATGCTCGGCACGCCCGAGCTCATCGTCCTCGACGAGCCCACCGTCGGCCTCGACCCGCTGCTGCGCGCGGAGCTGTGGGAGGTGTTCCGCGGCCTCGCCGACGCCGGGGCGACGCTGCTGGTCTCGAGCCACGTCATGGACGAGGCGCTCCGCTGCGACCGCCTCCTCCTCATGCGCGCCGGGCGCATCGTCGCCGACACCGACCCGGACCGGCTCCTGGCCGACACGGGCGAGTCGGATCCGGATGCCGCGTTCCTCGCGATCGTCCGCCGCGACGATGTCGCGCACACGGGCGGCGCGCATCCGCGGTCGCGACGCGAGGCGCGAGGGGAGGAGCGGTCGTGAACGGCATCCGGACCCTCGCGACGGCCGGCCGCGTGCTCCGTCAGCTCAGCCACGACCCGCGGTCGATCGCGCTCATGCTCGTCGCGCCGAGCCTGCTCGTCGGTCTGTTCGCGTGGCTGTTCAGCGACCAGGAGGGCGTGTTCGACCAGTTCGGCGGCGCGATCCTCGCGCTCTTCCCGTTCGTCGTGATGTTCCTCATCACCTCGATCACGACGCTTCGCGAGCGCCGGTCGGGCACGCTCGAGCGGCTCATGACGACGCCGCTCGGCAAGGCCGACTTCATCCTCGGCTACGCGCTCGCGTTCGGGCTGATGGCGACGCTGCAGGCCCTCGTCACCGTCACCTTCGCGGTGACCGTGTGCGGCCTCGAGGTCGAGGGCGCCCTGTGGCAGCTGGGTCTCGTCGCCGTCGTCGACGCGATCCTCGGCACGGCGCTCGGGCTCCTCGCGAGCGCGTTCGCGCAGACCGAGTTCCAGGCCGTGCAGTTCATGCCGGTGCTGGTCTTCCCGCAGATCATCCTGGGCGGCCTGTTCATGCCGCGCGACAGCATGCCGGAGGTGCTGTCGGCGATCAGCGACTGGCTGCCGCTCAGCCATGCGATCGACGCGGTGAACGCCGTCGCCGCCGACGACGCCGGGTGGGAGCTGTACCGTCCGCTGCTGATCGTCGCGGCCTTCGCGGTCGGCGCCCTCGTGCTGGCGTCGCTGACGTTGCGCCGCCGCACGCCCTGAACCCGCCGCTCAGGCGTCGCGGAGCTTGGCGGTCAGGGCGAGGAGCTCGCGCAGCTCGTCGTCGGTGAGCACCGCCATCCGCTCGGCGATCGAGCGGGCGTGCACGGCCGCCACGCGCCGGAACGCGGCGACGCCCGCCTCGGTCGCCGTCACGATCGCGCCGCGACCGTCCTGAGGGTCGGGGCACTTGGCGACCAGCCCGCACGAGACCATGCGGTCGACGAGGCGCGACACGCTCGGCTGGCTGATCAGCATGTTCGCGGTGACGTCGCGCAGCCGCACCGAGTTCCCCTCGCCGCGCGTCACCGTGAGCAGCACGTCGTACTCCGCCTCGGTGAGCCCATCCCCGTCGAAGTCGGCGGCCAGCTGGCCGAGCACCTCGTGCTGCGCGCGGAAGAGGCTCTCCCACGCGGCGACGGCGAGGCGGCGGTCGGTCACGACGACCACTGTAGCCGCCGCCTCTAAGCTGAGGGCCATGGGGCGGTGGATGCGTGCGGTGCTGGTCGTGGTGGCGTCGGTCCTCCTCGTGTGCGGCGTCCCGGCGACCGCCGCGCACGCCGACGTCGACGACTTCACGTTCGAGAGCCTCACCGTCGACTACACGCTGACGCGCGCCGACGACGGCACGAGCCGACTGCGCGTGGTCGAGGAGTTCGTCGCGCTGTTCCCGGAGCACGACCAGAACCGCGGCATGCGCCGCCTGATCCCCGACTCGTACAAGGACATGCCGTCGCGGCCGCGGCTCGTCTCGATCACCGACGGCGAGGGGCGGCCACGACCCGCCGAGACGGAGTCGGACGACGGCGCCTACTCGATGGTCTCGCGCGCCGACGGCTACCTGCACGGCCGGCAGACGTTCGTGTTCACCTACACGCTCGACAACGTCACGTGGGACTTCCCCGACACCGGCTGGGAGTTCTACTGGGACGTGAACGGCGTCGACTGGCGACAGCCGTTCGGCAGCGTCGTCGCGCGCCTGCACCTCGACGCCGACCTCGCCGACGCGCTGACCGGCCGCATGTCGTGCTACGCCGGCGCCCACGGCGCCTCGACCCCGTGCGACGACATCGCGTCGGAGCCGGCGCCCGACGGCGGCGTGGTCGTCACCGCGAGCCGTGCCCAGGTCGGGCCGTACCAGACCCTCACGATGGCGGTCGGCTTCGCCGACGGCACGTTCACGGCGTTCGACTCGTCGATGCTCGCCTCGCCGTTCGGCTGGGCGCAGGCGATCGCCGGCGTCGGCCTCCTCGGCGCCGGCGTGCTGGCGTGGCGGACGCGGCGCCGGCACCTGCGCGACGGCGCAGGACGGCCGACGATCATCGCCGAGTACACGCCGCCTCCCGGCATCGACGCGCTCGAGAGCGCGGTGCTGCTCGGGCAGACCGCGAAGGCGATCCCGGCCGAGGTGCTCGAGCAGGCCGTCGTCGGATCGATCCGCATCCTCGAGGGAGAGAGGAAGTGGGGCAAGGCCAAGCTCGTCGCCGAGCTCGTCGACCGCTCGCGCGCCGACCGCGACGGGCAGATGCTGCTCGACGGCCTCTTCGACAGCGGCCGGCCGGGCGAGACGTTCGAGTTCGGCACCTCCGACACGCGCCTGTCGTCCACCGCGATGAAGATCCTGAAGGCCGCCGAGCGCGAGCTGGTGGCTCGCGGCGTCCGTCGTCCCGTGCCCAAGGGCGCGCGCACGTGGCCGGTCCTGCTCGGGTTCGGGGCGGCGGTGCTCGTGTGGATCTTCGGCGTCGCGGCCCTCGACGGCGGCGTGCGGTCGCCCTTCGTGGTCGCCCTGTTCGTCCTGGCCGTCGTCGTCGCGATCGTGATCGCCGGCATGGTCGCGCGCAAGCCCCTGACCGCGGCGGGCGCCGAGGCCCGGGATCACCTGAAGGGGCTCGAGGAGTTCATCGAGTGGGCCGAGGCCGACCGCATCCGGATGCTGCAGTCGCCGTCGGGAGCCGAGCGCGTGCGCATCGACGTGAACGACCCGCGGCAGAAGCTCGAGCTGTACGAGTCGCTGCTGCCGTACGCCGTGGTGTTCGGCCAGGAGAAGGAGTGGTCGAAGCAGCTCGCCGTGCTGTACACGGCGACCGGCGTCGCCGGCCCCGCGTGGTACTACGGCACCGGCGCCTTCGACGCGTCGTCGTTCTCGTCCGGCATCACCTCGCTCTCGTCGGCGGCGACGTCCTCGTCGTCGTCGGGCGGCTCGAGCGGCGGCGGATCCGCGGGCGGCGGCGGTGGCGGAGGCGGTGGCGGCGGCGTCTGACGCGGATGCCGGCGGGGTCGGACTCCGGCGGTCCGCGTCGTCCTCGACTCATCCGGGATGAGCGTCACCTTCGTCTCATCCCGGGTGACGCGAAGGATGAGATGCCGGATGAAAAACGCCTCTCGACCAGTCGTCGCGCCGCCGGAACTGGTTTCCTGGGACCCGACTGTGAGCGCTACTGGGGGGTGCTCACGATGTCTCCACACCATGTTCCAGGAGGGGATTCGTGAGAATGACCATGCCCGAAAGCCGCCGGCGGGGCCCGGCACGATCGTCACGCCGCAAAGCCGCGGCGATCGCCGTCACCGCATCCATGCTCGCGAGCGTGGGGATCGGCCTCGCCGGACCCGTGTTCGCGGCGCCGACCGCGCCGGCCGCCGTGGCGGTCCCGATGGCGGCGGGGAACCCCGGCGTGCCCGGAGCGCCGGTCGTGCTCTTCCACGAGGACTTCGAGAACGGTCTCGCGGACGGCGAGCTGACCCCGCTGGTGGACTACGTCGGCGCCTCCGGAGACACCTACACGGCTGAGGGCGCGTGGGCGGACCCGGCGTTCTGCAACGGCTTCATCCTCGACGGGACCACGCCCGACGGCGCGATGGCGGCGCTCGGCTGCACGAGCGGCCCCGGTGGGCTGCGCGGCCTCGCGACCCAGCTCGGCACCTACAACGGCACCGACCCGGCGGCGCAGAACCACGCCGTCGCCGCATACACCGCCGGCAACCCCGGCGCCGACCTCGTCGAGTTCGAGACCGCGTCGCCGGTGTCGCTGAACTCGTCCGTCGAGGGCCGCTTCCTCACCCTGGCGGCCAACGTCGCGGCCATCAACTGCGGTCTGATCGGCGATCCGCGCCTGAGCTTCTACCTCGTCGACGCCGAGGGCGACGAGACGCCCGTCTCGTCCGGCCCCACGAACGCGTGCGCCATGGGCGGTCTCGGCCAGGTCGCCGCGAACAGCTCGGTGCTGTTCACGGGCGACGAGGTCGGCATCCGCATCCGCAACGCCGCGGGCAGCGGCATCGGCAACGACCACGCCTTCGACGACATCCGCGTGCTCGACGTGACGCCGCAGCTCGACAAGGCGTTCCCCGCCACGGCCATCGTCGACCGTCCGTTCCCGCTGACCTTCACGGTCACGAACACGAGCGAGCTGGCGGCGAAGGACGGCTGGTCGTTCACCGACGTGCTGAGCGACGGCCTCGCCGTCGCGGCCGAGCCGAACGTGGGCGGCGACT
Organism: Microbacterium sp.; assembly: GCF_039812165.1. GTDB lineage: Bacteria > Actinomycetota > Actinomycetes > Actinomycetales > Microbacteriaceae > Microbacterium. The sequence goes on from NZ_JBDIAB010000128.1 coordinate 5,701, forward strand.
GCGTCGCCGACGTCGACGCGACCGGCTCGACGATCGCCGTGACCGGCGGCTCCCTGTCGGCCGGACAGAGCTCCTGCACGATCACCGTCGACGTCGTCGCCGGCGCGACCGGGGAGTTCGCCAACGGCCCGACGAACATCGGCAGCGCCGTGGGGATCGACCTGCCCGGCGTCAGCACGGTGCAGATCAACGAGCCGACGCCGCTGTTCGCGCAGTGCGAGCAGATCACCTTCGACGAGGGCAACGCCGGGTGGCGTGCGGCCACGACCTCGAGCGGCACCACCGTCAACTCGGGTCCGTTCCCGGTGGGCTGGGAGTCCGACGCGGGCAACCCGGGCGGCGCGCTCGCCGAGGACGACCTCGACGGCAACTGGACCGAGCTGTGGACGCCCGACTTCATCGCCGGCGGCTACGTCACCGACTACTCCGGCTCGATCGGTCACGGCCTCCAGTTCGACTACCGCAACACGACCGGCATCTCGGTCGACGTCTACGTCGGCGTCGTCGGCGCCAACGGCAGCCACTACTGGTACAACTTCCGCGACCAGGTGACCACGCCCACCTCGTGGACGACGGTCGTGGTGCCCCTCGACGCGAGCGAATGGCAGGTCGGCTTCGACAACGGCACCGGACCCGTCGGCGCGGCGCCGAGCGACGAGGACTTCCTCGCCGCGATGAGCGACGTCGAGCGGTTCTCGTTCTCGATCGAGGGCCAGGTGGGTCAGGACCGCACGTACTTCGACAACTTCGGCCAGCCGTGCGACCTGTCGATCGAGAAGACCTCGACCGCGACGGCCGACAGCCGCGTCGGCGACGTCGTGCAGTACACCGTGACGGCGACCAACATCGGCACCGGCGACTACGACGCCGCGCGCCCGGCCGTCGTCTTCGACGACCTCTCCGGCGTGCTCGACGACGCCACGTACAACGGCGACGCGGTCGTGACGATCTCGGACGGCTCGGCCGTCGACGCTCCGGCGTTCGTCGAACCGCTGCTGTCGTGGTCGGGACCGCTCGCCGGCGGCGAGTCGGCGACGCTCACCTACTCGGTGACGCTCACCGGCGAGGGCGACGACGAGCTGTCCAACGTCGCGTGGGGCGACCCGGCCGACCCGGAGAACCCGGTGACGCCGAACTGCGTCGAGGGCGTCGACCCGGAGACCGGCGAGCCGTGCGACACGGTCGTCACGCCGCTGGCCGCGGTGAACGTCGCGAAGTCCTCGAACCCCGCCTCCGGCACCACGGTGAAGGCCGGCGAGAAGATCGAGTACACGCTGACCTTCACGAACGACGGCATCGCGACGGGCACGGTCGACGTCGTCGACCACCTGGCGAACGTCCTCGACGACGCCCGTCTGTCCGGCGAGCCGGTCGTCTCGCCCGAGGGTGCGCTGACGGCCACCGTCGGCGAGGGCTCGATCGCGATCACGGGGCAGCTGCCCGTGGGCGAGACGGTGACCGTCACGTACGGCGTGACCGTCCTGCCCGACGGACAGCGCGGTGACAACGCCATCGGCAACCTCGTCGCCTGGTCGGACGACGAGGACCCGGAGTGCGGCACGGGCGGAGCGGTCTGCACCGATCACCCGGTCAGCCAGCCGGTCGCGCCGGCGCTGGCCGCGACGGGTGGCGAGATGCCGCTCGTGGCCGGCCTGGCGGCGCTGCTCGCGCTGCTGATCGGCGGTGCGCTGGTGCTGGCGCGGCGGCACCGTACGACCGACTGACGGTCGACAGACGACAGGATCGCCTGCGCCACCTCTCCGGGGCGCAGGCGATCCTGTCGTGGGGGCGCTTCCCGCGCGACGGCGACGGCGGTATCGTCGGGCGCATCCCGGCACGGTCCCGGGCGCGAGGAGCGTGATCGATGAGGTACCTGCTCGCGATCTGGGACGGCGGCGGCGCGACCCCGCCGAATCTCGGCATCGCGCGGCTGCTCGTCGCGCGCGGCCACGAGGTCGTCGTGTACGGCGACCCCACGCTCGCCGCCGACGTCGCCGCGACCGGCGCGGCGCACCGCGCCTGGCCGACCGCGCCGCAGCGTCGCTCGACGGCGCTCGACGACGACATCCTCAAGGACTGGGAATGCCGCACCGCGCTCGGCCAGGTGCTGCGCCTCCGCGACCGGCTCATCGCCGGCGACGCCGCGCCGAGGTTCGCCGCCGACGTCGTCGGCGCGCTCGACGCCGCCGCCGCGTCCGCGGAGCCGTTCGACGTCGTGCTCGCCGACGGTGTGCTGCTCGGCGCGCTCGTGGGAGCGGAGGCCCGCGGCATCCCGTCGGTCGCGCTGGTAGGCACCGTCTACCTCGCGCCCTCGCGCGTGCGTCCGCCCGCCGGGCGCATCCCGCCGGCGCGCGGCCCTCTCGGCCGTCTGCGCGATCGGGTCGGATGCCGGCTGACCGGCCTGCTGTGGGGCCCCGGGCTCCGTGGACTCAACGCGGCGCGTGCCGCGCACGGTCTCGACCCGCTCCGCCGGCTGTGGGACCAGTGGGATCGGGCGGACCGCGTGCTGATGCTGACGGCATCCGCCTTCGACGACCCGCCCCCGGACGCGCCGAACGTGCGCTACGTGGGCCCCGTGCTCGACGACATCGCCTCCGACGGCGCGCTCGCCCTGCCGCCCGGCGATGACCCGTTCGTGCTCGTCGGCCTGTCGAGCTCGTACATGGACCAGGCGGCGCTCCTGACCCGTATCGCGACGGCGCTCGCGACGCTGCCGGTGCGCGCCGTGATCACGACGGGGCCCGCGATCGACCCCGAGGCGATCCCCGCGGCGCCTCACGTCGCGGTCGTGCGCTCGGCTTCGCACACCGAGCTCATGGCCCGCGCCGATCTCGTCGTCACGCACGCCGGCCACGGCACGCTCATCAAGGCCATCGCCGCCGGCGTGCCCGTGCTCTGCCTGCCGCTCGGCCGCGACCAGCCCGACAACGCCGCCCGCGCGGCGCGTCACGGCGTCGCGTCCGTGCTGTCGCCGCGGGCGGATGCCGGGGCCATCGCCGACGCGGTC
>NZ_JBDIAB010000129.1:0-8664 GCF_039812165.1 Microbacterium sp.
CCCTCGCCGGTCACGGCATCCACGCGGCCCTCGCCGAAGTCGTCGTGCCGGATGCGGTCGCCCGCGGCCAGCTCGAGATCGCCGTTGTCGCGCAGCTTCGCCGGGATGCGGTTCGCGAACTGGCCCGTCACGGCCGGCTTGTCGCGTCGCGGCAGCGGCACCAGGTCGTCGCCGTAGCGGCCGGCGCCGGAGCGCCCCCCGAAGCCGCCCGGGCGGCGGGCGTTGAGCGCCCGCGACTGCGTGCCGCCGCGCGAGTTGACGTCGCCCGGCGACTGCCGCCAGTCGACGAGCTCGGCGGGGATCTCCTGCAGGAACCGGCTCGGCATCGCCACGGTCACCTCGCCGAACTGGGCGCGCGTCATCGCGAGCGACAGGTACAGGCGCTTGCGCGCCCGCGTGATGCCGACGTAGAACAGCCGCCGCTCCTCCTGCGGACCGCCGGGCTCGCCCGCCGAGATGCGATGCGGGATGAGGTCCTCCTCGACGCCGGTGACGAACACGGCGTCGTACTCGAGGCCCTTCGCGGTGTGCATCGTCATGAGCGACACCGACCCGGACGCGTCCTCGAGGTCGTCGGCGTCGGACACGAGGGCGACCTCGGTGAGGAAGTCGAGGATCGTCCCCTCGGGGTTGTTGCGCGCGAACTCGCGGGTGACCGCGACGAGCTCGTCGAGGTTCTCGAGCCGCGCCTCGTCCTGCGGGTCCTTGCTGCGGCGGAGCGCGTCGAGGTAGCCGCTCTTGCCCAGCAGCAGCACGAGCCCGTCGGTCACCGCCGTCGGCGGCGCGATCTCGCCCGACGGGGGCAGCATGAGGGCGGACGCCTCGGCCAGCACCGCGTCGAGCTGCGTGATCGCCGCCTGGATCTTCGGACCCACGCCGAGCACCGACGCGTTGGCGAGCGCGTCGCGGAACGTGATCTGCTCCTCGGCGGCGTAGCGGGCGATGGCCGACTCGGTGACGTCGCCGATCCCGCGCCGCGGCTTGTTGAGGATGCGCCGCACCGCCATCTCGTCGGCGGGGTTCGCGATCGCGACGAGGTACGCGAGGGCGTCCTTGATCTCGGCGCGCTCGTAGAACTTCGTGCCGCCCATGATCTTGTACGGCACGGCCGACCGGATGAAGATCTCCTCCAGCGCTCGCGACTGCGAGTTGGTGCGGTAGAACACCGCCATCTGCGAGTAGTCGACGCCCCCGCGGTGCAGCGCGTTGACCTCGTCGGCGACGAACTGCGCCTCGTCGTGCTGCGAGTAGCCGGTGAACCCGACGATCCGCTCCCCCGCGCCGACGTCGGTCCACAGCTTCTTGTCCTTGCGGTCGAAGTTGTTGCCGATGACGGCGTTGGCGGCCGACAGGATGTTCTGGGTCGAGCGGTAGTTCTGCTCGAGCAGCACGACCTTCGCACCCGGGTAGTCGCGCTCGAACTCGGTGATGTTGCGGATGTCGGCACCGCGGAACGCGTAGATCGACTGGTCGGAGTCGCCGACGACGGTGAGGGATGCCGCGTCTTCGGCCGCCGGCTCGGGCTCGAAGATCATCATGCCGCCGCTCGAGGCGATGGGCGCGGCATCCGCCCCGGCCGGCCTCGTGAGCTCGTGGATCAGCGCGTACTGCGCGTGGTTGGTGTCCTGGTACTCGTCGACGAGGATGTGCCGGAACCGGCGCCGGTACACGTCGGCGACGTGCGGGAACGCCCGGAACAGGTACACGGTCTGGGCGATGAGGTCGTCGAAGTCGAAGGCGTTCGCCCGCTGCAGCGACCGTTGGTAGTCGCCGAAGATCTCGACGAAGATGCGCTCCGCGGGGTCTGACAGGTTGGCCTGCCGCGCGTAGGACTCGGCATCGGCCAGCTCGTTCTTGAGCTTCGAGATGCGGCTCTGCACGCCGGCGGGCGTGAGGCCGAACGCGTCGCCCTCGTGCTCCTTCACCAGGCGCTTGACGAGCGCGCGCGAGTCGCCCGAGTCGTAGATCGTGAAGCTCTTCGTGAACCCGAACTGGTGGGCCTCGCGGCGGAGGATCCGCACGCACGCGGAGTGGAACGTCGAGATCCACATGCCGCGCGCGCTGTCGCCGATGAGCTGGGCGACGCGCTCGCGCATCTCGCCGGCGGCCTTGTTCGTGAACGTGATCGCGAGGATCTGGCTCGGCCACGCCTCCTTGTTGCGCAGGAGCGAGGCGATGCGGTGGGTCAGCACGCGGGTCTTGCCCGACCCGGCGCCGGCGACGATGAGCAGCGCCGGGCCCCGGTACGTGACCGCCTCGCGCTGCGGCGCGTTCAGCCCCTCGAGCAGGTCGGCATCGGGGCGCGCGCCGGCCGCCCCCCCGCCGACGACGAGCGGGACGGACGCCGGAACGGGCACGAGCGCAGGGATGTCTGACATGACCCACCAAGTCTAGGTCGGGCCGCCGACACCGACCTCCGGCATCCTGCCCCGCCTCGCGACCCCGGTGCCTCTCGCCCGTCCCCGCCGACCTCCACGGCCGCCGAGTCACTGCCCGAGCACCGGGTCACTGCGCTGCAGCACAGTGACCCGCCGGCAAGGCAGTGACTCGCGCGGGCCGACAGTGACTCACGCGCGCCGCGACAGTGACCCGACGCGCGCGAGTCGGGACGGGTCAGTGGATCGCGACCTCCGTCTCGGGCACGTCGTCGCGGTGCAGGACCTTCGAGAACGACAGGTACATCACGGTCGCGAGCGCCGCGACCAGCGCGAGGATCATGAGCACCGACGCGAACGGCGCCCCCGCCTCCGACGAGACCCCGCTCATGAACCGCAGGTCGAGCGAGAGCAGCTGGAACGTGTAGGCGATGCCGATCGGGACCGCCATGTTGATCGTGAGGTTGTAGAACCCGATCGCGACCCCGGACTTCTCCGGCGGGATGCCGCGCACCGCGGTGCTCACGAGCGGCGCGTACATGAGCGCGAACCCGGACGGGAACAGCGTCATCGAGACGACGTAGAGGATGCCCGGCGCGTCGACGAAGAACGCCGGCAGCAGGAGCGCGACCGTGATGAGCAGCAGCGCCAGCACGATCGCGCGGTGCGAGTCGAGCACGCGCGCGATCGCGCCGCTGAAGACGCCGACGAGCACCGCGCAGACGTAGCCCGGGATGAGGAGCAGCGACGACTGCGCCTCGGCGATGCCGTGCAGGCCGTTCATGAGCACCGGGAACGTCACGACGTAGCCGAGCTGCACCGAGTACATGACGAAGACCACGAGCAGCACGAGCGTGTACCGCTTGTTCGCGAAGAACGCGGGCGTGATGAGCGCCTTGGGGTTGCGGGCGATGTGCCACGCGAACACCGCGATCGCCGCGACGGCCGCCACGAGGTACAGCCACTGGAACGCCTGCAGGAACATGATGATGCCGCCCGCGGCCACCGCGATGAGGAACAGGCCGAAGACGTCGAGGCTCGACGAGCTGGTCTCTTCGTCGGGCACCGTCTTGAACACGACCGGCAGCGCCAGGAGCGGGAGCAGCGCGACGAGGAACAGCACCGGCCACGCGACGTAGGTGGCGATGAAGCCGCCGCCGACGACGCCGAGCAGGAGGGAGAGCTGGAACGCCGCGGTGCTGAAGCCCAGGTACGTCTTCTGCCGGTCGCCCTTGAAGTGCTTGGTCACCCAGATGACGTACAGCGTCTCGGCGGCGGCGAGACCGGCCGTCTGGATGATGCGCCCGGTGAGCACGAGCGGCCAGATGCCCTGGAACGCGAACCCGACGATCGAGCCGGCGCAGATCAGCAGGATCGCGAAGATCGTGAGCTTGCGGATGTTGATCGCGTCGGCGAGCGCCGAGTAGACGACGGCGCCGATGCCGATCAGGATGCCGGGGATCGTCGCCTGCAGCCCGGCCTCGTTGAGCGTGATGCCCAGCGACTCCGAGATCGGCTGGCTGACGTACTTGAACCCGTTGTCGATGACGAGCGAGAAGACGAACACGGCGAGCAGGATCGGCACCGCCCGCCTGGCCATCGTCTCGGTGACGATCTTCTTCTCACTCATCACGCCAGCTCCAATGCGATCTCGATCATGGCCCCGAAGGCGGTCTGCCGCTCCTGCGGCGTGGTCTGCGCGTGCGTCAGCAGGTTGTCGCTGACCGTGAAGATCGCGAGCGCGTCGACGCCCGCGGCCGCGGCGTTGGCGAACAGTCCCGCCGACTCCATCTCGACGGCGAGGATGCCGAGCCGCTTCCACGGCTCGAGCGCCTCGCTGTTCGCGTTGTAGAAGATGTCCGACGACAGCACGTTGCCCACGTGGGTGCGCTGCCCGCGCTCGTCGGCGGCGCGCTTGGCCTGCTCGAGGAGCCGGTACGACGACAGGGGCGCGTACGTGCCGGGCACGCCGAACTGGTGCAGGTAGTTCGAGTCCGTCGACGCGCCCTGGGCGATCACGACGTCGTACAGCTCCATGCCCTCCTGCAGCGAACCGCAGCTGCCGACCCGCACGAGGTTCTTCACGCCGAAGAAGTGGATGAGCTCGTACGTGTACAGCGAGATAGAGGGGATGCCCATGCCGGTGCCCATGACGGACACCGGCGTGCCGCGGTACGTGCCGGTGAAGCCGAGCATGCCCCGGACCTCGTTGAACTGACGCACGTCGTCGAGGTACGTCTCGGCGATGAACTTCGCGCGCAGGGGATCGCCGGGGAGGAGGATCGTCTCGGCGATCTCCACTCCGTGCGGATCGATGTGGGGTGTGCTGGTCGTCGTCATCCAGGGACTCCGTCGTTTCGGGATGTGGGCGGTCGGGTGCCGCGGGGTCAGAAGCCGAGCGCGGCGGTCACGTCGGCACGGATGCGGTCGAGGCGCTCGGCGGCCGCGGCACGCGGCACCTCGTCGCCGTCGCAGGGCAGGACGGCCTCGAGGTAGCACTTGAGCTTCGGCTCGGTGCCCGAGGGACGCACGATCACGCGGTCGCCCGCCTCGGTGAGGTAGAGCAGCCCGTCGGTCGGCGGCAGCTCGGCGCTCCCCTCCGCGAGGTCCTGCGCGGTCACGACGGGCGATCCGGCGAGCTGCGCGATGCCGTTCGTGCGCAGGCGCGCCATGCCGTCGGCGATGAGCGAGAGGTCGGAGACCCGGAAGCTCAGCGGTCCGGTGGCGTGCAGGCCGTGCCGGCGGGCGAGGTCGTCGAGCAGGTCCTCGATCGTCCGGCCCTCGCGCGCGAGGTCGTCGACCAGGGTGGCGACGCGGATCATGGCGCCCACGCCGTCCTTGTCGTGCACGGCCTCGGGGTCGGTGCAGTAGCCGATGGCCTCCTCATAGCCGAAGCGGATGCCGGGGGTCCGGGCGATCCACTTGAACCCGGTGAGCGTGGCGGCGTGCTTCAGCCCGTGCGCGGCGGCGATGCGGCCGAGGAGGCGACTGGAGACGATGGAGCACGCGAGCGTGTCGCCCGGGCGCGTGTCGTCGGCCGCCGCCTGCTCGCCGAGGATCGCACCGATCTCGTCGCCGGTCAGCTGCCGCCACTCGCCCGTCCGCAGCGGGATGGCGACCGAGCAGCGGTCGGCGTCCGGGTCGAGGGCGATCACGACGTTCGCCGACACCTCGCGCGCGAGGTCGAGGGCGAGGTCGATCGCGCCCGGCTCCTCGGGGTTGGGGAACGCGACGGTCGGGAAGTCCGGGTCGGGGTCGGCCTGCGCGGCGACGACGTGCACGTCGCCGAACCCGGCCTGGCTCAGCGCCTGCTGTGCGACGCCGCCGCCGACCCCGTGCATCGGGGTCAGCACGATGCGGATGCCGGAGGGCTCGGGGTTCGTGCGACGCGAGGCGACGCGGTCGACGTAGGCGCGCACGACGTCGTCGCCGGTCGGCTCGATGCCCTGCGTCGACAGCGGCACCTCGTCGGCGGGCGGCGACGCGGCGATGCGCGCGGCGATCTCGGCGTCGGCCGGCGGCACGATCTGCACGCCGCGGCCGTCCTCGTCGGTGGCGCGGCCGCCCAGATACACCTTGTAGCCGTTGTCGGCGGGCGGGTTGTGCGAGGCCGTGATCATGACGCCGGCGTCGGCGTCGAGCGCGCGCACCGCGAAGGCCGTGAGCGGGGTCGGCAGCTGCTTGGGCAGCGTGAGCACCTGGGCGCCGGTGGCGGCCAGGACGCCGGCCGCGGCATCCATGAACGGGCTCGACCCGTGCCGGGCGTCGCAGCCGAGCACGACCCGTGCGCCGGGGCCGAGCGTGTCGAGCAGGTACTGCGCGAGTCCCGCGGTGGCCCGCGTGACGACGGCCACGTTCATGCGCGACTCGCCCGCGCCCACCGCGCCGCGCAGGCCGGCGGTGCCGAAGGTCAGCGGGCCGTTGAAGCGCGACGCCAGCTCCGCCTGCGCGGCGGGGTCGCGGGCCTCGGCCGCGTCGGCCAGGGCGGTCAGCTCGGCGCGCGTCGCGGCATCCGGGTCGTGCGCGACCCATGCGCGCGCCTGCTCGATCACGTCGGTCATGGCGCTCACCCCTCGAACCCGGCGAGGATCGCTGCCGAGGAGGAGAGGCCGAGGCGGGTGGCGCCGGCGTCGATCATCGCCCGCGCGGTCTCGGCGTCGCGGATGCCGCCGGACGCCTTCACGCCGAGGCGTCCGCCGACGGTCCGGGCCATGAGCTCGACCGCGTGGACGCTGGCGCCGCCCTCGGGGTGGAAGCCGGTGGAGGTCTTGACGAAGTCGGCGCCGGCGGCCTCGGACGCCTTGCAGCAGCCGACGATCTGGTCGTCGGTGAGCGCGGCGGACTCGATGATGACCTTCAGGACGACCGGAGCCGGACACGCCTCGCGCACCGCGCGGATGTCGGCCTCGACGGCGTCGAAGTCGCCGGTGACCGCGTTGGCGAGGTTGATGACCATGTCGACCTCGTCGGCGCCGCGCGCGACCGAGTCGGCGGCCTCGGCGGCCTTGATCGCGGGCTGGTGCGCGCCGGACGGGAAGCCGCACACCGTGGCGACCAGCACGCCGTCCGGCGTCTCGATCGGCAGCAGGCTGGGCGACACGCACACGGAGTACACGCCGAGCTCCGCGGCCTCGGCCACCAGCGCCCGCACGTCGTCGGCCGTCGCCGTGGGCTTGAGCAGTGTGTGGTCGATCATCGCCGAGACATCGTTCCGGTTCATCGCATCCCTCTTCGCAACAGTGCGGCCGGCTGCGGCGCGTGGGCTGCGTCGGCCACTGGTGAACACCTGTTCCCTGAACGGGGAACATCTGTGCATCATAGGATCGCAACGAACGTTCCGTCAATGGTCCGAGCGCGCACGTGGAGGGGGTGGCCGATGGATCCTCGCGAGGAGCAGGCGATCGACGCGGCCAAGCTGTACTACCGGCTCGGCCGCTCGCAGGACGAGGTCGCGCGCGCCCTCGGGGTGTCGCGTCCGACCGTGTCGAAGCTCATCCAGCTCGCCAAGGATCGCGGGTACGTCCAGGTGCACATCCGCGACCCGCGGGAGTCGGCCGCGGAGCTGGTCGAGCGGCTCCGCGAGCGGTACGGCCTCGCGGAGGTGCGCCTGGCGACGGGACCCGACCACGGCGACCTGCTGCAGCAGGCCGTGGGACGGATCGCCGCACGGCTCATCGAGGAGAACGTCCACGACGGCGACCTCGTCGGCCTCTCCTGGGGCAAGACGCTCTTCGCGGTGGCGCAGCAGCTGGTCCCGACCGCCCGTCACGGCGTCCAGATCGTCGAGCTGAAGGGCGGCATCCCTCTGCACTCGCGACGCACGCGCGAGTACGAGACGATGACGTACTTCTGCGAGGCGTTCGACGCCCACCCGCGGGCCCTCGTGGTGCCGGTGCTGTTCGAGCACGCCGAGACCCGGCGCGCCGTCGAGGCCGACGCGCACGTCCGCACCGTGCTGGAGCTCGGACGGCAGGCGCCGACCGCGATCTTCACCGTCGGCGCGGCATCGCCGGATGCCACGCTCTTCGGCTCCGGGCACCTGTCGCCCGACGACCGGGAGTTCCTCCTCGCGCACGCGGCGGGCGACATCTTCTCGCGGTTCTACGACGACGACGGACGGGAGTGCCTGCCCGATCTCGCCGACCGCACGATCGCGCTGTCGCTCGAGGATCTGCGGGCCAAGGAGCGCCGCATCTGCGTCGCCGCCGGCCTCAACAAGGTCCGCGCCCTCGCCGTGGCGCTCGAGGCGGGCTTCGTCTCGCACCTCGTGACCGACGAGGCGACCGCGGAGCTGGTGCTGGCGCGCGGCTGATCCGGGGCCGATCCGAGCGCGGATCCCCCCGATGCCTCGAACCGGGCCCGAGCGCGCGACAATGGTCGTATGCGCACGCTCCTGAACATCATCTGGCTGATCCTCGCCGGATTCTGGCTCTTCCTCGGCTACCTGCTCGCCGGGGTCGTGCTGTGCATCCTGATCATCACGATCCCGTGGGGCATCGCCTCGTTCCGCATCGGCGTCTACGCGCTGTGGCCGTTCGGCCGGACGATCGTCGACAAGCCCACCGCCGGCACGATGTCGTTCCTCGGCAACGTCATCTGGGTCATCCTCGCCGGGTGGTGGCTGGCTCTCGGCCACATCGCCTCGGGCATCGCGCTGTGCATCACGATCATCGGCATCCCCCTCGGCATCGCCGACTTCAAGATGGTGCCGATCTCGCTCATGCCCCTCGGCAAGGACATCGTCCCCACCGACGGCGCCTTCGACGCCGCCGCGCGCCGCTGAGCCCGG
>NZ_JBDIAB010000130.1:0-8517 GCF_039812165.1 Microbacterium sp.
TTTCCGGTCACTGTGCAAGAGCGGAGTGAGTCGGTGCGGGAGCAGTGACTCGTGCGGTCACGGGAGTCAGGCGCGGCTGCGGGCCTCGTCGAGGTAGGCGTAGGCGGTCACGCGCGAGATGCCCAGGCGCGTCGCGATCGCCTCGACCGACTTGCGCATCTGCGTCGCACCGCGCTGGTCGAGCGTCTCGAGCACGGTGATCTTGTCGTCGCGGCTCATCTGGCCGACGGGCTTGCCGGTCTCGCGGATGGCCTCGGTGATCATGGCGTCCATCACCGAGACGAGGTCGCGTCCGAAGTACTCGTCCGGCTTGTCGGACGAGTCGGATGCCGTGGGCAGCAGCCCGTCCAGGATCGCGCGCGCGTGCTGCAGCCCGCTGAGGTCGACGTTGATGCACAGCGCCGCGATGATGTCGCCGGCGCTGTTGTGGAAGTAGACCGACGAGCAGCGCAGCTCGCGGCCGTCGCTCGTGAACCCGCGATAGCCGAACGCGTCGTGGTCCTTCTGCCGGTTCTGCAGCACGTCGAGCCCGAGACTCGTCGAGGGTCCGCCCACGGTGCGGCCGGTGACATGGCCGTTCTCGATCGCCATGATCGTGTGGCCGAGGTCGACGTCGGCGCCGTCGAGGTTGTGCAGCACGACCTCGCACGACGGGCCTCCGGCGGCGGCGATCGCGCGCATGACCTGACGGTGGGCGATCAGCACGTCCGTGGCGCTCTCGAAGGTGTCGCCGTCCACGCGCACCGGTGTCGACATGCTTCGATCATAGGCACGACCGATCCGAACAAAAGATACGAGACCTAGATATTGTGTTCAGATCCCGCTAGCTTTGCTCCAGGCCGACGCCGAGGCCGAGACGGCTCGCCGGCGGCAGAAGACCCAGGTCACTGAGTAAGGAGGCTCGCATGACCCAGGTGCAATCCGGCACCAAGCTCAGCCGCGAACAGCGCAAGACGATCGCAGGCGGTGCCATCGGCACCCTGATGGAGTACTACGACTACTACCTGTACGGACTCGCGGCGGCGACGGTGTTCCCGGCCGTCTTCTTCGCGAGCGAGGACCCGGTGGTCGCCCAGCTCTCGTCGTTCGCCACGTTCGCGGTCGGCTTCTTCCTGCGCCCCGTCGGCGGTGTCGTATGGGGCATCATCGGCGACCGCATCGGCCGCAAGGTGGTGCTGCTGTCCACCGTCATCGGCATGGGCCTCGCGACCGCCGGCATCGGGCTGATCCCGCCCGAGGCGTCGATCGGCATCGCGGCGCCCATCCTGCTGCTCATCTGCCGCATGTTCCAGGGCTTCTTCGTCGGCGGCGAGATGGGCGGAGCCGCCACCCTCGTCGTCGAGCACTCGCCGCCGAACCGTCGCGGCCTCTTCGGCGCGTTCCTCATCACCGGTGCGGGCGTCGCCAACGTGGGCTCGGCCGGCCTCATGGCCGCCCTCGGCGTCGGCGGCAACTCCTGGTTCATGGAGTGGGGATGGCGGCTGCCGTTCATCCTCGGCTTCGTGCTCGCGATCGTCGCCGTGGTCCTGCGTCGTCACCTGGAGGAGTCCGACGAGTTCAAGGACACCCAGGCCATCCAGATCCAGACCGGCAAGAAGCTCAACCCGCTGCGCGAGGTGTTCCGGCACCCGAAGAACGCGATCCTGGGCGTGCTCATCGGCCTGCCGCAGTCGATCGCCGGATACGTGGTGCTCACCTACGCGATCTCGTACATGGTGACCAACATCGGGATCCCCGCTCAGGTCGGCTTCATCGGCACCCTGATCGTGGGCGCGTTCCAGATCTTCGTCGCCCCCACGTGGGGCGCGATCTCGGACAAGTTCGGCAGACGCAAGGTCTACATCTTCGGATGCGTCGCCTTCGCGATCCTCGTCTATCCGACGTTCGCGCTGTACTCGACGGGCAACATGTGGCTGATCTGGCTCGGCATGATCATCGGCTTCGTGATCCCCGGGGTCGCGATGCAGGCGACGCTCTCGACGATGCTGTGCGAGATGTTCGACCCCGAGGCCCGCATGACCGGCGTCAACCTCGGCTATCAGCTGTCGAACACCCTCGGCGGCGGACTCGCACCGTTCATCTGCGCGGCGCTCGTCGCGGCGGCGGGCGGCGCGTTCTGGCCGGTCGTGATCTACTCCGCCGTGATCTGCGCGGTGGGCGCGATCGCGACGGCCACGGCGTCCATCCGTCCGGGCTCGGCGGGCACCGGGCGCCTGCACGAGCTGAGCCTCTCGACGGCATCCTGAACGGGCTCCTCGCCGGGCGGGCGGCGGTCACGCCGTCCGCCCGGCAGTGCAGAACGGATGCCGGTGCGCCCTACCGCGCGAGCAGCGCGGCCAGGGCGGGCAGCTGTGCCTCGTCCTCGAGCGCGGAGCCGACCGCGACCACGCGGACGCCCGCGTCGAAGAAGGGGCCGGCGGTGGTGGCATCCATGCCCCCCGTGGCGACGAACGTCGCCTGCGGGAACGGCCCGCGCATCGCGCCGAACCACCCCGTGCCCAGGAGCGACGCGGGGAAGGCCTTCAGCCACGTGAGGCCCTCGCGGAGGGCGAGCTGCACCTCCGTGGGCGTCGCGACGCCCGGCAGGGCCGGCAGACCCGCCTCGGCCGACGCGCGCACGATCTCGGGGTCGAAGCCGGGGCTGACCGTGAAGGCGGCGCCGGCGCGCCTCGCATCGTGCACGTGGTCGACGGTGACCACGGTGCCGGCGCCGACGATCAGCCCGCGCTCGCGGGCGGCGTCGGCGACCAGCCGCAGCGCCTCGACGTCGGCCGGGGTCTGCACCGGGATCTCGACGACGCCGATCCCGAGGTCCCACGCGGTGGTCGCCACGGCGAGGCTGCGCTCCGGCCCCATGCCGCGCAGGATCGCCATGAGCGGCACGTCGCCGAAGATCTCGTCGAATGCGGCGTTGTCGGTCATGAGGGCTCCCGGGGTGGTGAGGGTTTCAGGCGACGACGTCGCTGGTGGACTGGAGGACGAGGTGGGCGCGCTCGTGGCCGGCGCGCAGCCGCTCGGGTGCCGGACGGCCGCGCAGCAGCGCCGCGAGGTAGCCGGCGGCGAACGCGTCGCCGGCGCCGACCGCCTCGACCACCGCGGTGGGAATCGCGGGCACGAACGTCTCGCGGTCCTGGGCGCCGTCGCGGTCGAACTCGGTCGCGCCGACGTCGCCGTCCTTGACCACGAGCGTCTGCGGCTCGGGGAGCAGGGCGCGCACGGCGGCAGGGGCGTCGCAGCCCCACAGGGCGTGCGCCTCGTCGAGGCCGACCAGCACCACGTCGGCGCGCCGGGCCGACGCCAGGAGCGCGGGGCCCGCGGCGCCCGGCGCCCACAGTGCGGCGCGGTGGTTGACGTCGAAGCTCAGGAGCGCCGCGCTCGCGCCGACGCGGTCGACGACCGCGTCGATGAGCGCCGCGCAGCTGTCGGAGAGGGCCGGGGTGATGCCCGACACGTGCACGACGGCGGCCTGCTCGAGCGGGATGCCGGCGACGGACTCGGGACCCATGCGCGACGCGGCCGACCCGCGCCGGTAGTACAGCACGCCGTGGCCGGGATCCTTGAAGTAGACGCCGGTGGGCGCGGCGGGGTCCACGCGCGCCCAGCGGGTGTCGACGCCCGCCGCGGCGATCGCGCGCAGCACCCGACGGCCGAGTGCGTCGTCGCCGACGGCGCCGATCCAGGCCGACGGCACGCCGAGTGCGGCGGCGTGCATCGCGACGTTCGACTCGGCGCCGCCGATGTCGAGCCGCACCTCGTCGGCGTCGGCGAGCGGCTGCGCGTGCGCGGGCGTGACGAGCGCCATCGTCTCGCCGAGGGCGAGGAACTGCGGTGCGGGCGTGCTCACCGGTCCATCATGACGTCAGTGTGCATTGATCACAACAGACGTCGTATTATTTGCACAGTCAGTCGAAAGGACGGAGCGAGATGATGGTGCGAGCCGACGCGCAGGACACCCTGCTCACCGCACGCGACAAGGGAATCCCGGCGCGTGCGATCGGGTCGACGGCATCCGAGTTCCTGGCCACGTCGCCGCGCCTCGAGGAGTTCTGGACCCCGCTCGTCGTCCTCGACGACGAGGCACTGCGCGGCAACCTCGAGACGATGGCGACGTGGTGCGGCGAGCGCGGCCTCGAGCTCATGCCGCACGGCAAGACGACGATGGCCCCCGCGCTGTGGCGCCGGCAGCGGGATGCCGGCAGCCTCGGCATCACGCTCGCCACGATGGGGCAGGTGCGCACCGCCCGCGACGCCGGCGTGGACTCGATCATGCTCGCCAACAGCGCGGTCGACGAGCGCTCCCTGCGCTGGCTCGCCGGCGAGATCGCCGACCCGGCCTTCCGGTTCGTGTGCTGGGCCGACGCGCCCGCGACCGTCGAGCGCATGGAGACGGTCCTCCGCGCCGTCGGCGTTCCGCGGCCGGTCGACGTGTGCGTCGAGCTCGGCGCGCCGGGCGCCCGCACCGGGGCGCGCACGGTCGACGAGGCGCGTGCCGTCGCCGAGCGGATCGCGGCCTCCGACGTGCTGCGGCTGTCCGGTGTGGCGGGGTACGAGGGCATCCTCGGCCACGACCGGTCGGTGGCGACCCTCGACGCCGTGCGCGCGTACCTCGAGCGACTGGTCGCGCTGCACCGCGACATCGCGCCGCTGTACGGCGACGGCGACGTGTACGTCACGGCGGGCGGCAGCGCCTACTTCGACCTCGTCGCCGACGCCTTCCACGAGGCGGGTGCGGGCGCCGACGGCGCGCGCTTCGTGCTGCGCTCCGGCGCCTACCTCGTGCACGACGACGGCTTCTACCGGGGCATCTCGCCGTTCGGCGACGCCGTCGCGCAGGCCGGGGCCGGAGCGCCGAGGTTCCGCACCGCGATGCGCGGCGTGGCCCGCGTGGTGTCGCAGCCCGAGCCCGGCCTCGCCCTCCTCGACGGCGGCAAGCGCGACTTCCCGTACGACGAGGGGCTTCCCCGCGCGCGCGGCGTCGCCGCCGACCTCGGCGAGGCGTGGGAGCCGCTCGACGCCCCCGTCTCGGCCCTGAGCGACCAGCACGCGTTCCTGCGCGCCGACGTCCCGATCGGCGCGGTCGTGGCGCTCGGCCTGTCGCACCCGTGCACGGCCTTCGACAAGTGGCGGCTGCTGCCGGTCGTGGACTCCTGGGAGTCGGGTGCGGTCGTCGACCTGATCCGCACGTGGTTCTGATGACCGGACGGCTCGTGCTTCGCGGGGGCGCGCTCGCCGATGCGGGCGCGACCCGTCCCGCCGACGTCGCCGTGGAAGGCGGCGTGATCACCGCCGTCGGACGGGTCGACGCGCGTCGGGGCGATCGCGAGCTCGACGCGACGGGCCGGCTCGTGCTGCCCGGACTCGTCGACGCGCACGCACACGTCGACGGCATGCTGGGCGACCCGGTCGTCCAGCGCGCCCTGCTGCGCCAGGGCGTCACGACGGTCGTCGCCGGCCAGGACGGCGTGTCGTACGCGCCGGGCTCGGGCGCGTACGCGACCGAGTACTTCGCGGCGATCAACGGCCCGCATCCGACCTATCGGGGTGGCGGGGTCGCCGGCTACCTCGCCGGCGTCGACGGCGCGTCGGCGCTGAACGCCGCCTGTCTCGTGCCGGCGGGCACGGTGCGGTTCGAGGTGTGCGGGCGGCGGTCGGAGCCGGCCGACGCGGCCCAGCGGGCACGGATGGCCGAGCTCGTCGCCCGGGGCATGGCCGAGGGGGCCGTCGGGCTGTCGAGCGGGCTCGACTACGTGCCCGGGATCTTCCAGGACGCCGAGGAGATCGCCGCGCTGTGCGTGCCGGTCGCCCGTCGCGGCGGCGTGTACGTCAGTCACATGCGCGGGGGCTACGAGGCGAACTCCGCCGAGGGCGTCGCCGAGATGGCGCGGATCGCCGCGCTCGCGGCATCCGCGGCCGGCGCGCCGCTCCCGGTGCACGTGTCGCACTTCCACGCCGACGCCGACATCGTGCGAGCACAGCTCACCGCGCTCGCCGAGGCCGGCGTCGACGCCACGTTCGACGCCTACCCCTACACGCGCGCGTGCACGCTCCTGGCCATGCCGCTGATCCCGCCCGAGCTCACCGTGCGCCCGGTCGACGATGTCGTGCGCGTGCTGGCCGACCCCGGCGAGCGCGCGCGGCTGCGCGGGGCCTGCATCGACCGGGCCACGCGCAGCGCGAGCCTCGGCCCGGACTGGCCGCGCATGATCACGCTCGCGCACGTCGCGGCGCCCGAGTACGCGTGGTCGCACGGGCTGACCCTGCACGACGCGGCGGCGCGCGCGGGCACCGATGCGGCGGGCTTCGCGCTCGACGTGCTCGCGGCATCCCGTCTCCAGGTCAACGCGGTCATGGCCGTCCGGCACGAGCGCACGCCCGAGGAGCTCGCCCGCGTGTTCGCCCAACCGGGCCATATGGGCGGCTCGGACGGCATCTTCGTCGGTGCCCACCCGCACCCGCGGGCGCGCGGCACGTTCGCGCGCTACCTGCGCGAGTACGTGCGCGAGCGGGGCACGTGGTCGTGGGCGGATGCCGTCCGCCACCTCTCCGCGCTCCCCGTCGAGCGGTTCGGGCTCGGTGCGCGCGGCGTCGTGCGGATCGGCGCCGTCGCCGACCTCGCCGTGGTCGACCCGGATGCCGTCGCCGACACGGCGACGTACGACCAGCCCCTCCGCGAGGCCATCGGCGTGGACGACGTCCTCGTCGCGGGGGTGCCGGTGCTGGCCGGCGGCGCGCTCACCGGCGCGCTCCCCGGTCGTGGTCTCCGGCGAGACGGCCGCGCGGGGGAGGGCTGATGTCGCAGAGCGTGAAACGGGCCGCCGACATCCTCGACGTCATCGCCGCGCGGCCGAGCACCGTGGCGCAGCTGGCCGAGGCGTTCGGCATCCACCGGTCGACGATGTTCCGCGAGCTCCAGACCCTCGTGCAGGTCGGGTTCGCGCGTCGCCTGCCCGACGGCGCCTACGCGCCGTCGTTCCGGCTCGCGGTGCTCGGCAATGCGGCGCTGGAGGGCCTCGACCTGCGCTCCGTCGCGTTCGCGCACGTGCGGAGGCTGCACCGCGCCGTGGGCAACACCGTGCACGTGGGCGCGCTCGTCGACGACGAGGTCGTCTACGTCGACAAGGCCGAGGACTCCGGCGGGATCCGCATGTACTCCCGCGTCGGCTCCGCGGTGCGTCCGCAGTGCAGCGCGATCGGCAAGGCGATCCTCGCGGGGCTTCCCGTGCATCGGCGCGACGCCGTGCTCGCGGACGTCGACTGGCGCCGCTACACCGATCGCACCATCACGAGCCGAGCCCGGCTCGACGTCGAGCTGGAGCGCGTGGCCCGGCAGGGCTGGGCCGCCGACGACGGCGAGTTCGAGGACTTCGTGAACTGCGTCGCCGTGCCCGTCATGAGCCCGGCCGGCGTCGTCGGCGCGCTCTCGCTCACCGCGCTGCGGGTCGTCGAGGACCTCCCGCGACTGCAGGAGCGCCTGCCCCTCCTGCAGCACACGGCCGCACAGATCTCCCGCGAGCTCGGCTGACGCGGGGAACACACGTCTACAGAAAGGAACAGACACATGGCCAAGTCCGCCATCCACATCACCGGCGCCCCGCAGCCCGCGGGACCGTACAGCCAGGGGATCGTCGCGAACGGCTTCCTCTACACCGCGGGGTTCGGCCCGCAGGATCCGGCCACGGGAGCCGTCGCCGAGAGCGTCGCCGACCAGACCCGGCAGGTGCTCCGCAACGTCCAGGCCGTGCTCGCCGAGGCCGGGCTCACGCTCGACGACTGCGTCAAGACGACCGTGCACCTGGCCGACCTCGCCGACTTCGCGGAGTTCAACGACGCGTACCGCGAGTTCTTCACCGCTCCGTACCCGGTGCGCACGACGGTCGGCTCGCAGCTGGCCGACATCCTCGTCGAGATCGACGTCGTCGCCGTCTTCCCGCAGACGGACTGACCCGGCGGCATCCGGCCCCGCGCCGCGAGCCCCACGCCGAGTCACTCCGCTCCCACCGGGTCACTGCGCAGGAGCGGAGTGACCCGGCGGGAGGGCAGTGACTCGCGAGGAAGGTCAGGCGCGCGCGCTCAGGCGGCGGGCCGCTCCAGGCGCGCCACCGCGTCGGCGACGGCGGCGGTCGCCTGCTCGATCGTGTCGAGGTCGGTCGCGAACGAGATGCGGAAGAACGGCGACCGGCCGTAGGCCGAGCCCTGGATGACGGCGACGCCGGCCTCCTCGAGGAGGAACATCGTCACGTCCCGATCGTCCTCGAGCGCCCGCCCGTCGGGCCTGACCAGGCCGATCAGCCCCGAGCAGTCGACGTACAGGTAGAACGCGCCGTCCGGCGCGATCGGCTCGAGCCCGTCGACGGCCCCCAGCCCTGCCAGGGCGGCGTCGCGCCGCTCGCGGTAGACCGCCACCGAGTCGCGCACGAAGTCCTGCGGTCCGTCGAGCGCCGCCGCGGCCGCGGCCTGGCTGATCGACGACGGGCACGACGAGGTCTGCGACTGCAGCGTGCTGATCGCGCCGATGAG
>NZ_JBDIAB010000131.1:0-8507 GCF_039812165.1 Microbacterium sp.
CACGCGGGTGCCGCGCCACGGGGAGCCCTCCACAGCGACGAATCCGCGCGGGTTGTCCACATCTCGGGGTCGTGCGCCGCATCGCCGCCACACACCCCGCCAGCATGGCGTCATGAGCGCGCTCTCCGAACCGCCGCTGGATGCCGTCTTCCGACGCCGCGAGCACCTCGACCCCGTCAACGAACGACGACTCGCCTCCCGAGTCGAACGCGGTGAGATCGTGCGGATCGGACCGGGAGCGTTCGCGGCGGCGAGGGCCTGGGACGGTCTCGAGCCGATGGACCGGCACGCCCAGCGTGTGTGGGAAGCGGCATCCCGTCTCGAGGCCGGCACCGTCCTGTCGCACTTCGCCGCCGCCGCACTTCACGGTGCGGACGTGCTCGGCGACTGGCCCGACCGCGTCGATGTGAGCGTCGACCGCAAGAGCGGCGGCCGGTCGACCGGCCGCGTGCGACGCCACACCCGCCGGCTCGACGAACTCGACGTGATTCCGTGGGGTCGCCACTTCGTGACGTCCGTCGTGCAGACAGCGATCGACCTCGCAGCGATGCTGCCCTTCGCCGAGGGCGTCGCCACGGCCGACCAGGTGCTCTGGTCACGGCGGGAAGGCGGTCCGCTCGCGACGCCGGATGACCTGCAGCGCGCCGCCGATCGCTTCGGCGGGCGCGGGCAGGCCCGCGTGCAGCGCGTGGTCGCGTTCGCCTCGCCGCAGGCCGACAGCGTCCGCGAGTCGCAGAGCCGCGTGATCATCGAGCAGCTCGGGTTTCCTCGACCGCGACTGCAGCGCGAGTTCCTGCTGCCGAGCGGCCTGCGGGCGTTCACCGACTTCTCCTGGGACGAATGGGACCACGTCGGCGAGTACGACGGCCTCGGCAAGTATCTCGATCCGGTGCTGCGACGCGGTCGGACGCCCGAGCAGGTGCTCGCCGACGAAAAGGACCGGGAGGACGAGCTGCGCCGCGTCGTACGGGTCGTCTCGCGCTGGCGGACGCGCCAGTTGGAACGGCCCGCGCTGCTGTATGACGTGCTGACGCGGGCGGGACTCCCCACTACCCGTCCTCGGCCGGGCTTCTGAACGGGCGACCGGATGCCGGAGCCCGAGCTCGCCGGCATCCCTCCGCCATCGCGTGGCTAGCGCTCTCGCGCGGTCCCGCTCTCGCGCGGGTTCGGCTCTCGCGCGGGTTCCGCTCTCCCACGTGGGTCCCACTCTCGCGTGGCGTCGGCGCCAGTTCTCTGCGATGGCGCCACATATTTGTAGGGGCCATTGCAGGGAACTGGCGCCAACGCTGTCGGCAGCTGGAGCCATCGCAGGAAGGTGTCGCCAACAGGACCGACCGAGCATCGGACCCGCAGAAAGGTGTCGCCAACACGCCCGGTCCAGCATCGGACCCGCAGGAAGGTGCCGCCAACACGCCCGGTCCAGCACCGGGCCCGCAGAAAGGTGCCGCCAACAGGCACCGACCCAGCACGAGACCCGCAGAAAGGTGTCGCCAACAGGACCCGGGCGACCGACAGGCAACCCCGGACGACCGGGCCGAGGCCGCGGAAGGGAACGCGCGGCTACCAGCTGACCGGGAGGGCCTTGCCCTCCTCGTAGCCGGCCGCCGACTGCAGCCCGACGAGCGCGCGCTCGTGGAACTCGGGCACCGTCGACGCCCCCGCGTAGGTGAACGACGAGCGCACGCCCGACGTGATCATGTCGACGAGGTCCTCGATGCCCGGGCGGAGCGGGTCGAGGTAGATGCGCGACGACGAGATGCCCTCGGCGAACAGCTCCTTGCGCGCCCGCTCGTACGGGTCGAGACGGCCGAATCGGCCGTGCACGGCCTTGGTCGAGGCCATCCCCCACGACTCCTTGTAGACGCGGCCGGCGTCGTCGGTCTGCAGGAGTCCGGGCGCCTCGATGGTGCCGGCGAACCACGAGCCGATCATGACGGATGCCGCGCCCGCCGCGAGCGCCAGTGCGACGTCGCGCGGGTAGCGCACGCCGCCGTCGGCCCACACGTGCGCACCGAGGCTCGCCGCCGCCTGCGCGGTCTCGAGCACGGCGGAGAACTGCGGACGCCCGACCGCCGTCATCATGCGCGTCGTGCACATGGCCCCGGGACCGACGCCGACCTTGAGGATCGTGGCGCCCGCGGCGACCAGGTCGTGCACGCCCTCGGCGGTGACGATGTTGCCCGCGACGAGCGGGATGCCGAGCCCCAGGTCCGACACGGTGCGCAGGGCCCGCAGCATGCTCTCCTGGTGTCCGTGCGCGGTGTCGACGACGAGCACGTCCACGCCGGCGGCGGCGAGCGCCTTCGCCTTGGCGGCGACGTCGCCGTTGATGCCCACGGCGGCCGCGACGATGAGGCGTCCGTCGGCGTCGACCGCGGGCCGGTACAGCGTCGAGCGCAGCGCGCTCCGCTGCGACAGCACGCCGACGAGCCGGCCGTGGCGCAGCACGCACACCGTCTCGGTCTCGGCGGCGACGATGAGGTCGAACGCGTGGCGGGCGCTCGTCACGTCGTCGGCGTCGATCGAGGCGGGGCGCCCGCGGGCGAGGTCGCCCAGGCGCGCGTCGGCGAGCGCCGTGCCGAGCCTCGTCGCCGGGACGACCCCGAGGATGTCGTCGACGTGGATGCCGTCGGCCGAGGCCGCCGGGGGCGCCACCACGATGCCGTAGCCCTCGGTGGCGGGCAGGAGGAGGGCGGCGTCCGCCACCGTGGCCTCCGGCGGCAGCACGAGCGGCGTGTCCCACGGCACCGGCTGGTCCTTGACCCAGCGGATCGCGGCATCCACCTCCTGCAGCGGCATGTCCTGGGGCAGCACGCCCAGGCCGCCCCGCCGCGCGAGCGTGGCGGCCAGCCGGGGGCCGGTGACCGAGTTCATGTTCGCGGCGACGAGCGGGACCGTCGCGCTGGTGCCGTCGCGGGGCGCGAGGTCGACGTCGAGCCGGCTCGTGACCGCCGATCGGCGGGGCACGAGGAACACGTCGGAGTAGGTCAGGTCGACGGCGGGACGCTCTCCGGAGAACTGCATGGTTCCACGGTACCCAGTCGCGGACGGGCGCGGACGTCGGCCGCCGGTCCGTGCGAATCGCGGACTGGCCCGGCTTTCGGTCGCCCATCTGCGTTACGCTGATATGACGTGTGCGTCTGGTCGACCCGGCTTCCGCACGAACTGACCTTCACCGACGAAAGCAGGCAACACCCGTGTCCAGTCAGGTGACCGGCCTCGGAACTTCCAGCGACGGCGAATTCGGCGCCAACGAATGGCTCGTCGCCGAGCTCTACGAGCAGTTCTCGAAGGACAAGAACTCTGTGGACAAGGCCTGGTGGCCCATCTTGGAGGCGTACCAGCCGGAGCCGGCACCGGCATCCGCCCCCGAGCCCGCCGCGGCGATCGTCCAGCCCGCACCGCCGGCGTCCGACGCCCACCCGGTGACGGCGCCCATCCCGGTGGTCGGCGCGCAGCCGGTCGCGCGGACGACCGCGCGCCCCGCCGCCCCGCAGCCGATCCCGGCGCAGGCGCCCACCGTGGTCCCGGCCGCGCCCGAGGCCAGCGGCGAGGACGTCGTGACGACGCTCCGCGGCATGCCGAAGACGCTCGCCGCCAACATGGACGAGTCGCTCACGGTCCCCACGGCCACGAGCGTGCGGACGGTCCCGGCGAAGCTGATGATCGACAACCGCATCGTCATCAACAACCACATGTCGCGCACCCGCGGCGGCAAGGTCAGCTTCACCCACCTGGTGGGCTGGGCGCTCATCCAGGCGCTGAAGTCGTTCCCCAGCCAGAACGTGCACTACACGGTCGTCGACGGCAAGCCGTCGGTCGTCGCCCCCGCACACATCAACCTCGGCATCGCGATCGACATGCCCAAGCCCGACGGCACGCGGGCGCTGCTGGTGCCGAGCATCAAGCGCGCCGAGTCGCTCACCTTCAACGAGTTCCTCGCCGCCTATGAGGACCTCGTCTCCCGGGCCCGCACCAACAAGCTCACCGCGGCGGACTTCCAGGGCACGACGATCTCGCTCACCAACCCCGGCGGCATCGGCACCGTGCACTCGGTGCCGCGGCTCATGCCCGGCCAGGGCTGCATCGTCGGCGTCGGCGCGCTGGAGTACCCGGCGCAGTTCCAGGGGTCGAGCGAGAAGACGCTCGTCGAGCTCGGCATCGGCAAGACCATCACGCTCACGAGCACGTACGACCACCGTGTCATCCAGGGCGCCGGCTCGGGCGCGTTCCTCAAGATCGTCCACGAGTACCTGACCGGCCAGCGCGACTTCTACTCGGGCATCTTCGCGGCCCTGCGCATCCCGTATGCGCCGATCCACTGGAACCGCGACATCAACGTCGACATCGCGGAGCGCGTCGACAAGACCGCGCGCGTGCAGGAGCTGATCAACTCGTTCCGGGTCCGCGGCCACCTCATGGCCGACATCGACCCGCTCGAGTACGTGCAGCGCACGCACCCGGATCTCGAGATCGAGTCGCACGGGCTGACCTTCTGGGACCTCGACCGCGAGTTCGTCACCGGCGGCTTCGGCGGCAAGCGGCTGCTCAAGCTGCGCGACGTCCTGGGCGTGCTCCGCGACTCGTACTGCCGCACGATCGGCATCGAGTACATGCACATCCAGGACCCCGACCAGCGCGCGTGGTTCCAGGAGAACCTCGAGGTCAAGTACCAGAAGCCGGGTCACGACGAGCAGCTGCGCATCCTGAACAAGCTCAACGAGGCCGAGGCGTTCGAGACGTTCCTGCAGACCAAGTACGTCGGTCAGAAGCGGTTCAGCCTCGAGGGCGGCGAGTCGCTCATCCCGCTCCTCGACGAGATCCTGCAGGGCGCGGCATCTGCCGGGCTCGACGGCGCCGCGATCGGCATGGCCCACCGTGGGCGCCTCAACGTGCTCACGAACGTCACCGGCAAGACGTACGGCCAGGTGTTCCGCGAGTTCGAGGGATCCGTCGCGGTCGGCTCGAAGAGTGGATCGGGCGACGTCAAGTACCACCTCGGCACCGAGGGCACGTTCATCGCCGACGGCGGGCAGGAGCTGCCGGTGGTCCTCGCGGCCAACCCGTCGCACCTCGAGACCGTCGACGGCGTGCTCGAGGGCATCGTCCGCGCCAAGCAGGACCGCAAGCCCATCGGCACGTTCTCGTGGCTGCCGATCCTGGTGCACGGCGACGCCGCGTTCGCCGGCCAGGGCGTCGTGGTCGAGACGCTGCAGATGTCGCAGCTGCGCGCGTACCGCACCGGCGGCACCATCCACGTGGTGGTCAACAACCAGGTCGGCTTCACGACGCTGCCGCAGGACAGCCGCACGTCGGTCTACGCGACCGATGTGGCGAAGACCATCCAGGCTCCGGTCCTCCACGTCAACGGCGACGACCCCGAGGCGGTCGTCCACGTCGCCGAGGTGGCGTTCCGCTACCGCGAGCGGTTCCACCGCGACATCGTCATCGACCTGGTCTGCTACCGCCGCCGCGGGCACAACGAGGGCGACGACCCGTCGATGACGCAGCCGCTCATGACGAACCTCATCGAGGCCAAGCGCTCGGTGCGGCGCCTGTACACCGAGGCCCTCGTCGGTCGCGGCGACATCACGCAGGAGGAGTACGAGCAGGCCAAGCGCGACTTCCAGAGCCGGCTCGAGGTCGCCTTCGCCGAGACGCACGCGGCCGAGACCGGGTCGTCGGCCGTCGTCACGCCGACGACGTCCGTCGCGCAGGTCGTGGGCGAGCCCGAGACGACCGGCGTCTCGCAGGACGTCGTGCGGCAGGTGGGGGATGCCTTCGTCAACCCGCCCGAGGGCTTCACCGTGCATCCGAAGCTCAAGTCGCTCCTCGACAAGCGGGCCGAGATGAGCCGCTCCGGCGGCATCGACTGGGCGTTCGGCGAGCTGCTCGCGTTCGGGTCGCTGCTGATGGAGGGGACGAACGTCCGCCTCGCCGGCCAGGACTCGCGCCGCGGCACCTTCGTGCAGCGGCACGCGATCATGCACGACCGCGAGAACGGCCAGGAGTGGCTGCCGCTGGCGAACCTGTCGCAGAGCCAGGGCCGCTTCTACGCCTACGACTCGCTGCTGAGCGAGTACGCCGCGATGGCGTTCGAGTACGGCTACTCGGTCGAGCGCGCCGACACCCTGACGCTGTGGGAGGCGCAGTTCGGCGACTTCGCCAACGGCGCGCAGACGGTGCTCGACGAGTTCATCTCGTCGGCCAACCAGAAGTGGGGTCAGCAGTCGAGCGTCGTCCTGCTGCTGCCGCACGGCTACGAGGGCCAGGGCCCCGATCACTCGTCGGCCCGCATCGAGCGCTACCTGCAGCTGTGCGCGCAGGACAACATGACGGTCGCCCGTCCGTCGACGCCGGCTTCGTACTTCCACCTGCTGCGCCGTCAGGCCTACGCGCGTCCGCGCCGGCCGCTGGTCGTGTTCACGCCGAAGGCCATGCTGCGCCTGCGCGGTGCGACGAGCCCCGCGGAGGCGTTCACGTCGGGCCGGTTCGAGCCGGTCATCGACGACGACCGCGGGCTCGACAAGAGCCGCGTGGAGCGCGTGCTGCTGCACGCCGGCAAGCTGCACTGGGATCTCAAGGCGGAGCTCGAGAAGCGCCCCGACCCGCGCATCGCGCTGGTGCGTCTGGAGCAGTACTACCCGGCGCCCATCGACGAGCTCAACGCGGTGCTCGACACCTACCCCGACGCCGAACTGGTGTGGGTGCAGGACGAGCCCGAGAACCAGGGTGCGTGGCCGTTCATCGCGCTGGAGGTCGTGAAGCACCTGCACGGGCGCACGATCCGCCGCGTCTCGCGCGCCGCCGCCGCCTCGACGGCGACCGGCTCGGGCAAGGTCCACGCGATCGAGCAGGCCGCGCTCCTCGAGAAGGCCCTCACGATCTAGTCCCTCGCTCGTCCGGGCGCCGGACGGGCCGGCGCGATCAGGCGTCGAGCGGCACGACGCCGGCGCGGTCGAAGGCCGCGCGGGCGGCGGCGACGGATGCCGCGGCATCCGTCGCCACGAGTCCCAGACGCGTCCGGCGGTCGAGCAGGTCGGCCACCGAGAGCGCGCCCTCGACGCGCACGCCCCACTCCAGCTCCTGGGCGGTGACGCCGCGGGCGGCGTCGCCGCCCGCGGGCAGCGCGGCCAGGTACGGCGCCTCGGCGCCGTACCTGCGCACCCAGCGGGGCGGCGCCGCGACGCGCGCGAGCGCGTCGCGGGGCCACGCTCCGACGAGAGGCAGGGCGGCCGTGCGCGACGTCCGGGCGGTCGGCAGGCGGCGCCGACGCACCGCCTCGTCCACGCCGTCCTGCGCCATGCGCCGTGCGGTGGTGAGCTTGCCGCCCACGACGCTCAGCACGCCGTCGGACGACTCGAGGATCGCGTGCCGACGCGAGAGCGCGTCGGTGTCGCGCGCGCCGTCGGTGTCGTCCGCGTCGTCGAGGAGCGGGCGCAGCCCCGCGAAGGTGCCGATGACGTCGTGGCGGTCGAGGGGATCGGCGAGCACGGTGTTCATCGTCGCGAGGAGCTCGTCGATCTCGGCATCCGTCGCGTGCGGCACGTCGGCCATCGCGCCGGACCCATCCCCGTCGAGGGGCACGTCGGTGAGGCCGATGTAGGTGCGCCCGTGCGGCGCGGGCACCGTGAAGACGAACCGGCCCGTCGCGCCGGGCACCGGCACCGTGAGCGAGACGTCCGCCCCGCCGAGCCGCGCGGTCTCGACCACGAGGTGCGTGCCGCGGCTGGGCCGCAGCCGCACGGCCGGGTCGATCAGGCCCGTCCACACGCCGGCGGCGCCGACGACGGCCCGCGCGCCCACGCGCAGCTCCGCACCGGTCGTCGTGTCGACGAGCAGCGCCCCGTCGCCGGCGACCTCGCGCGCCTCGACGCGGGTCAGGATGCTCGCCCCCTCCCCCGCGGCCGTGCGACACAGGGCGACGACGAGCCGCGCGTCGTCGATCACCTGGCCGTCCCAGCCCGACACCGCGCCGCGCAGGCCGTCGCCCGCGACGGCCGGCGCGAGCTCTCGCGTCCGTGCCGGGTCGAGCATCGCCGGCGGCGGCACGGCCTCCGCCGGCGTGCCCACGAGACGCCGCATCCCGTCGCCCAGCGCGAACCCCGCCCCGACGTATGCGCCTTGCGACATATAGTCCGCTCCATAGAGGGGAACGACCTGCCGCAGCGGCCGGGTGAGGTGCGTCGCGGTGCGGGTCATCAGGACATGCCGTTCCGCCGCGCTCTCGTGGGCGATGCCGAACTGCCCCGACGCGAGGTAGCGCAGGCCTCCGTGGACGAGCTTCGAGCTCCACCGACTCGTCCCGAACGCCAGATCGTGGCGCTCGACGAGCACGGTGCGCAGACCGCGGCTCGCGGCATCCAGCGCGATCGCCGCCCCGGTCACACCGCCGCCGACCACGAGCACGTCGACGAACGGCGCGTCGCCGAGCCGCGACAGCTCTCGCGCGCGGCGCGCGGCGTCGAGCGCCGTCGACGCGCGCCCGGCGATGCCACGCCCGCGGT
>NZ_JBDIAB010000132.1:0-8404 GCF_039812165.1 Microbacterium sp.
CTGATCCAGACGGTTCCCGAGGGGGCCCGGATGCCACTGGCATCCGGGCCCCCTCCCCGTTCCGCGACCCGTTCGCCCGACACTGGCCGAGATCGCACGCGACGTGGCAGCTCCGAGCGCCGCCGCCGTGCCGCGGCCGATCGCCGAAACCCTAGGCTGAGGTGGTGAAGCCCCTGGATCCCGCGCGCGAGCAGGCGCTCGGCGGGGTCTACGCCTTCACGGCATACCTCATGTGGGGGTTCCTGCCGCTGTACTTCCTGCTGCTGCAGCCGACCGGCGCGTGGGAGCTCGTCGCGTGGCGGATCGTGTTCTCGCTCGCGGTGTGCGCGGCGCTCCTCACCGTGCTGCGCACGTGGAAGCGGCTGTTCGCGATCCTCCGCAACCGGTGGCTCACCGGGTGGACCGTGGTGGCCGGCATCCTCATCTACGTCAACTGGCAGGTGTTCGTGATCGGCACGTTCACCGGTCACATCATCGAGACGAGCCTCGGCTACTTCATCAACCCCATCGTCACGGTGCTCCTCGGCGTGCTCGTGCTGCACGAGCGACTGCGCACGACGCAGTGGGTCGCGATCGGCATCGCGAGCCTCGCCGTGGTCGTCATCGTCGTCGGCTACGGATCGTTCCCGTGGATCGCGCTCACCCTCGCCGCCTCGTTCGGGCTCTACGGACTCGTGAAGAAGCAGATCGGGCCGTCGGTGGATGCCGTCAGCGGCATGACCCTCGAATCGCTCTGGCTGCTGCCGGTCGCGGTCGTCCAGCTGATCGTGGTGGGAGCGACGACCGGGCTCACGCTCGGGAACGTGAGTGCGGGGCACACCGCTCTGCTCCTGTGCACGGGCGTCGCGACGGCGACGCCGCTGCTGTTCTTCGCCGCCGCGGCCCGCCGCGCTCCGCTCACGGTGATCGGCATGCTGCAGTTCCTCGCGCCGGTGATGCAGTTCATCACGGGCTTCTGGCTGCAGGGCGAGCCGATGCCGCTCGAGCGCTGGATCGGCTTCGGCCTGGTGTGGGTCGCGCTGGTCATCCTGACCGTGGACTCGGTGCGGCACGCGCGCCACAGATAACGATTCGATTCCGTTACCGATCGTTAACAAACGGCAACATCCAGATGCCGTGCCGGCGGTTAGGTTGGATGCCACTGGGGGGCGGCGCCCCGACGCCGTTCCGCGTCCACTGAAACAAGGAGCACCATGAGCGTCTTCACACGTTCACGCGCGGGCAGGGTCATCGGCGGCGTCGCCGTCGCCACCGTCAGCGCGATTCTTCTCGCCGGGTGTGCCGGCGGGTCCACTCCGGCCGAGTCGAGCGCACCCGCCGACCGCGAGGATCTGACCCTCAAGGTCGGCACCGTCCTCCCGCAGACCGGCAGCCTGTCGTACCTCGGCCCGCCCGAGGAGGCCGGCGCGCTGCTCGCCGTCAAGGAGGTCAACGAGGCCGCCAAGGGCATCACGATCGACCTCACGCGCGGCGACTCCGGCGACGCCGACAACAAGGCCTTCGAGACGACCGTCCCCAAGCTCCAGAGCGAGGGCGTCTCGGCGATGATCGGCGCGGCCGCCTCGGGTGTGACGAAGCTGTTCCTCGACAGCAACGTGAGCGCGGGCATCATCACCTTCTCGCCGGCCAACACGTCGCCCGACTTCACGACGTGGGACGACAACGGCCTCTACTGGCGCACCGCCCCGAGCGACCTGCTCCAGGGCGAGGTGCTCGGCAACCTGCTCGCCGAGGACGGCCACAAGAACATCGGCATCATCTACCAGAACGACGCCTACGGCACCGGCCTGTTCGGCGTCGTCAAGGAGGTCTTCGAGTCGACCGGCGGCACCGTCGTCGCCGAGGCGTCGTACAACGACGGCGAGGGTCAGTTCGACGCCCAGGTGCAGACGATCGCGGCGGCCAACCCCGACGCCGTCGTGCTCATCACGTTCGACCAGTTCGCGACGATCGCGCCGCTGCTGGTGAACGCGGGTCAGGACGCGAAGAACTTCTACCTCGTCGACGGCAACCTGAAGCAGTGGGGCAGCCAGGTGGCGGTCTCGCTCGAGGGCGCCAAGGGCACGACCCCCGGCCCGGTGCTCGAGGACGACTTCCTCGAGCGCCTCAACGCCGTGTGGGTCGAGACGGCCGGCGCGGAGCTGAGCGACCTGAGCTACGCGGCCGAGTCGTACGACGCGGTCATCCTGCTCGCGCTCGCGTCGCTGGCGGCGAACTCGACGGATGCCACCGAGATCGCGGGCAAGCTGCAGGAGGTCTCCGGCGGCTCGGGCGACGGCGAGAAGTGCACGTCGTTCAGCGAGTGCGCCGACATCATCCTCGACGGCGGCGTCGCGGACTACGACGGCTACTCCGGTCCGATCACGTTCGACGAGAACGGCGACCCGACCGAGGCGACCATCGGCATCTTCCAGTACGGGGCCGACAACACCCACTCCCGCATCAACTAGTCATCGCGACAGACGAGGGCCCCGGAGCGATCCGGGGCCCTCGTTCCGTCGTGGGGGCGGAGGGGGCGGATGCCGCGGTGCAGCGGCATCCGCCCGCGTCACTCGTCGTCGGTGCCGAGCGTGCCCAGGTACAGGCCGATCACCTTCGGGTCTTCGAGCAGCTGCCGCCCGGTGCCGTGGTAGGCGTCGCGGCCCTGGTCGAGCACGTAGCCGCGGTCGCAGATCTGCAGGCACCGGCGCGCGTTCTGCTCCACCATGATGGTCGTCACGCCGGCCTTGTTGATGTCGGAGACGCGGATGAACGCGTCGTCCTGGCGCACCGGCGACAGGCCCGCCGACGGCTCGTCGAGCAGCAGGACCGACGGGTCCATCATGAGCGCGCGCGACATCGCGACCATCTGGCGCTCGCCGCCGGAGAGCGATCCGGCCCGCTGCTTCAGGCGCGCGCCCAGCTCGGCGAAGATGCCGGTGACGAACTCGAGGCGCTCCGCATAGATGCGGGGGTTCTGGTACAGGCCCATCTGCAGGTTCTCCTCGATCGACAGCGAGGGGAACACGTTGTTGGTCTGCGGCACGAACGCGACGCCGCGCTGGACGAGGCGGTCGGCCTTGAGCCCGACGATGCTCTCGCCGTTGAGGGTGATCTCGCCGCCCCTGACCTGGACGAGGCCGAAGATCGCCTTCAGGAGCGTGGACTTGCCGGCGCCGTTGGGGCCGATGATGCCGATGAGCTCGCCGCGGCGCGCGACGAGGTTGGCGCCGGAGAGGATGTTGACCCCGGGCAGGTAGCCGGCCACGAGGTCGGTGACCTCGACGACGACGTCGTCCTGGACGGCGGATGCGGCGCCCGCGGGACTCGTGAAAGGCTCGCTCACTTCTTGTCCTCCTCCCCGGTCCCCTCGATCAGGGCGTCCTGCTCCTCGCGGATCTCCTCCAGCAGGTCCATCGCCGAGGTGTCGAGCTCGCCGGCGATGCGGCCGGTCACGACGCC
Organism: Microbacterium sp.; assembly: GCF_039812165.1. Lineage (GTDB taxonomy): Bacteria > Actinomycetota > Actinomycetes > Actinomycetales > Microbacteriaceae > Microbacterium. The sequence goes on from NZ_JBDIAB010000132.1 coordinate 3,442, forward strand.
GAGATCGACGTCCTGGTGGCTGCCGAGGTAGGCGTCGATGACCGCCTGGTCCTGCATGACGGTGTCGGGCGGGCCCTCGGCGACGATGCGGCCCTCGGCCATCACGACCACCCAGTCGGCGATGTGCCGCACCATCTGCATGTCGTGCTCGACGAACAGCACCGTCATCCCGAGGTCCTTGAGGTCGAGGATGTGGTCGAGCAGCGATTGCGTGAGCGCGGGGTTGACGCCGGCCATGGGCTCGTCGAGCATCACGAGGTTCGGGTCGCTCATGAGCGCGCGCGCCATCTCGAGGAGCTTGCGCTGGCCGCCCGAGAGCGACGCGGCGAAGTCCTGCTCCTTCGCGTCGAGCTTGAAGCGCTTGAGGAGCCCCCGCGCCTTCTCCTCGTTCGCCTTCTCCTGCGAGCGCCACAGGGCGGGCACGAAGCTCTGCCAGAAGCTCTCGCCGCGCTGCCCCGTGGCACCGAGCTTCATGTTCTCGAGCACGGTCAGCAGCGACAGCGCCTTGGTGAGCTGGAACGTGCGCACCTGCCCCATGCGGGCCACCTTGAAGGCGGGGATACCGGCGAGGTTGCGCCCGTCGTACGACCACGAGCCCGAGTTGGGCTTGTCGAACCCGCACAGCAGGTTGAACAGGGTCGTCTTGCCGGCCCCGTTCGGTCCGATGAGCGCGGTGATGGCGTGCCGCGGGATCTCCAGGTGCTCGACGTCGACGGCGGTCAGGCCCCCGAAGCGGCGCGTGACGCCGTCGACGACGAGGATCGGGTCGACCTTGGCGACGCCGGGAATCGGGTCGCCCTTGGCGAGGCCGCCGGTCTTGGGACGCCGGATGCTGCCGGTGCGCGGCGGCACCCGGTCGTCGGGGCCGGTCGGAGCCCCGGCATCCGGCACCTCATTGCGATCGCGTGACGTGTTCATTTGACGAAGGTCATCTCCCTCTTGTCGCCGAGGATGCCCTGCGGTCGGAAGATCACGAGCAGCATGAGCGCGACGCCCACCAGGATGAACCGGAGCGTGCCCGCCTGGATCGCGGTCATCGGGAGGATCCCGGCCTCCGCGAGCTCGGGCAGGAGGTTGCCGAGGAGGGCCATCACCATCCAGAAGATCACCGCGCCCAGCGACGGCCCGAAGATCGTGGCCGCGCCGCCCAGCAGCAGGATCGTCCAGAGGAAGAACGTCAGCGACGTCGTGTAGCTCGACGGCACGACCGCCGAGGGCAGCACGAAGACGATGCCGCCCATCGCGCCGATCGCGCCGCCGACCATGAGCGCCTGCATCTTGTAGGCGAAGACGTTCTTGCCGAGCGAGCGCACGGCGTCCTCGTCCTCGCGGATGCCCTTGAGCACGCGGCCCCACGGGCTGCGCATGAGCGACCACACCAGGAAGACGGCGATCGCGAGCATGACGAGGCCGAAGACGCGCACCCACAGGCCGGTCTCGTTGAAGGTCCACGGCCCGAACCCGTACTGGCCCGCGGGGAAGGGGTTCGACGCGCGGAAGCCGCCGTGGTAGCCGCCGAGGCCGTCGGCGGAGTTCGTCCAGCGGTCGAACACCTGCGTCGTGAACAGCAGTCGCACGATCTCGGACGCCGCGATGGTCGCGATCGCGAGGTAGTCCGCGCGCAGCCGCAGGGTCGGGATGCCGAGGATCAGCGCGAACAGCATCGCGGCGAGGATGCCCACGATCATCGCGAGCCACCACGGCAGCCCGAAGCTCAGGATCGAGATCGCGTAGCCGTAGCCGCCGAGGGCCATGAAGCCCGCCATGCCGAAGTTGAGGAGGCCGGCGAACCCGAAGTGCACGGCCAGGCCCGTCGCCGCGAGCGCGTAGGCGATCGTGATGGGGCTCAGCAGGTAGCCGAGAGTGTTTGCGAGGATGGCGCCCCAGTCCATGGCGACTACCCCAATCTCTCTTTGCGGCCGAGGAGGCCCTGCGGCCGCATCAGCAGGACGAGGATGAGCACGACCAGAGCACCCGTGTACTTCAGGTCGGACGGGATCCACAGCGTCGAGGTCTCCACGACGATGCCGACGATGAGCGATCCGACGAGAGCCCCGAACGCGGTGCCGAGGCCGCCGAGGGTGATCGCGGCGAAGATCAGCAGCAGCATCTGCGTGCCCATGTCCCAGCGCACGCCGGGACGGAAGTACGCCCACAGGATGCCGGAGAGGGCCGCGAGGGTCGCGGCGAGCACCCACACGAGGCGCACGACGCGGTCGACGTTGATGCCGGATGCCGCGGCCAGCTGCGGGTTGTCCGAGATCGCGCGCGTCGCCTTGCCGACGCGCGTGCCCAGCAGGAAGTAGCCGACGCCGAGGATGGCGACGATGCTCACGCCCATGCTGATGAGGTCGATGTACGAGATCGAGATCGGGCCGAGCTGGATGGGCGGCGGGCTGGCGCCGGGCAGCTGCTGCGTCGCACCGCCGATGACGTACTGGAACGTGTAGCGCAGGGCCAGCGACAGGCCGATGCTCACGATCATGAGCTGCACGATGCCGAGCCCGCGTCTTCGGAGCGGTCGCCACAGGGCGACGTCGAGCGCCAGTCCGAGCAGGGCCCCGCCGGCGATCGCCACCGCGATGCCGGCCCACAGGGGCAGGTGCCACAGCGACGTCGCGATCAGGGTCAGCAGGGCGCCCCACGTCACCATCTCGCCGTGGGCGAAGTTCGACAGCCCGGTGGTGCCGTAGATGAGCGCGGCCCCCATCGCGGCGAGGGCCAGGAGCAGGCCGAAGTTGAGCCCGTTGGTCAGGCGGATGAGCAGCTGCTCGCCGAACGACTGCGTCACGCGCACGCCCTCGCCGAGGAAGAGGTTCACGATCTTCGACCCGGTGAGGCCGAACTCGACCTCCTGCGACGCGGAGTCGCCCTCGACGATCACCCCGTCGGGCAGGGTCGACTCGTCGACGGTGAGCGTGTACGTCGCCTTCTCGGGCACGTACAGCCGCCAGCGGCCGTCGGCATCCGTCACCGTCTCGGCCTCGAAGCCGCCGCCCTCGACCGACACGGTCACGTCGGGAACGGGCTCGTCGTCGAAGGTGATCACCCCGGCGAAGTAGAAGTCGGTCTTCTCCTGGTCGCCGCCCGGGGTGTCGGGTGCGGCGTACGCGGGGCCGGCCACGAGCAGCAGCGCGCCGGCGACGAGGGCGCCGAGCAGCAGCACGAGCCAGCGACTCGGGTGTCTTGCGATCAGGGTCGTGGGTTTCACCGATCCTCCAGTCCGGCGCACGTGGTTCGGGTCCGGTGCGGTCGCATCGTCGTCGATCGACGCTAAGAGCGTAAACCGTGAATGGTGATTCACGCACCACCCGTAACCGGGCTGTAACACCGGGCGCCCCGGCATCCGGAATCCGCTCAGGCGGCGAGCGTCTACCATGGAGTACGGCGCCTCGCGCGCCGGCCGTCGTCGACCCGAGCAACGCGCCGCGCGCGCAGGAGAATACATGGAGCACAACGACCCCTTCGGTTTCGTCGGACTGACCTACGACGACGTCCTGCTCCTTCCGGGGCACACCGACGTCATCCCGTCCGAGGCCGATACGTCGTCGCGTGTCACCCGCCGCATCACGGTGGCCACCCCGCTCGTCTCGAGCGCGATGGACACCGTGACCGAGGCCCGCATGGCGATCGCGGTCGCGCGCGAGGGCGGGCTCGGCATCATCCACCGCAACCTCTCCATCGCCGACCAGGCCGCGATGGTCGACCGCGTCAAGCGCAGCGAGTCGGGCATGATCACCGACCCGATCACGACGACGCCGGATGCCACGATCGAAGAGGTCGACGCGCTCTGCCGCAAGTACCGCATCTCGGGTCTGCCCGTGGTCGGCCCCGACGGGCGGCTCGTCGGCATCATCACCAACCGCGACATGCGCTTCGTGTCGGGCTTCGAGCGCGAGACGACCCCGGTCAAGGACGTCATGACCAGCGAGGGCCTCGTGACCGGCCGCGTCGGCATCGGCGCGAACGAGGTCATCGCGCTGTTCGCGCACCACCGGGTCGAGAAGCTGCCGCTCATCGACGACGACGGCAGGCTCGCCGGCCTCATCACCATCAAGGACTTCGACAAGAGCGAGAAGTACCCGCTCGCCACCAAGGACGAGCACGGCCGCCTCCGCGTCGGAGCGGCGATCGGCTTCTTCGGCGACGCGTGGGAGCGCGCCGAGGCGCTGCGCGACGCCGGCGTCGACGTGCTCGTGGTCGACACCGCGAACGGGCAGTCCGCGGGCGTCATCGACGTCGTACGGCGGCTGAAGGCCGACCCGAGCTTCGCCCACATCGATGTCATCGGCGGCAACGTCGCCACGCGCGAGGGCGCGCAGGCGCTCATCGACGCGGGCGTCGACGCCGTCAAGGTCGGCGTGGGACCCGGCTCGATCTGCACGACGCGCGTGGTCGCCGGCGTGGGCGTGCCCCAGGTCACGGCGGTCTACGAGGCGTCGCTCGCCGCGCGCGAGGCCGGCGTGCCGGTCATCGCCGACGGGGGCCTGCAGTACTCGGGCGACATCGCCAAGGCGCTCGTCGCGGGCGCGGATGCCGTCATGATCGGCTCGCTGTTCGCCGGCACCGACGAGAGCCCGGGCGACGTCGTGTTCGTCGGCGGCAAGCAGTTCAAGCAGTACCGCGGCATGGGATCGCTGGGCGCGCTGCAGTCGCGCGGCACCAACACCTCGTACTCGAAGGACCGCTACTTCCAGGCCGACGTGCCGAGCGACGACAAGCTCATCCCCGAGGGCATCGAGGGCCAGGTCGCCTACCGCGGCCCGGTCTCGGCGGTCGCGTACCAGCTCGTCGGGGGCCTGCGGCAGTCGATGTTCTACGTCGGCGCCCGCACGATCGGCGAGCTGAAGGCGCGCGGCAAGTTCGTGCGCATCACGGCCGCGGGGCTCAAGGAGTCGCACCCGCACGACGTGCAGATCGTCGTCGAGGCGCCCAACTACCGCGGCCGCTGACCCGGAGCCCG
>NZ_JBDIAB010000133.1:0-8362 GCF_039812165.1 Microbacterium sp.
GGGTACGCCGTCACGTGCGGCGCGACGGTCAGCGGCGGCGGCGCAGCGCGCGACGGCGTCCGGTCCGCCCGCTCCGCGTCGGCCGCCCGACCCGACGCCTGCGCGCCCCGTGCCGCGGGCACCAGCACGAGGGCTCCGGGACGCCCGCGCATGAGTGCGTTCGCGACCGCGAGGACCGCGGCATCCGATCGGTAGTTCGTCTCCAGCCGCACCACGCGCGCGTCGGCGTAGCGCTGGGCGAACCCGAGCAGGAAGCGGGGGTCGGCGCCGGCGAACGAGTAGATGGTCTGGCTCGCGTCGCCCACGACGCACACGTCGCGCCGCTCGCCGAGCCACACCTCCAGCAGCCGCTGCTGCACCGGGGAGACGTCCTGGAACTCGTCCACCGTGAAGTGCCGGTACTGCTCGCGCACCGCGGCGGCCACACGGGCCTCCGACTCCAGCATGCCCGCGCACGCCAGCAGCACGTCCTCGAAGTCGATCTGGCGGCGCGCGTCCTTGAGCTTCTCGTACCGGGCCTGGAGATCGGCGAGCGGCGCCGCGCCGAGGCCGCCGGCCCCGGTCGGACGGTCGCGGGCCGCCTCGTCGATGCTTCGCATCGTCACCTTGCGCCACTCGATGTGGCTCGCGACGTCGCGCAGCGCGGTCGTGTCGAGCCCGAGCCCCAGCTCGTCGGCCGCCTGCGACAGCAGCCGCACCTTGTGGTCGACGATCGCGGGCGCGCTGTCGCCGGTCAGCTGTGGCCAGAAGTAGTTGAGCTGCGCGAGCGCGGCGGAATGGAAGGTGCGCGCCGACACGCCGTGCACGCCGAGCGCCCGCAGCCGGCCGCGCAGCTCGCCGGCCGCCTTCGTCGTGAAGCTCAGCGCCATGACCCGCTGCGGCGAGTAGGCGCCGACGTCGACCGCGTAGGCGATGCGATGCGTGAGGACGCGGGTCTTGCCGGTGCCGGCTCCGGCCAGCACGCACACCGGGCCGCGGACGGCGGATGCCGCTTCGCGCTGCCGTTCGTCGAGCCCCTCGAGTGCCCGTTCCGTCATCCGGCGAGCCAGCCCGCGATCAGCCGGTGCGCGATCGACGCCGCCCCGGGCAGTCGCGCGTCGCCCTCCCCCGCCATCGCCGCAGCCGCCTCGGCCCGCGTGAACCAGCGCACGCGGACGATCTCGTCGCCGTCGGGCCGCGCCTCGTCCGCGTCGATCGCGGTCGCCTCGAAGCCGAGCATGAGCGAGCGGGGATACGGCCAGGCCTGCGATCCGCGGTAGCGCAGGTCGGTGACGCGCACGCCCGCCTCCTCCTCGACCTCGCGCACGACCGCGGTCTCGAGCGACTCCCCCGCCTCGACGAACCCGGCGAACGTGGAGTAGCGGCCCTCGGCGGCCCACAGCGCGTTCTGCCCGAGGAGCAGCCGCTCGCCGCTCGCGTCGATGACCGCGACGATGACCGCCGGGTCGTTGCGAGGGAAGTGCTCGCGTCGGCAGCCGGAGCACAGGCGCGACCATCCGGCCATGCTGAGCTGCGTGCGCTCGCCGCAGGCCGCGCAGAACGGCGCGTCCCGCAACCAGCGGCTGAGGCACACCGCCTCGACGAGGAGGCCCGCCTCGGCATCCGACAGCTCCCCGCCGATCGTGCGCAGCGGCACCCAGTCCTGCGCGTCGTCGGCGACCGTGGCGTCGGCCGACAGCGCGGCCACGAGAAGGCCGGCGCCCTCGGCATCCCGACCCAGGAACGCCCACTGCGCGTTCTCGCGCACATCGCCCGGCGCGACGAAGCGCAGCGTGCGGTCGGCCGTGAGTGCGGCACGGTCGTCTTGAACCACGAGCACGTGCGTGCCGGAGTCGGCCCGCAGGCGCTCCACCAGATCGGGATCGAGCCGCTCCTGACCCGCACGATCGATGCCGGTCGTCGGGAGGACGGGGCGCGGGCGGGTGGTCTTCATCGTCATCGAGGACCTCTCTTGCCGGGCGTGGCGCGAAGGCGCCGGGGCGTGATCCACCTACCCTGGGGGGCATGGCACGCTCACCGCTCACTCTAGCCGCGTCGGTCGCCTCCGCTCTCCCGCAGGTGAGCGTCGTGCGCGTCGGAGCGCTCACCGAAGGCGCCTCCGGCCGCTACGACAGCGCCGTCGTGACCCTCGACGACGGCCGTCGCGTCGTCGTCCGGGTGCCCGTCGACGCCGAGGCCGACGCCGAGCTCCGCGCCGAGGTGCACGCGCTGCGGGCCCTCACTCCCGGGGTCCGCGGTGTCGTGCCGTTCGAGGCTCCGGAGGTCGTCGGCGAGTCGTCGGCGGGCGGTGCCTTCGTGCTCGTGGAGACCCTGCTCGAGGGCTACCGCGTCGACGGTCCGCACATCCCGGCCGGTCCCGGCGTCGCGACCGCGATCGCCGCCGCCATCGCCGCGGTCCACGACCTGCCGCACACCGTCGTGCGCGACGCCGGTCTGCCGCTTCGCACGTCCGCCCAGATCCGCGACGACGCCGAGCGCCTGCTCGACCGCGCCGAGGCCACCGGGCGCCTCCCGTTCGGCCTGCTCCGCCGCTGGAGCCAGGCGCTCGCGGCCGAGCCGCTGTGGCGGTTCGAGACCACGGTCACGCTCGGCGGCGTCGAGCCCGGCGCGTTCCTGCTCGCCGACGCCGACGGCATCCCGTCGGTCACGGGCCTGCTCTCGTGGGGCGGTCTCAGCGTCGGCGACCCCGCCGTCGACCTGCGCTGGACCTCGGCCACGCCGCTCGCGCGCGACGAGGTGCTGAGCGCCTACGCGACGGCCTCGGGTCGTGCGCTCGACCCGCTGGTGGTGGCCAGGGCCCGCCTGTACGCCGAGCTGGAGTTCGCGAAGTGGCTCGTGCACGGGCACACGGTCGGCTCGGAGTCGATCGTGACCGATGCCGTGGGTCTGCTCGAAGCGCTCGACGAGAACGTGCGCGACGAGCCGCTGCTGACCCGCGAGGGCGTCAACGTCGACGACGCGCTCGCGCTCCTCGCGCGCGTGCCCGACACCGCCGCCGAGCTCGTCGACACCTCGATGCAGACGGACGCGTACGACCCCGCGACCATGAGCGCGTTCACGACGCCCGCCGCGACCGACCGCGCCCCGCACGCCGACATCGCCACGTCGCCGATCGAGCTGTCGGACTGGTCGCCGCAGGCGCCGGATGCCGGTGCCGACGACGCCGGCGCTCGCGACGAGGCGGCGCAGAACGCCCTCCGCCGCTGGACCGAGTCCGCGTAGCAGCGAGCTCGACCACCGTCAGCCGCGGATGACGAGGTCGTCGGCGACGTAGTAGAGCGCCACGTCGATCCGGTCGAGCGGCACGCCGTGCTTCGCGTGGTACGCGCGGCGGTAGAGCTCGAGCTGCAGCATCCGCTCGGCCCGCTCCGCCTCGGTGCGCGGCGCCCGGCCGGTCTTCCAGTCCACGATCTCGATGCGCCCGCCGCGGTCGTCGCGACGGTAGACGGCGTCGAGCTTGCAGATCACGACGTGCGGGCGGCCGTCGCCGAGCAGGTCGTCGACGGCGAGGTCGATCTCGGTCTCGACCTCGAGCGGCTGCAGGTCGGCCCACTCCGACGACAGGAAGTTCGCCACGAGCCGGTCGAGCGCCTCGGCGTCGCCGCCGCCGGCGGGCTCGGCGTCGCCGAACCAGAGCGGATCGTCGAGCGACGCTCCCGCCCCGCCGAGTCCGGAGCGCTGCTCCACCCACGAGTGGAACAGCGTGCCCAGGCGGGTCTGCCGGTACGGACGCTCGGGCAGGGGACGTGCGAGCGCCGCGATCGCCGCGCCGAGGTCGCCGGCGAACTCCTTGTAGCGCGACGCCGGGATGCGCGTGGGCGCCTGCCCGACCCGCTCCGAGGTGCGCTCGGCCCGCTCGGCGAGCAGCAGCTCGAGGTCGCGGCTCGCAGCGGCCGGCGGCGCCGCCTGGGCCCGTCGCACCGCCGCGGCAGCCGCCCGCACGACCTCGCCCCGCGCTCCGAGCGGATCGAGCGGCCATCGCAGCGTCTGCCGGCGGCCGAGGTAGGGGTTGTCGAGATCGCCCTCCGACGCCACCGAGAGCAGCCCCAGCGCCGCGGCGATCTCGTGCAGGAAGCGGCTCGGCGCGCGGGAGGACTTCGTGCCCGACCAGCTCGCGCCGCTCAGCAGCAGATGGTCGCGAGCGCGCGTGACCGCGACGTATGCGAGCCGGCGCTCCTCGTCGACGTGCCGGCTCCGCAGCGCCGCGGCGAACTCGTCGAGCGCGGCCTTGAGCTGCTGCTGCGTGGGCGCGTCGTGCCGCTCCCAGCGGAGGCGCGGCAGCCACGGCGCGTCGCCGCGGAACCCGTAGGGCAGCACGCCGAAGCCGAGCCACCCCTTGCCGTCGCGGAAGCGCGTGGGCAGCTCGTCCTCGACGCAGCGCACGACGGCGACCGCGTCCCACTCCAGTCCCTTCGAGCCGTGGATCGTGAGCAGCTGCACGACGTCGTCCTCGGGCGGCTCGGTGCGCGGTGCGAACTCGTCGAGCCGCTCGGCGCGGTCGAGCCAGGCGAGGAGGTTCGGCAGCGACCCGCTCTCGTCGGTGGCGAGGAAGCCGTGCAGCTCGTCGACGAAGGCGCGCAGCTGGTCGCCGGCGAGGCGCACCGGACCTCGCGCCTCGTTGGCGGCGAGCTCGATGTCGAGGCGCAGCTCGGTCTCGACGACGCGGACGAGCTCGGGGATCGGCAGCCCGACCGAGCGGCGGAGCCCGGCGAAGACGGCGCCGGCGTCGGCGAGCCGCTCGCGCGCCGTCTCGGTGAAGCCGGCGAGCCAGCCGTGGTCGAGCGGATGCCGCGCCACGAAGTCCAGCGCCTCGACGAGCGAGCCGCGGTCGTCGCCGACGACCTCGGGCGGGAGCGGCTGCAGCGCGGCGTCGTGGCGGGCCAGCCGCGTCGCGAGATCGCCGAGGGCGCGGAGATCTGCGAGGCCGATGCTCCAGCGCGGGCCGGCGAGCAGGCGGATCAGCGCGGAGCCTGCCTGCGGGTCGCTGAGCACGCGCAGGGCCGCGACGACGTCGACGACCTCGGGCGTGGAGAGGAGCCCCCCGAGGCCGAGGATGCGGTGCGGGATGCCGCGGCGCCCGAGCGCCTCGGCGAACCGGTTCATGTGCTTCTTGCTGCGGAACAGCACGGCCCCGGTGGTGGGCTCCCCCGCCGCCGCGCGGGCGTCGCGCACCTCCGCGAACCACGCCGCCACGCGATCGGCCTCGGCGTCGAGGTCGGTCTCGAACACGACCGCGACGTCGCCGCGCGGGGCCCCAGGCCGCGGGCGCAGCGGCTCGACGGGAAGCGGGGACGAGGCCGCGAGGGGCGCGAGCACGGCGTCGGCCGCGGTGAGCACGTCGACGCTGCCCCGCCAGCTCGTCATGAGCGAGAAGCGCGCGCAGTCGCCGCCGGAAGCCGGCGCTCCCGTCTCGGTGCGGCCGGCGAACGCGTCCGCGAAGCCGCCGAGGTTGCCCGCGCTGGCGCCGCGCCAGCCGTAGATCGACTGGTGCGGATCGCCGACGGCCATGACCGCGGTGCCCGCGAACGCGGCGGCCAGGAGCTCGGTCTGGAGCACCGAGGTGTCCTGGTACTCGTCGAGGAGCACGACGCGGTAGCGGTCGCGCAGCTCGTCCACGACGGCGCGATGGCCCCGCACGACCTCGAACGCGCCGGCGACCTGGTCGGAGAAGTCGATGACGCCGAGGCGGCGCTTGCGATCGCGATACTCGCCCGCCAGGGCGACGAGCACCTCGAGCCCGCCGACCCTCGCCGCCGCGTCCGCGACGTCCTTGTAGACCGTGACGCCCTTGCGCTGCGAGGGGCGTTCGCGCACGTCCGCGAACCCCGCGGCGAAGGCGGCCAGCTCGTCGAGGTCGACACGGTTGTCCACGCTGTCGCGGGCGATGCGGAGCGCCCCGTCGACGATCGTGCGCAGCGCCTCCTCGCGCGTCTCCAGCCGGGGGTCGTCGGAGGCGAGCACGACGCGCCGCATCAGCAGCCAGGCCGCGGGCTCGCTGAGGACGGCGGCCTCGGCGTCACGACCGGCGCGCACCGCGTGCTCGCGCACGATCGCGTCGGCGAAGCTGTTGTAGGTCGCCACGGTCGGGCGATCGAGCAGGGCGTCGGCGGACGAGGCATCCGTCGGCCCGTCGCCGTCGCCCGCGCGCGTTCCGACCCGCCGCACGAGGTCGTCGAGGCGAGCACGGCGCGCCGCCTCGGGGGCGCCGGAGCGCTCCAGCTCGCCGAACGCGTCGAGCAGCCCCTCGGCGTGCAGGAGCGGCAGGTGCGGCAGCAGCCCGCGGCGCTCGAACTCGCCGAGCCGGGCGAGGCGGCGACGGATGCGCTCGGCGAGCTCGCCCGCGGCCTTGCGCGTGAAGGTGAGGCCCAGCACCTGGTCGCGGCGGACGAGCCCGTTCGCGACGAGCCACACGACCCGCGCCGCCATCGTCTCGGTCTTGCCGCTGCCGGCTCCGGCGACCACGAGGGCGGGCGCGAGCGGAGCGGACACCACGCGCGACTGCTCCGCCGTGGGCGGGAACTGGCCGAGCGCGGCGGCGATCGCCTCGGGCGAGAGGCGCGGAGTGTCGGCGGTCATGCGGAGCTCACCGCGCCGACGGTGTGGATGCGGCACAGCCCGTACGAGTGCTCGTCGCGGCAGTGCTCCTCGTACGGCGCCGTGAAGGCGTCGCCGCGCATGACGCGGACCGCCCCGTGCACGCGGTCGAGGAACGCCGCGCGCGCGTCGTCGTCGAACGGCGGCTGACGAGGAGTCGCCGCGGCCTTCGCGCCGCGCGAACGGAGCACCAGCAGCTTCGCCCCGCCCGAGGCGAGGCCGGCGACCTCGGGGATCGCACCTCGCTCGAACGCGAGCTGGTACGCCGCCAGCTGCGGATGGTCGGCCACGGCGCGATCGGTGACCGGCTCGTTCCTGCCGGTCTTGAGGTCGACGATCACGACGGCACCCTCGGCGGTCAGCTCGACGCGGTCGATGTAGCCGCTCAGGATCGCGCCGTGCGCGCGGGTCTCACCGTCGTCGTCGGCTACCGCATCCGGAGCGTCGTCGAGCGGGATCGGGATCTCGAAGTGCGGCTCGGCGCCGACCAGGCGCCCGCCGGAGGCCTCGAACCCGCGCAGGTAGTCGGCGAGCTGGGCCACGAGGGCCCGCGCACGACGCTGCTCAGCCCGATCCCGCCACGGCGCCTCGAACTCCAACTCGCCCCAACGTGCCTCGACGGCCTGCCACAGCGCCGCCTCGTCGCTGCCGGACGACGTCTCGAGCGCGGCGTGGATGATCGTGCCGAGCCCGGCGCTGCTGCCGCCGGGATCGGCGCCGAGGTCGCCGAGCACCCAGTTCAGCTCGCACTCCTCCAGCGCGTGCAGGCGCGACGGAGACACGCGCACGTCCTCGCGCGCGAGGTCGCGGAGCGGCGCGGCGGACGACGGCTCCGGCACGCCGTACCACTCGGACGGATCGGCTCCGGGAACGCCCGCCGCGGCCAGCAGGGCCAGCTGGCCGGGCGCCTGCGCGCGCTCGGCCGCGGTCGCGCGCGGGTCGGTGAGGGCGCGCCGGTGCTGTGCGACGAGGCCCCGCAGCGACAGCGGATGCGCCCCGGGCGGCGTGTACGGCTCGGGCAGGAACTCGAACAGCGCGCTCGGCCCCGTGTCGTCGTCGTCCACCGCGGTCACGACCAGGAGGCTCCGGGCGCGCGAGACCGCCCGCGCGAACAGGCGCAGCTCGTCGTGCAGGGCGCCGCGGCGGCGGTCGACGGCATCCGTCGCCGCGTCGTCGGCGAGCCGCCACGTCTCCAGCAGGCTCCCTCGCGCGCGCAGGTTGGGCCACACGCCCTCCTGCACGCCGGCGATCACGACGGTGTCGAACTCGGCGCCGAGAGCGCCGGCCGGCGTGACCACCTGCACCGTCTCCTCCGGCAGCGCAGCGGCGAGCCGGTCCTCGGCGACGTCGGAGTCGAGCACCCCGCGCACGAACGTCAGCGCGGGACTGCCGTCGCCGCGCTCGCCGTGCCGCTTCGCCGCCTGGAACAGCGCCACCACGGCGTCGAGGTCCCGGCCGGCGCGATCGGCGAGCGGACCACTGCCGCGTGCCGCGGCACCCCACGTGCGCTCCCGCCCGGAGCGCTCCCACGCCGTCCAGAGCAGCTCGTGCGCCGTGGCGCCGGTCGCGAGCTGCTCGCGCAGCCGCGCGATCGTGCCCGCGACGCGCGACGCGCGGCGCGCCTCGCGCGTGTCGATCAGGTCGAGCTCGATCGGATGCCGCAGCCCAGACACCAGCAGGTCGGCGCTGGAGCGCTCGCCGCCCGCGGCGAGCTCGGCGTGTCGCAGCGCGGTGCGCAGGCGCCGCAGCTCGATCGCGTCCAGGCCGC
>NZ_JBDIAB010000134.1:0-8340 GCF_039812165.1 Microbacterium sp.
GGCGCGCCGGGCTCGGCGCCGTCGGCGTCGGTCCCGGTGCCGACGGGGGCAGACCCGGTCTCGTCCGCGGTCGGTCCGGCGGCCTCCGGCCACGCGTCCGCCACCGCGCGGAACGGCACGCCGTCGAGGTCGGCGAGGCCGTACGCGACGACCGCGTCGCGCGCGACGCCCGCCGGGATCGCGGTGCCGGTCGCGAGGGCGGCGGCCACGGCATCCGCTTCGGCACGGGTCAGTGCCGCGAGGCCGCGCAGCAGCGCCGGGGGCTCGAGCAGCGCTTCGGCGGCGTCGAAGAAGTCCGCCCAGGACGCAGTCGGCGACACGCCGCGCACGTCGAAGAGACGCGCGAGGGCGTCGTCGTCCGATGCCGCGAGCCGGCCGGCGAAACCGCGCGCATCGGAGGCTGCCATGTCAGCGCCCGCCGTTGGCCCGTGCCCTTCGCACGAAGGTCATGATGAGCACCGTCGCCAGCAGGACGAACGCGACGATCGGCGCGATGTAGACCGTCGTGCCCACCGCGGGCCACAGGCCGCGCGCGAAGTCGTCGTGCTGCATGCCTGTCGCGGTGCCGATGATGATCGCGAGGAAGCACCCGATCGCCAGGACCAGCAGTCCGAGCGACATGAAGGCGAGGATGCGGTCGATCCGGCGGACCGGGACGTCCTCGCCGTGGTTGCGCGTGCTCATCCGCATCAGCCTACTGCGTCGCAGGCGTGCCGTAGGCTTGAGGGGAGGGGTCGGATCGACCTCCGTGTCCACTCGCCCGCGTCGCGGGCCGTCTCAGCGAGGTATCGATGCCCACCGGCAAGGTCAGGTTCTACGACGACGAGAAGGGGTTCGGCTTCATCACGACGGATGAGGGCCAGGACGTCTTCCTGCACGCCACGGCCCTCCCGGCGGGAACGACGTCCCTCAAGTCCGGCACGCGGCTCGACTTCGGCGTCGCCGACGGCAAGCGCGGCCTCCAGGCGCTCGCGGTGCGCGTCCTGGACGCGCCGGTGAGCCTCGCCAAGCGCAACCGCAAGCCCGCCGACGACATGGCGATCATCGTCGAAGACCTCGTCGGCCTTCTCGACGGCATCGGCGCCGACCTGCGCCGCGGCCGTTACCCCAGCGGCGCGCACGGCAAGAAGGTCGCGGCCGTGCTGCGCAAGGTGGCCGATGAGCTCGACGCTTGAGTCGGCCGACGAGCGCCTGCTGAACGCGCACGACCTCGCGCGCGCCGCGCTGCTCGAGATCACCCCCGAGAGCACGATCGGCGAGCCGGTCGGCCACACCATCGAAGAGGGCGGCGTCGTCTCGCTGCGGTTCCGCAACCATCTGTCCGGCTATCCGGGCTGGCTGTGGACCGTGAGCGTCGCCGTGGTCGACGACGCCGAGCCCACCGTGCTCGAGGTCGAGCTGCTGCCGGGCGAGGGTGCGCTCGTCGCTCCGGAGTGGGTGCCGTGGGCGGTGCGCCTGGCCGAGTACCAGGCCGCGCAGGCGGCCCTGGCCGAGGCGGGCGAGCTCGACGAGATCGTCGACGAGGAGGACATCGACGACGCCGAGGTGAGCGACCTGGACGACCTCGATGCCGTCGACTTCGACGAGGACGGCTCGTCGCTGCTGCACTCCGGCGACGTCGACGGCGTCGACATCGACGAGCTCGACGTGGATGCCGCGGCCGACCTCGACGAGGCGGACGAGGCCGGCGAGGAGCTGGACGAGGACGAACCCGGCGACGAGGGCGACGACTCCGCCGAGGACGACGACTCCGCCGAGGACGACGAGTCGGACGACGTCGATCTCGACCTCGAGGACGCCGGGCGCGAGGACTGAACGCCTCCCGCCGGGTCCGGCGGACGGCATCCCCCCGAGGCCTTACAGGCGCTCGACGGTGTAGTCGATGCAGCGGATGAGCTGACGGACGTCGTCGGGGTCGATCGAGACGAACGTCGCGATGCGCAGCTGGTTGCGGCCGAGCTTGCGGTACGGCTCGGTGTCGACGATCCCGTTCACGCGCAGGCTGCGCGCGACGGCGGCCGCGTCGACCGCGTCGTCGAAGTCGACCGTCACGACGACCGCCGAGCGGTCGGCGGGGTCGGCGACGAAGGGCGTCGCGAACTCGGACGCCTCCGCCCACTCGTACAGCGCCGACGACGACTCGGCCGTGCGTCCGCTCGCCCACTGGAGCCCGCCGTTCGCGTTGATCCACTCCAGCTGCTTGTCAAGCAGGTAGAGCGTGCCGAGGGCGGGGGTGTTCAGCGTCTGGTTCAGGCGCGAGTTGTCGACCGCGTCCTTGAGGCTCAGGAACGCGGGGATGTAGCGGCCGGACGCCGCGATCCGCTCGATCCGCTCGATCGCCGCGGGGGAGACGGCAGCGAACCACAGGCCGCCGTCGGAGCCGAGGTTCTTCTGCGGGGCGAAGTAGTACACGTCGCACTGCGAGATGCGCACGTCGAGGCCGCCGGCCGCGCTGGTCGCGTCGATCACCGTGAGGGCGCCGTCGTCGCCGCGGACCCGCTCCACCGGTGCGGACACGCCCGTGGAGGTCTCGTTCTGCGGCCACGCGTAGACGTCCACGCCCTCGACGGGCTCCGCGACCGAGCGGGTGCCGGCGTCGGCGGAGCGCACGTCGGGCGCCTGCAGCCACGGGGCGCTCGCCGCGGTGGCGAACTTCCCGCCGAACTCGCCGAACACGAGGTTCTGCGCGCGGTTCTCGATGAGGCCGAAGGCCGCGGCATCCCAGAACGCGGTCGACCCGCCGTTGCCGAGGACGATCTCGTAGCCGGCGGGCAGACCCAGCAGGTCGGCCAGCCCGGCCCGCACCTGCCCGACGAGCGCGCGCACCGGCGACTGACGGTGCGACGTGCCCAGGAGCACCGACCCGGGGCCGGCGAGGGCGCTCAGCTGCTCGGCGCGCACCTTGGCCGGTCCGCATCCGAACCTCCCGTCGGCAGGCAGGATCTCACGGGGAAGGGATACGTGGGCCATGCCCCCGATTCTAGATCGAGCGTCCGTCGCATCCCGACGTGACCGGACGGGAGCGCGGCCGTCGCGGCCCGCCTCGGGTCGGCCGCTACGCCCGCGGACGACGGCTGCCGACGGTCCCGGTGGCGAGCAGCGCGCGGGCGAGTCGCACCGCGCCGTGCACGGGGTCCTCGTCCAGGACACGGACGTCCGTGATGGCGCGGGCGGCCAGGCGCTGCCGAACGCGCTCCTGGAGCAGCGGCTGGTGCACCGCCTGGCCGCCCGCGAGCACGATCGGCCCGACGACGCCGATCCGGTCCGCGACTCTGGCCGCCATGTCGGCGAGCGCGTCGGCCGCGGCGGACACGATCGCGGAGCTCGCCGGATCCTGGTCGGCGGCCAGCTCGAACACGACCCGACCCCGGCTCGCCCAGTAGCGGCGCTCGGGCTGGGCGTAGAAGTGGTCGAGCAGTCCCTCGGGTCCCTGCAGCCCGCAGTCCGCCGCGAGCTGCTGGGAGAGGAGGTCGGCGGGCTCGCCGAGGTCGACCCGCTCCAGCGCGTGCCGCACGGCCATGCGCGTCACCCAGTAGCCGCTGCCCTCGTCGCCGAGGAGATAGCCCCACCCTCCGACGCGGGTCACCTCGCCGCCGGGGTTGCGGCCCCAGGCCACCGAGCCCGTGCCCGAGATCACCGCCACTCCGCTGTCCACCTCGGCGGCTGCGAGCAGGAGCTCGGAGTCGTGCACGACCCGCACCGGCACGCCCGGGGCGTGGAGCGACAGCAGGCCGCGGAACCGCTCTGCGCCGGTGTCGCTGTCGGCGCCCGCGACACCGGCGCAGATCGCGCCGATGCCGACGGGGCCGAGCCGGCCGAAGACGGCGGCGAGCTGACGGGAGGCCTCTTCGAGACCGACCGATGCGGGGTTCGCGCTTCCGGCGAGGACATCGGCCAGCACCGCGTCGCCGTCCGCGAGGATCGCGTGGGTCTTCGAGCCGCCGATGTCCAGTCCGAGGACCAGGTCGCTCATCCGGCGGCCTTGTCGGTCGCGGTGCGCGTGGCGTCGTCCTCCGCCGGCCACCTGCCGCCGTTCTCCCAGTAGAGGCGGATGTCGTCGAGCGGCCGTCCCTTGGTCTCGGGAGCGAACTTCAGGACGAAGAGGAACGCGAGCACCGCGAACCCGGCGAGCACCGCGAACGTGCCGCCGCCGCCGAAGACGTGCAGCATCGGCAGGAAGGCGACGCCGATGATGTAGTTGGCCACGAGGTCGGAGGTGAGCATCGTGCTGGACCCCAGACCGCGGAGGTGCGACGGGAACGTCTCGCCCGCGTAGACCCACACGAGCGCGCCGAAGCCGAACGTGAATCCGACGTTGAAGAGCACGAGACCGAGGAAGCCGAGGAGCACGAAGCCGCCGGAGAGCGAGATCTTCGTCGGGTCGGTCTGACCCGCGGCGCCCACGCCGAACGTGTAGACCATGAGGGCTCCGGCGGCGATCATGATGCCGATGCCGGTGAGCAGCACGGGCCGGCGGCCCATCCGGTCGACGAGGCCCATCGAGACGAACACCGCGATGAGGCCGGCGACCTGGACGAGGGCTGGCAGGCCGAAGATCGCCATGTGGTCGCCGTCGGCGAAGCCCATCGCCTTGATGATCTGCGGGCTGTAGTAGACGATCGCGTTGATGCCGGTGATCTGGACGAAGAAGCCGAGGACGACGACGAAGAAGGTCGCGCGGGCGTAGGGCTTGCGGAGCATCTCCTTGACGCCGGCCAGGGGCGAGCGGCGCGTGGCGTGCGCGGTGGCGAGATCCTGCTCCATGCTCTCGAGCTCCGCGTGCGGGTCGACGAACGGGTCGATCTGGGCCAGGACCGCGGCGGCCTCGGTGCGGCGGCCTCGCATCATGTACCAGCGCGGGGTGTCGGGCACCTTCAGCAGCAGCAGCGTGATGACGACGCCGGGGATCGCCGCGGCGCCGAGCATGAGCCGCCAGTTGCCGGTGGGCGCCAGCGCCCAGGCGACCAGGTAGCCGAAGATGATGCCGGTGACGGTCGCGACCTGGTACATGACCAGGAGGGCGCCGCGGATCTTCGTGGGGGAGGACTCGGCGACGAACATCGGCACGACGACGATCGAGACGCCGATGGCGATGCCCAGGAGCACGCGGGCGATCGCGAGCGACGGCACGTCCCAGGCGAGGCCCGAGGCCAGGGAGAACAGCGAGAAGGCCGCGGCGACGATGACCATCACGCGCTGGCGGCCGAGGCGGTTCGCCAGCGCGCCTCCGGCGAGGGCGCCGGCGATCTCGCCGAAGATCACGTACGAGGTGAGCAGGCCCTTCTCCGTCTCGGAGGCGATGCCGAAGTCCTTCGAGATGAAGTCCAGGGCCCCGCCGATGTTCGACGAGTCGTAGCCGTAGATGATGCCGACCGTCGCCGCGGCGACGGCGACGAGGATCGCCAGTCGGGACGACTGGCGGATGTCTTTGAGGATTCCCACGTCCTACCCTTCGTGTCGTGTGTCAGGATCGATCGGAACTAAAGGTCTAGACCAATCGGTGGGCTAAGATTGGCATAGACCAATCAGGTTCGTCAAGTCGAAGGGTGGGACCGCATGAAGGTTCCGAAGTACTACCGGCAGAAGGTCCGCATCCTCGAGCTCATCGAGGGGGAGCGGCCGGGGACGATGCTGCCCACGGAGCGCGAGCTCGCCGACCGCTTCGACACGTCGCGCACGACCGTGCGGCAGGCCCTCGCCGAGCTCGTCGCCGAGGGGCGCCTCGATCGCGTGCAGGGCCGCGGCACCTTCGTGGCGGAGCCGAAGATCGTGCACGTGCGCCAGCTCACCTCGTTCAGCGAGGACCTCGCGGGGCTCCCGACCGACAGTGTCGTGCTGGATCTCCGTGTGGAGCCTGCGAACCCGGAGGTCGCCGCACGGCTGGGGGTGGATGCCGGGGAGCCGGTGTACCGGCTCGAGCGCGTCCGGCGCGCGGGCTCCGAGCCGCTCGCGCACGAGACCGCCTACGTCCCCGGCTCCCTGCCCGATCTGGAACGCGAGTTCACCCGCCGCGGGTCGCTCTACGAGACGCTCCGCGACGCGTACGGCCAGCGCGTCGTCGGCGCCGACGACGAGGTCGAGACCGCGCTCGCCTCGCCGGCCGAAGCGGAGATCCTCGGCACCGAGGTCGGGCTGCCCCTCCTCGTGATCCGTCGCACGGCGTGGAATCGCGACGGCACGGTCATGGAGTGGACCCGCTCGGTCTTCCGCGGCGACAGGTTCCGCTTCCACGCCCGCATCGGAGAGGTGCCGGCGCGCGTGTGAAGGCCGGAGACGACCGGGGGCGGCCCGTCGGGCGCCTCCGGCCTGCCGCCCATTGACTAGGCTGGTCTCAGAGACTTTTCCGGGGCTGAGGGGCGACATGACCGACCTGATCGACACGACCGAGATGTACCTGCGCACCATCCTCGAGCTCGAGGAGGAGGACATCGTCCCCCTGCGCGCGCGGATCTCCGAGCGCCTCGGTCACTCCGGCCCCACCGTCTCGCAGACGATCGGCCGCATGGAGCGCGACGGCCTCGTCGTCGTCTCGGAGGACCGCACGCTCGAGCTCACCGAGAAGGGCCGTCAGAAGGCGATCGACGTGATGCGCAAGCACCGTCTCGCCGAGCGGCTGCTGAGCGACGTCATCGGGCTCGACTGGGCGTACGTGCACGACGAGGCCTGCCGCTGGGAGCACGTGATGAGCGAGCTCGTCGAGCGCCGGCTCATCGAGCTGCTCGACCACCCCACCGAGTCTCCGTACGGCAACCCGATCCCCGGCCTCGACCAGCTCGGCGACCTGCCGACGAACACGTTCGACGAGGGCGTCGTCGGGCTCGTGCGGCGCCTCAACCAGGCCGGCGGACCCATCACCGGCACGGTGCGCCGCCTCGCCGAGCCCGTGCAGGTCGACCCCGAGCTGCTCGAGCAGCTGCGCGTCGCGGGCGTCGTCCCGGGAGCCAGCGGGCAGTACCGGTTCAGCGAGGGCTACGTCCTGGTGCAGATGGACGGCAACGACGAGGGGCTCGAACTGCCCATCGAGGTCGCGTCGCACATCTTCCTCGTCGACAAGGACGACCGGGTCTGAGGACCCGCGCCGAGTCTGAGCATCACCTGAACGTACCGGCCTCGACGTGACACGGTCGTGACCTTCCGCTAGCCTCTGAAAGGTCCACCGGCGAGAAGCCCGCCCCGGACCGCCGCGCGTACTGCCTCTCCGGCTCGTCGTTCGCGCTGTGACACCCGTACATCATGTGCCTGACACTGAGTGCCGACGAGCCAGCGTCATTCGGCGCGGAGGCGCCGGAGGATAGCTTGGCTGAACAGTTCGACTCGTCGATCGACGTATCCGAGACCGATTCGACGGGCAACGCCGTCGCGCGCCGTACGCGCGCCTCGCTCCGCCGTTTCGGAGCGAAGACGCCCGCCGTCCGCGAGACCGCGCTGAGCACGACGAGCGCCCCCGCGCCGCGTCGCACCGCATCCACGGTCCACCCCGTGCGGCGCATCGTGACGGTCACCGCCGTGGCCGGCCTGGTCGCCACCGTCGCGATCCCCGCGTTCGCCGCCGTCGGCAACTCGGCCGAGGCCGTCACGCTGCAGCAGGTCGCCGCATCCGACGCGCAGTCGCTCGTCGTGGCCTCCGAGGCGCAGCCCGACACGCTCGTCCGCGGCGGCTACACCGCCACGACCCCCGACGAGATCGCCGCCAAGAAGGCCGAGGAGGCCGCCAAGGCCGCCCTCGCGGCCCGTCTGGCTGCCGGTGGCGAAGCGGCCGCGTTCGGCGGCGAGATCCCGCTCGTGCTGCCCGGATCGGGCATCGTGCGTCGCCCGCTGCCGTACTACGACCACCCGGGCGAGCCCTACGCGGGCCACAAGGGCTTCGACTACATGGTCGCCCGCGGCACCCCGATCTACGCGATCGCCGACGGCGTCGTCGTGGCCTCGAGCGAGGACGGCCCCGGCTGGGGCGTCTACGTCAAGATCGCGCACAACATCGGCGGCCAGGACGTCACGACGCTCTACGCGCACATGCTCTACGGCTCGCGCCGCGTGTCGGTGGGCGACACCGTCTCGGCGGGTCAGCTGATCGGTCAGGTCAGCGACACCGGCCGCGCCTACGGCACGCACCTGCACCTCGAGGTCGTCGTCAACGGCACCTACGTCAACGGCGAGAGCTGGCTGCAGGCCAACGCGGGCTGATCCGGATGCCGCGGATCGCGGCATCCGTCGCCTTCAGTCGGTGATCGGCGCGGCGAGTGCCTCGGATGCGCCGGCGTCCGCGACCGTCCGCAGCGCCCGCTCGAGGACCTGGAGGTCTTCGACCGTCTCGACCGAGACGACGCGTCCCCACGACAG
>NZ_JBDIAB010000135.1:0-8263 GCF_039812165.1 Microbacterium sp.
CCTCGGCGGGCGTGAGACCCGCCCGGCGCGACATCAGGAACTGCCGCACCTCTTCCTTGCCGCTCATCGCCGCCTTCCCACCGGTCCGTCGCTCACCAGCATCCCCCGCGTCGGTCGAGCGGGGGCCGGATCCATCTTCCCCGGCAGTCCGGAGACTCTGCCAGGTCGCGGTCGGACCTCCCGGCACGGGATAGCATGCTCGGCATGCCCATCAGACTCGAGAACGTCGCCATCGCCGTCCGCGACCTGGAGGAGGCGATCGCGTTCTTCGCCGACCTCGGGCTCGCGGTCATCGGCCGCGACACGGTCAGCGGCGAGTGGACCGACACCGCCGTCGGCCTCGACGGCAACCACGCGAAGATCGCGATGCTGCAGACGCCCGACGGCCAGGGCCGCCTCGAGCTCTTCGAGTACATCCATCCCGATGCGATCGAGACCGAGCCCACGCTCCCCAACGAGATCGGCATGCACCGCGTCGCCTTCTCGGTCGACGACATCGACGAGGCCCTCGCGATCGCCGCGAGGCACGGCTGCCACCCGCTGCGCGGCGTGGCGACCTATCGCGACGTCTACAAGCTCACCTACCTGCGCGGTCCGAGCGGCATCCTCGTGATGCTCGCCGAGGAGCTGCAGAAGCACTGACGAGGAGCCGTACGAGCGCTGACGGCCGCGCGGGACGGCCGGCGGACACAGCGCTCTGAGATACGCTCGTCGCTGACCTGCCCGCGATCGAACGCCCATATCCAGGGAGAGGACCGCCCCGTGACACAGACCCGAATCTTCGAGCCCGACGGCCGTGCCGTGCCCTTCGTCGATCAGGGCGAAGGCCCCGCGCTCGTCCTGCTCCCGGGCAGGGGACTCGAGCTCGCCTATCTCGGCATCCTCGCCAACATGCTCGCCGACGAGGGCTTCCACGTGCTCCGCGTCGGTGCGCGCCGCCCGGCCGACGCGCAGGACGCGGTCACGATGCACGACCTCGCGCAGGACGTCGTCGACGTCATGGACCACGTGGGGCTGCGGCACGCCTGGGTCGGCGGGCACGCGTTCGGCGGCGCCGTCGCGCGCACGGTCGCGCTCGACCACATCGACCGCGTCGACGGCGTGCTGCTGCTCGGCGTCGAAGGGGAGGAGCCCCCGGCCGACGAGACGGCCCGCGCCGCGCAGGCCGGCTTCCTGGCGGCTCCCGAGCACGAGCTGCCGGAGGGCGTGACGCACCTGATCGGCGACTTCGAGGATGCCGCGCTGGCCTGGCGGTTCGTCGCTCGCGCCCGCGCCGCCGCGCTCGAGCCGCAGCAGACCGCCGCGCTGGCGGCGACCCCGGCGGCCGAGTGGGCGGCGCTCGCGGCGACCGTGCCGGTGCTCGTCATCCAGGGCGGCGACGACCGGATCGCGCCGTCGGAGGGCGGCGAGCGACTGCGCGCGTCGGCACCCGACCGCGTGAGCGTCGTCGCCGTCGAGGGCGGCGGCCACCTGTTCCCCGCGACGCACGCCGGCGACACCGCCGGCGTCATCGAGGACTACCTCGACTGGGACTGAACGACGCAGATGACCGACCCCGGCGCCGAGCCGCGGACCGCGGAGGAGCTCATGCGCTCGCGGTTCGACGCGTTCCGACGCGGGGATGCCGCGTGGCTGCTGCGCACGTGGCATCCCTCCACCCGCCCGGCCGGGCTCGACCTGGCCGACGACCCGCGCTGGCGGGGGCTTCAGGTCGTCGACGTCGAGGGCGGCGGACCCGACGCGACGACCGGCGTCGTCGAGTTCCGTGCGACGTTCCTCGCCGAGGAGGGCGGCGTCGGAGTGCTGCACGAGCGCTCCCGCTTCGTGCGCGAGGACGGCCGCTGGCTCTACGTCGACGGTCGGATCATCGAGTCCCGGTAGCCGCGGCTCACGCCCGTCCGGACGCGCGGCGGCAGTCGCGCGTGGCGGTCGGGAGCGCGTAGAGCGACGAGCTCGCCGTGATGAACAGGGTCGAGCCGTCGTCGCCGCCGAAGGCGAGGTTGCCGATCTTCTCCGGCACCGGGACGCGACCCAGCTCGACGCCGTCGGGGGAGAAGACGATCACGGCGTCCTCGCTCGACGACCAGATGTTCCCGCGCTCGTCGACGCGGATGCCGTCCGGCACACCCGGCTCGACGACCGCGACGTCTCGGCCGAGCTTGAGGCGGTCGCCGTCGACCGTGAACGCACGGATGTGATGACGGTCGAGCACGCCCTCGCCGCGGCGCGTGACGCGCGCGGAGTCGGCGACGTACAGGACGGACTCGTCGGGCGAGAACGCGAGGCCGTTCGGCTCGACCACGTCGGTCGTCGCGACGCGCAGCGCGCCGTCGGCGCCGAGCCGGAACACCCAGTGGTCGCCGTACTCGCGCCGTCCGCCGTGGCCCTCCTCGGGGAAGATCAGGCCGTACGCCGGATCGGTGAACCAGATCGCGCCGTGCGAGTCGACGACGACGTCGTTCGGCGCGTTCAGGCGCGCCTCGCCGATGCGGTCCACGACCGTGGTCACGACCCCGTCGCGCTCGCGCAGCACGCTCCGCGATCCGTGGCAGCACTCCAGCACCGACCCGTCGAGGTCGACGGTGCGCCCGTTGACGTGATCCGACTCCGCGCGGTGGACCGTCGTCTCGCCGGTGGCCGGGTCGTGATCGCGCACGACGCTCGCCTTCACGTCGCTGAAGCGCACGCGCCGCTCGCGGGGCAGCCAGCAGGGGCCTTCGAGCCACACGCCGCCGGTGAACACGCGCGACACCGCGGCGGGATCGGGGACGAGGGCGGAGAACGGGATCGTCGTCATCGACGGCATCCTCTCGGACAGGCGGCGGAGCGGCGGACGGTGTGCACTCCTATCGTGGCCCGTGTCGGCGCCCGGTGGGAGGATGGGCTCGTGCCCGAGTCACCCGAAGTGCAGGCGCTCGCCGAGACGCTCGACGAGCGGCTGACCGGTCGTGCGCTCGTCGCGGTGGACCTCATCGAGTTCCGCGCGCTGAAGACGCGCGCTCGTCCGCTCGCCGAGCTCGTGGGCGCGCGCGTGACCGGCGCGTCGCGCATCGGCAAGCACCTCGACCTCGCGTTCGGCGACGTCCACCTCGTCGTCTCGCTCGGCCGTTACGGCTGGGCGCGCCTGGAGACGTCGGGCGAGGCGGCCCCCGAGCCGGTCACCGAGCACGGTCCGCCCGCGCTCGCCGAGCTGTCCTTCGACGGGGGCGCGGCCCACGACGGGGGCGTGACGCTCACGCTGACCGATGCCGGGTCCTGGGTCTCGCTCGGCCTGCACGTCGTCGCCGATCCGGGGGAGGTGCCCGCGATCGCCAAGCTCGGCGCCGACCCGGTCGACCCGGGCTTCACGCGCGCCGGCCTCGACGCGGTCGTCGTCGGCCGCCGCAAGCAGCTGAAGGCCCTGCTGCAGGAGCAGGAGTCGCTCGCGGGCATCGGCAACGCCTACTCCGACGAGATCCTCCATCGCGCGCGGCTGTCGCCGGTCGTGCACGCGTCGGCGCTCGACGAGGCGGCGCGCGAGCGTCTGTTCGCCGCGACCACCGCGACGCTGCGCGAGGCGATCGCGGAGCGCCGCGGCATCCCGATCGACCGGCTCAAGGCCGCGAAGGTCGCCGCGATGCGCGTGCACGGGCGTGCCGGCGAGGCGTGCCCGGTGTGCGGCGACACGATCCTCGAGCGCGCCCACGGCAGCACGACCGGCTCGTACTGCCCCACCTGCCAGAGCGACGACCGCATCTTCTAGCGACGGCGGCCCCGCCGAGCCGACGGTCCGCCGCGCGGGTCTAGCATGGGCGGATGGCCACTGCGAACCTGCCCACGCCCGCGCTTCAGCCCGCCCCTCAGCCGGACGCCGCCGACAAGCCTCTCCTCCAGATCATCGAGGACGGCGGCTCGTGCTGCGGCGGCGGAAGCTGCGCGATCTGACCTGATCCCCCTCCCGCGCGGCGTGACTGCGATCGTGCGTGACCGCGATCGCGTCAGTGCGCCGGCGGGGCGTCGAACTCCTGGTCCTCCGGCTTGCGGATGAGGAACGCGCCCACGAGGAGCGGCAGCGACACGACGGCCGCGAGCAGGAACGCGGCGTGCGCGCCCGCGGCCCCCGCGACCGTCTCGGACGCGCCGGATGCCGTGGCCGTCGCCGTCACGGCCGACATCACGGTGAACATCACCGCGATGCCCGCGGCCCCCGCGACCTGCTGCGCGGTGCCGACGATCGCCGAGCCGTAGGAGTAGAACCGCGGCTCGAGCGAGGCGAGCGACGCCGTGAACAGCGGCGTGAACGAGAGCGCCAGGCCGAGCGCCAGCACGGTCTGGGCGATCACGACGACCCACAGCGGGGTCGTCGCGTTGAAGAACACCGCGTAGAACCACAGCATGCCGATCGCGAGGATCGCGCCGGGCACGAGCAGCGTGCGCGTGCCGCGCGCGTCGTACACGCGACCGATGAACGGACCCGCGAGGCCCATGATGAGCGAGCCGGGCAGCACGGCCAGGCCGGTGTCGAGCGACGAGACGCCGAGCACGCTCTGCAGATACAGCGGCAGCACCGTGATGACGCCGAAGAACGCCGCCGACAGCAGCGCCAGCTGGCTGATCGCGAGCGTGAAGTTGCGCGAGCGGAACACCCGCAGGTCGAGCAGCGCGTCGTCGACCTTCTGCAGCTTCAGCTGGCGGAGCACGAAGACCGTCAGCGCGATCACGCCGACCACGAGCGAGACGACCAGCGATGCGGTCGCCATCGACGCGGCGGCCTGGTCGCCGCCCTCGTGCCGCTCGGCGCCGCCGATCTGGCTGAGGCCGTAGACGAGTCCGCCGAAGCCGAACGCCGACAGCACGACCGAGAGCGTGTCGATCGGCGCGTGCGTCGTCTCGCCGAGGTTGTGGATCCACTTGGCGCCCATCGCGAGCGCGACGAGCGCGATCGGCAGCACGACGCCGAAGATCCAGCGCCAGCTGAGCGTGTCGAGGAGGAACCCGGCGAGGGTCGGGCCGATCGCCGGCGCGAGCGACATCACGATGCTGACGCGCCCCATCATGCGGCCGCGCGCGTGCGGCGGCACGATCGTCATGAGCGTCGTCATGAGCAGCGGCATCATGATCGCGGTGCCGGATGCCTGGACCACGCGCGCGATGACCAGCACCGGGAACCCGGGGGCCACCAGCGCGATGAGCGTGCCGAGCGAGAACAGGGTCATCGCGGCGACGAACATCGAACGGGTCGTGAAGCGGCGCAGGAGGAACCCGGTGACCGGGATGACGACGGCCATCGTCAGCATGAACGCCGTGGTGAGCCACTGGGCGGCGACGGCGGTGATGCCGAGATCGCCCATGAGGTGGGGGATGGCGACGCCCATCGTGGTCTCGTTGAGGATCGCGACGAACGCGGCCGCCAGCAGCAGCCAGACGACGCGGCTCTCCTCGGGGCGCAGGATCGCACCGCCGCGACCGGAGCCGGATCGCGTTCCGGGGACGCTGTGGGGCGGGGTTTCCGTGGCTGCCATGGGCGGCCCTCCTTGCTGCGCAGGACCATGCGGGTCCCAGCCCGTGTGGTCGACGAATCGGCCACTCGTAGCGGCACCTCCACGTCAACGACCGCGTCGGGCGCCGCATTCCCCGAATCGGTGGAAACATTCGGCTATGGGCTCTCACCGCGTGCGTTCCGCCGTCCTCGTCCGTGCCGTCGTGTCGCTCGCGGTCGGCGTCGTCGTCGGCCTGGCGGCCGGGATCGTGCTCGGAACGGTCGCCGGCGTGCTGGCGGGCTGGGCCGCAGCGGCCCTGACGAGCGTCGTGTGGGTCCTGCTCCTCACGTGGCGGATGGATGCCGCGCAGACGCGCGCACACGCCACCGCCGAGGATCCGGGGCGCCGCACCGCGCGCATCATCGCCGTGCTCGGAAGCGTCGCGAGCCTCGGCGCGGTCGCGGCCGTCCTCGTGCAGACGCGGTCGGCCGACGCCGTCGGAGCGATGGTCCTCGGCGGCATCGCGGTCGTCGCGGTCGCGGCGTCGTGGGCGCTCATCCAGGTCGACTACATGCTGCGCTACGCGCACCTCTACTACGCCGATCCGGTCGGCGGCATCGATTTCACGCCGGGCGAGGACCCGTCCTACAGCGACTTCGTCTACTTCGCCGTCGGCATCGGCATGACCTACCAGGTGTCGGACAACGACGTGCGCGCGAACGGGATGCGCCGTGTCGTGGTCGCACAGTCGCTGCTGGCCTACCTGTTCGGCGCCGTGATCCTCGCCACCGTGATCAACCTCGTCACGAGCCTGGGATGAGCGCTGCCGCTCCGGCGCCGATGTCGGCGCGGGGATCTAGGCTGGCGCCATGAGCATGGGGATGGGACGCGGCGGCGGCGCGCGCGGGGTCGACGAGGCGGCGCAGCGACGCCTCAACGCCCAGGCGCCGCGCATCCCGAACCTCGGCCGACGGGTCGTCGCGCTGTTCCGGCCCTACACGGGCCGCATCGCGGTCACGGCGGCCATCGTCGTCGTGTCGGCCACGATCGCGGTGATCCCGCCGCTGATCGTCCAGCGGATCTTCGACGACGCGCTCTTCCCCGCCGACGGCACGCCCGACCTGCGGCTGCTGATCTGGCTCGCCGCCGCCATGATCGCGCTGTTCCTCCTGTCGGCAGGGTTCGGCTTCGCGCAGACGTGGCTCACCTCGACGGTGGGGAACAACGTCACCGGCGACCTGCGCGTGCGGCTGTTCGAGCACCTCCAGGCGATGGAGCTGGGCTTCTTCACCCGGACGAAGACCGGCGTCATCCAGTCGCGCCTGCAGAACGACGTCGGCGGCGTCGCGGGCGTGCTCACCAACACCGTGTCGAGCATCGTGGGCAACATCGTCACGGTCGTGGCATCCCTCGTCGCGATGATCCTGATCGACTGGCGTCTGACCCTCATCGCGGTCGTGCTCATGCCGTTCCTCATCGTCGTGCAGCGGCGCGTCGGCCAGGTGCGCGCGCGCATCGCGGGCGAGACGCAGGAGTCGCTGTCGGAGCTCACGACCATCACGCAGGAGACCCTGAGCGTATCCGGCATCCTGCTGTCGAAGGCGTTCAACCGCCAGCGCATGGAGTCGGCGCGCTACCAGGACGAGAACCGCAACCAGGTGCGGCTGCAGGTGCGCCGGGCGATGAGCGGGCAGGGCTTCCTCGCCGTCGTGCAGGTGCTCATGGCGAGCGTGCCGGTGGTCATCTACGTCGTGTCGGGCTACCTCATCGCCGGCGCGCAGGGTGCCATCACGGCCGGCACGATCGTGGCGTTCACCACCGTGCAGGCGCGCCTGCTGCAGCCGTTGACCGGGCTCATGCGCGTCGCGCTCGACCTGCAGACCTCGCGCGCCCTGTTCGCGCGCATCTTCGAGTACCTCGACCTGGTGCCGCAGATCGTCGACGCGCCCGACGCGATCCCCGTCGAGCGCGCCCCCGGTCCGCTCGGTCGCGTCGAGTTCCGCGACGTCGTCTTCCGCTATCCGGATGCGGCGCCCGACTCGCGACCGACCCTCGACGGCGTCTCGTTCGTCGCCGAGCCGGGGCAGCAGGTCGCGTTCGTGGGACCGTCGGGGGCGGGCAAGACGACGGTGCTCTATCTCGCGCCGCGGCTGTACGAGGCGTCCGCCGGCGCCGTGCTGTTCGCCGGCGAGGACGTGCGGCGCCTCACGCAGGAGTCGATCGTGGATTCCGTGGGCATCGTCTCGCAGGAGACCTACCTGTTCCACGCCACGATCCGCGAGAACCTGCGCTACGCGAAGCCCGACGCGACCGACGCCGAGCTCGAGGCGGCCTGCCGGTCGGCCAACATCCACCACATCATCGAGGGGTTCGAGCAGGGCTATGACACCGTGGTCGGAGAGCGCGGCTACCGGCTCTCGGGCGGCGAGAAGCAGCGCATCGCGATCGCGCGCGTGCTCCTGAAGGACCCGCCCGTGCTGCTCCTCGACGAGGCGACCTCCGCGCTCGACACGGTCTCCGAACGCATCGTGCAAGAGGCGCTCGAGGCCGCCGCGCGAGGCCGCACGACCCTGTCGATCGCACACCGGCTGTCGACCGTCGTGGGGGCCGACGTCATCCACGTCATCGACGCCGGCCGCATCGTCGAGTCCGGCACGCACGCCGAGCTCCTCGCGCGCGGCGGACTGTACGCCGAGCTCGCGCAGCAGCAGATGGCCGCGGCGCGCCTCGAGGGGCTCGAGGCCGCCCACCCGCCGGCCGCGCACCCCGAGCGCCGCGCCGACCGCGCCCCGGACGGCGTCGGC
>NZ_JBDIAB010000136.1:0-8216 GCF_039812165.1 Microbacterium sp.
GGGGCGCCGACCGGTGCGCCCGGGTCAGGTCTGGTCGGCGTCGCGGGGCGGCTCGGCCTCGGGCCCGGTGCCGACGCGTGGGCGCCACAGCACGACGTCGGTGGCGCGACGCACGCGCGTGCCGCGGCGCAGCGTGATGACCGCGCCGCTCGCGCCCGCCGCGAAGACGCGCGCACCCGGCCGCTGGCTCGCCTCGGCCTGCACGCGCTGCTCCAGCTCGCGCACCTGCCGGCGGAGCGTGCGCACCTGGTCCTCGAGGTCGAGGATGCGGGCGATGGCCGGCAGGCTCATGCCGCCGACCGACAGTCGGGCGACCTCGCGCAGCTGCTCGACGTGACGCAGCGAGTAGCGGCGCGAGCCGCCCTGCGTGCGCGCCGGCACGACCAGCCCCAGCCGGTCGTACTGGCGCAGGGTCTGCGGATGCATGCCGGCGAGCTCGGCCGCCACCGCGATCGCGAGGATCGGGGCGTCGTCGTCGACCTCGGCCATCATCCCGTCCTCAGCTCCGGCATCCGAATCCTCCACCGGAACAGGAGATCTGGCGGACGCAGGACGCTTCGCGCGGAATCGTCCTGTACTCACCAGATCTCCTGTTGCGAGAAGGCATGTCAGCCCCGCGCCCTGCTCAGCAGGTCGGCCCGTGGGTTCTCGGTCGGCTCCAGCTCGTGGAACCTCTCCAGCGCCTCGCGCGCGGCCCCGTCGAGGTGCGACGGCACGACGACCTGGACCTCGGCGAGGAGGTCGCCGGTGCCCTTGCTCGTGCTGACCCCGCGCCCCTTGACGCGCAGCACGCGCCCCGACGGCGTCCCGGGAGCCACGCGCAGCTTGACCGGGTCGCCCCCGAGCGTCGGCACCTCGATCGTCGCGCCCAGCGCCGCCTCGGTGAACGTCACCGGCACCACGACGCGCAGGTTCAGCCCCTCGCGCGTGAACACCGGGTGCGGCCGCACCGTGACCGAGACGACGATGTCGCCCGCCTCGCCGCCGTCGGGCGATGGACGGCCGCGGCCGCGCAGCTTGATCTTCTGCCCGTCGGAGACCCCGGCCGGGATCTTCACCTTGAACGGCTTGCCGTCCTCGCCCTGCAGCGTGATGGTCTCGCCCTTGGTCGCGGTGACGAAGTCGATCGTCGTGCGCGCCGTCACGTCGGCGCCGCGCTGCGGACCGCCGTAGCCGCGGAACCCGCCGCTCGACTGGCCGAAGCGGCCGGAGCCGAAGCCCCCGCCGCTCTGCTGCCCGAACATCGAGAAGATGTCGTCGAAGTCGGCCTGCTGGTAGCCGCCGCGCGACTGCCCGAAGCGGCTGAAGACGTCCTCGAAGCCGCCGGCGCCCTGGCCGCCCGCGGTGAAGCGGGCGCCCGAGCCCATCGCGCGGATCTGGTCGTACTCCTCGCGCTGCTCCTTGTCGGAGAGCACCGAGTACGCCTCGCTGATCTCCTTGAACTTCGCCTCGGCCGCGGCATCGCCCTGATTGGAGTCGGGGTGGTACTTGCGCGCGAGCTTGCGGTACGTCTTCTTCAGATCGGCGTCGGAGACGTCCTTCGAGACGCCCAGCATCTTGTAGAAGTCCTTGTCGAACCAGTCCTGACTGGCCATGCGGGATGCCTCCTACTCGGCCGGGACGGCGACGACGACCTTCGCGGGCCGCAGCTCGGTGGCCCCGAGGCGGTAGCCCACCTCGACGACCTCGAGGATCGTCGGCTCGGCGACGCCGGGAGTCGGGGCCTGGAAGATCGCCTCGTGCTGCTGCGGGTCGAACGCCTCGCCCGCCGCGCCGTAGGCGACGACGCCGAGACGCTCCACGACGCCGCGGACCTTCTCCGCGATGGCGGCGAAGGGAGTCCCGCCCTCCAGGTCGCCGTGCTTCTGCGCGCGGTCGAGGTCGTCGAGCACCGGGATGAGGCCCTTGACGACCGCGCCCTTGGCGCGCTCGATCTCGAGCTCCCGCTGCTCCTCGGTGCGGCGCCGGTAGTTGGCATACTCCGCCTGCAGGCGCTTGAGGTCGAGCAGCAGCGTCGACTCGAGGTCGGCGATCACCGCGTCCTCGGCCGCGGCATCCGCGCTCTGCTCGGCGCCGAGGATGTCCTCGACGGTGAGCGGCTCCCCCTGCGGGTCGGGGCCGGAGGCTGTCGCCTCCGACCCCTGCTCGCCGGGGACCTCGTCGATCGGCTCTTCGAAGTCCTTGTCGGTCATGCGTCCTACTTCTTCTCGTCCTCGTCGTCGACGACCTCGGCGTCGATGACGTCCTCGTCCGAGGATGCCTCACCATCGGACGAGCCGGTGGGAGCCTCGCCCGAGGCGTCCTGCGCGGCGGACGCCTGCGACGACGCGTAGATCGCCTCGCCCAGCTTCGTCTGGCTCTGGTTCAGCTTCTCGAACGCCGTCTTGACGGCGTCGTCGTCATCGCCGGCGAGCGCGGTCTTGAGCGCGTCGACGTCGGCCTGGACCTCGGTCTTGACGTTCTCGGGCAGCTTGTCGTCGTTGTCCTTGATGAGCTTCTCGATCGAGTACGAGAGGGTCTCGGCCTGGTTGCGGACCTCGGCGGCCTCGCGGCGCTTCTTGTCCTCGGCGGCGTGCTCCTCGGCCTCGCGCACCATGCGGTCGATGTCGTCCTTGGGCAGCGACGAGCCGCCGGTGATCGTCATCGACTGCTCCTTGCCGGTGCCCTTGTCCTTGGCGGACACGTGCACGATGCCGTTCGCGTCGATGTCGAAGGTGACCTCGACCTGCGGGATGCCGCGCGGCGCCGGCGCGATGCCGGTCAGCTCGAACGTGCCCAGCGGCTTGTTGTCGCGCGTGAACTCGCGCTCGCCCTGGAAGACCTGGATGGCCACGGACGGCTGGTTGTCGTCGGCGGTCGTGAAGGTCTCGCTGCGCTTGGTGGGGATGGCCGTGTTGCGCTCGATGAGCTTGGTCATGATGCCGCCCTTGGTCTCGATGCCGAGGCTCAGGGGGGTCACGTCGATGAGCAGGACGTCCTTGCGCTCGCCCTTGAGGACGCCGGCCTGGAGGGCCGCGCCCACGGCGACGACCTCGTCGGGGTTGACGCCCTTGTTCGGGTCCTTGCCGGTCTCCTTCTTGACCAGGTCGCTCACCGCGGGCATGCGGGTCGAGCCGCCCACGAGCACGACGTGGTCGATGTCGGCGACCTTGATGCCGGCCTCGCGGATGACGTCGTCGAACGGCTTCTTGGTGCGGTCGAGGAGGTCCTTGGTGAGGTCCTCGAACTTCGCGCGGGTGATCGTCTCGGACAGCGACACCGGGCCGTTCTCGGTGAGCGAGAGGTAGGGCAGGTTGACGCTCGTCGAGGTCGAGCTCGACAGCTCCTTCTTCGCCTGCTCGGCGGCCTCCTTGAGGCGCTGCAGCGCGATCTTGTCACCCGAGACGTCGACGCCCGTGGTGGCCTTGAACTGCTTGATCAGGTAGTCGACCAGGCGCTGGTCCCAGTCGTCGCCGCCGAGGCGGTTGTCGCCCGCGGTGGCGCGCACCTGGATCGTGGAGAAGTCGTCGTCCTTGCCCACCTCGAGGAGGGACACGTCGAACGTGCCGCCGCCGAGGTCGAAGACCAGGATGAGCTCGTCCTCCTTGCCCTTGTCGAGGCCGTAGGCGAGGGCCGCGGCGGTGGGCTCGTTGATGATGCGCAGGACGTTCAGGCCCGCGATCTCACCGGCCTCCTTGGTGGCCTGGCGCTCGGCGTCGTTGAAGTACGCGGGCACGGTGATGACGGCGTCCGTCACCTTGTCGCCGAGGTACTCCTCGGCGTCGCGCTTGAGCTTCTGCAGGATGCGCGCCGAGATCTCCTGCGGCGTGTAGGCCTTGCCGTCGATCGACTGGGTCTTCCAGTCGGTGCCCATGTGGCGCTTGACGGACGTGAGCGTGCGGTCGACGTTCGTGACGGCCTGGCGCTTGGCGGTCTCGCCGACGAGCACCTCGCCGTCCTTCGTGAACGCGACGACCGAGGGGGTGGTGCGGAAGCCCTCCGCGTTGGCGATGACCTTCGGCTCGCCGCCCTCGAGGACGCTCACGACCGAGTTGGTCGTGCCGAGGTCGATTCCCACTGCACGTGGCATGTGTGTCTCCTTGTGTTGTGACGTGAAAGATGAAGCCTTCGAGCTTGAGCCGGATCGACTCAACTTCGCTCAGGGACCAGGTTAGCCCGCGGCATCCGTCCTGTCAAACCGAACTTGATATGAGTTCACTCAACTTTTGCCGAACGCGGGACGGCCCTCGGACGCGTCCCGCCCGGCACAATGAGAACGTGACGCTGCCCTGGGACTTCCGGCCGATCCACGGCGAGCGCGTGACGCTCGACCTGCTGCGCCCCGACGACTTCGAGGCGATGTACGCGATGCAGTCGGATGCCGACGTGTGCCGCTACCTGCTCTACGAGCCGCGCAGCCGCGAACAGGTCGCCGAGGCGCTGAAGCGCGACGCGGCGGCCACGCGCCTGGAGGAGCCCGGCGACTTCCTGCAGCCCGCGATCCGAGACGCCGACGGCCGCTTCCTCGGCACGATGTACCTCGCGCTGCACAGCGCCGAACCCGATCGCACGGCCGAGATCGGCTGGATCCTCGCCCCCGGGTCGCAGGGGCGCGGCTACGCGCTCGAGTCCGCGCGGCTCGTGCTCGACCTCGCGTTCGGCGAGATCGGGCTGCACCGCGTCTACGCCGAGCTCGACCCCCGCAACACCGCGTCGGTCGCCCTGTGCGAGCGGCTCGGGATGCGGCACGAGGCGCACTTCGTCGAGCACATGTGGCTGAAGGGCGAGTGGAGCGACACCGGCCACTA
The DNA here is from genome assembly GCF_039812165.1 of Microbacterium sp. GTDB lineage: Bacteria > Actinomycetota > Actinomycetes > Actinomycetales > Microbacteriaceae > Microbacterium. The sequence continues at coordinate 4,788 of NZ_JBDIAB010000136.1, forward strand.
CGCGATCCTCGAGCGCGAGTGGGCGCCGCACGACGCCGGGGGCCTCGCGGGCTGACGCGCCGATCAGGCGGATGCCGCGGCGCGCTGACGCGCGCGCCGCTCGGCCTGCCGGGCCTTCGCCCAGCGCAGGAACGCGGGGTTGTCGGGGATGCGGGCGAGCACCGGCCCGATGACGATCGTGATGAGCACGTACGCGGTCGCGAGCGCGGCGAGCGAGCGGTCGGCGCCCGCCGAGACGGCGAGGCCGGCGATGACGATCGAGAACTCGCCGCGCGGCGTGAGCGCGAACCCGGTGCGCCAGCGGCCCGCCTCGCCGATGCCCGCGCGGCGCGCCGCGAGATAGCCGGTCAGCACCTTCGTCGCCATCGTCACCACCGCGAGGGCGAGGGCGGGAAGGAGCACCGGCACGAGGGTCTGCGGGTCGGTGGACAGCCCGAAGAACAGGAAGAAGACCGACGCGAAGAGGTCGCGCAGGGGCATGAGGAGCTGCGTCGCGTGCTCGGCGGCGGGGCCCGAGATCGCGATGCCGACGAGGAACGCGCCGACCGCGGCCGAGATGTTGGCCTCGGCGGCCAGGCCAGCCACCAGGAGGGTCAGGCCCAGCACCGAGAGCAGCAGCACCTCGGACTCCTTCGACCACACCAGCCGCGAGACGATGCGGCTGTGACGGAGGGCGATGTAGAGGATCACGAGCACCGCGGCGAGCGCGATCGCGACCGTCGTGACGGTGCTGCCGAGGTCGAGGCCGATGAGCACGGCGGTCAGGATCGGCAGGTAGAACGCCATCGCGAGGTCCTCGAGCACGAGCACCGACAGCACGACGGGCGTCTCGCGGTTGGTGAGGCGCCCGAGGTCTTGCAGCACCTTGGCGATCACGCCCGACGACGACACCCACGTGATGCCGGCGAGCGTGAGCGCGCCCACCGGGCCCCAGCCGAGCATGAAGCCGAGGATCGCGCCGGGCACGGCGTTGAGGGCCATGTCGAGGAGGCCGGCCACCTTCGACGAGGTGAGGTTGCCCACCAGCTCGCTCGCGTTGTACTCCAGCCCCAGCATGACCAGGAGCAGGATGACGCCGATCTCGGCGCCGAGCTCGATGAACTGCTCCCCCTGCGAGATGGGGAACAGGCCCCCCTTGCCGAAGGCGAGCCCGCCGAGCAGGATCAGCGGGATCGGCGAGATGCCGACCCGCATCGCCAGGCGGCCGAGGAGGGCCATGCCCAGCAGAAGCGCCCCGATCTCGATGAGAGCGAGTGCGCCGTGTTCCATCGGGGATCAGGCCCCGCTGATGATGCGGACGAGCTTGTCCAAGCCCTGCCGGGTTCCGACCGAGACCAGCGTGTCGCCCGCCCGCAGCGGGTCGGCGGGCTCCGGCGCCGGGACGACCCCGTTGGGCCGCACGATCGCGACGATCGAGCACCGCGTGAGCGTGCGCGCCTTGGTGTCGCCGAGGGTCTTGCCCACGAACGGGGAGTCGGCGCGCACGGGGATCTGCTCCATGTAGAGGCCCGCGATCTGCTCGCGCAGGCCCGCGAGCTGCGTCAGGATGAGCGACCCGCCGAGCACCTCCGAGAGCGCGATGGCCTCGTCGTCGGTGAGCTCGACGGTGTCGTCGGCGCGGTCCGGGTCGTCCTCGTCGGAGAGGGCGAGCTCGCGGCGGCCGTCGCGGAAGCTGACGACCGAGAGACGACGTCCGTCGTCGGTGAGGATGTCGTGGCGGACTCCGATTCCGGGCAGCTCGACGCGCTCGACTGGCACAGGCATTGTTACATCATGCACCCGCGGGCGACTCCGCCGGTACACGGAGCTCCTGACAGGTGCCGACGGCATCCCGTAGCGTGTGACCTGTGAGCGGCACCGACGCGCCCGTACCCCCGAACCTGTCCACGGCGGCGATGAGCGCGATGCCCGACGATCGATCCGTCCCGCGCAGGCAGGTCTGGTCGTGGGCGATGTGGGATTGGGCGACGCAGCCGTTCAACTCCGTCATCCTCACGTTCGTCTTCGTCTCGCTCTACCTCGTCTCGGACAGCTTCCTCCCCGCGGACGTCGCGGCGCAGAACGCCGACGGCGCGCTCGTGTGCTCGCGCGCGTCGGATGCCGCGACCGCGTACTGCGAGGGCCTGTCGGATCTCGCGGAGTGGTACGGCTGGATCGGGTTCGCCGCCGGCATCCTCGTCCTGGTGCTCGCACCGGTGCTCGGGCAGCGCGCCGACGCGCGCGGCAACAAGAAGCGCTGGGTCGTCGGCGCGACGGCCGCCCTGGCGCTGCTGCAGTTCGGGCTGTTCTTCGTGCACGCCGAGCCCGTCTACTTCTGGCTCGGCGCCGTGCTGGTCGCCCTCGGATCGGTCGCCTCCGAGATCGCCGGCGTCAACTACAACGCGATCCTCGTGCAGGTGTCGACGCCGCGCACGATCGGGCGCGTGAGCGGCCTGGGCTGGGGGCTCGGCTACATCGGCGGCATCCTGGCCCTCGTCATCGTCGTGCTGCTCAACCAGCTCGACTGGTTCGGCCTGGACGTGTCGGGCGGGCTCGCGTATCGGCTCATCGCGGTCGGCGCCGCGGTCTGGACGGTCGTGTTCGCCCTGCCGTTCGTGATCAACGTGCCCGAGACGCCGGCGCGCACCGACCGCGAGCACGTGAGCTTCTTCCGCAGCTACGTCGTCCTCGTGCGCGACGTCGCGGGGCTGTGGCGCGCACACCGGCCCACGTTCTGGTTCCTGATCGCGAGCGCGATCTACCGCGACGGCCTCGCCGGCGTGTTCGCGTTCGGCGGCGTGCTCGCCGCCGTCTCGTTCGGCTTCAGCCCCAACGAGGTCATCCTGTTCGGCGTCGCGCTCAACCTCGTGGCGGGGGTGTCGACGATCCTGGCCGGCCGGCTCGACGACCGCTTCGGCGCGAAGGCGGTCATCGTGGCGGCCCTCGGCATCATGGTCGCGAGCGCCCTGTTCATCTTCTTCTTCCGCGAGGGCGGGAAGTCGATCTTCTGGATCGGCGGGCTCATCCTGTCGGCGACCGTCGGCCCCGCGCAGGCGGCGAGCAGGTCGCTGCTCGCGCGCGTCACCCCGCACGGGATGCAGGGCGAGATCTTCGGGCTCTACGCGACGACGGGACGGGTCATGAGCTTCCTGTCGCCGCTGCTGTGGTCGCTGTTCATCGCGTGGTTCGGCGCGACGCACTTCGGCATCCTCGGCCTCGTGATCGTGCTCGCGGCGGGCCTCGCGGTGCTGCTGTTCGTGCGCCTTCCGAAGCACGTGCGCATGAGGTGAGCCGCCCGGGCGGTCCGACGCCCGGATCGTGCGATGGGCGATTCCGATGCCGCGCGCGGTCGTTCCCGGTCCGCGCGGCGCGGCTCGCGATGGCGGCCCGGGCGACCGGCTCAGCGCGGCCAGGCCGCGGCGAGCTGCGTCAGCAGGCGCGCGAGCTCGG
>NZ_JBDIAB010000137.1:0-8214 GCF_039812165.1 Microbacterium sp.
TGCCCGCCCACACCCGCGGCCCCGCCGTCGTCGCCTGGGCCGGCGACCCCGGCATGCCCGCCCACACCCGCGGCCCCGCCGTCGCCGCCTGAGCCGACGGCCCTGGCATCCCCGCCCGCGCGCACGTTCACGACCGGATCAGCGTGTGGTCGCGCGCGACGGCGACCTGCTCGTCGCGCGGCACGACCTTCACGCGCTCGCGCGTGTGGACGTGCCCCGCGCCGAGCGCGCGCTCGTACGCGTCGAGGGCCAGCCATCCGGGCCACGTCGTGTACTCGACGCCGAGCTCGTCCAGCCGCTCGCGGATGTCGCCCTCGCCCTGACGGGGTGCGAGCGCTCCCGCGGCGGCGTCGGCGACGAGGTGCGCGACGGTCTCCATCGCGTCGGACTTGGTGTGGCCGATGAGGCCCACCGGTCCACGCTTGATCCAGCCGGTGGCGTACAGCCCGGGCACGAGCGCGCCGTCCTCGTCGTGCACGCGGCCCTCGACGTTGGGCACCACGCCGGCCGCCGCGTCGAACGGCGCGCCGGCCACCGGCGTGCCGTAGTAGCCGACCGCGCGGTAGACCGCCTGCACCGGGACGTCGCGCAGCTCGCCGGTGCCGCGCACCCCGCCCTGCCCGTCCGGCGCGGTGCGCTCGAAGCGCACGGCCCCGACGCGCTCGACGCCGTCGCGCTCGTCGCCGACGCGCTCGTCGCCGACGCGCTCGTCGCCGAGGATCTCGACCGGCGCGTGGTGGAAGTGCAAGTGGAGCCGCCTGCTCGCCGTTCCCGTCTCACGGGCGCGCCACGACTGGAGCGTCCGCAGCATGATCTTCAGCTGGTTGCTGGGCGCGGCGGCGGGGTCGACGCCGTCGAAGTCCTCGTCGTACAGGACGATGTCGACGTCGCGGACCTCGCCGAGCTCGCGCAGCTCGATGGGCGTGAACTTGATGCCCGCGGGTCCGCGCCGGCCGAACACGTGCACGTCGGTCACGGCCGACGTCTCCAGGCCCGCGAGGACGTTGTCGGGCACCTCGGTCGTGCGCAGGTCGACGGCGTGCTTGGCGAGCACGCGCGCCACGTCGAGCGCGACGTTGCCGTTGCCGATGACGGCGACGGATGCCGCGTCCAGCGGCCATGCGGTCGACACGTCGGGGTGCCCGTCGTACCAGGCGACGAAGTCCGCGGCACCGTACGAGCCGGCCAGGTCGATGCCGGGGATGTCGAGGTCGGCGTCGCGGATCGCCCCGGTCGCGAGGATCACGGCGTCGTAGCGGGCGCCCAGCTCGTCGAGCGAGAGGTCGCGGCCCACCTCGACGTTGCCGAGGAAGCGGATGGCGCCGGCATCCAGCATCTCGTGCAGCGAGGTCACGATGCCCTTGATGCGGGGGTGGTCGGGGGCGACGCCGTAGCGGATGAGGCCGTACGGGGCGGGCAGCGAGTCGAACAGGTCGATCGCGACCGTGCCGCCGGTCTCGGCGACCGCACGGGCGAGGAGGTTGCCGGCGTAGATGCCGGCCGGTCCCGCGCCGACGATCGCGACGCGGAGGTCGAGTGGGGAGGGAGCGGTCACAGTGATGCGGCCTTTCGTTCGGAGAGCGCGAGCTCTTCGGGGGCGTAGGGGCTGAGAGAGACGACGTCGCCGACGACGACGACCGCGGGCGAGCGGACGCCGCGTGCGGCGGCCTGATGGATGATGGTGGCGAGCGTGCCGACGGTCACGCGCTGCGCGGGGCCGAAGCCGTCCTCGACGATCGCGACCGGGCAGTCCGCGCCGCGCTCGCCGCGGGCGAGGGTCGCCGCCGCATGCGCGAGCGTGCCGATCCCCATGAGGAGCACGACCGTGTGGTCGCGGCCGCCGCCGATCGCGCGGATCTGGTCGTGGCCGGTGACGACCGTGAAGGCCGTCGCGACGCCGCGATGGGTGAGCGGGATGCCGGCGATCGCGGGCACCGAGACCGCGCTGGTCACGCCCGAGACGACCTCGACGTCGACGCCCGCCGCGCGGCAGAACGCGAGCTCCTCGCCGCCGCGGCCGAACACGTACGGGTCGCCGCCCTTGAGGCGCACGACGCGCCGGCCCTCGCGGGCGAGGCGCACGAGCAGCTCGTTGATGGCGTCCTGCGGCACGGCGTGGTAGCCGGGGAGCTTCCCCACGTCGATCACCTCGGCGGTGATGACGATGCCGTCGGCGGCGAGCCCGTCGAGCACCGCGCGGGCGCCGAGGCGGTCGGCGACGATGACGTCGGCCGCCTCCAGCGCCCGGAGGCCCTTGAGGGTCAGGAGCCCCGCGTCGCCGGGGCCGGCGCCCACGAGCGTCACGTGGCCGCGGGTCGGGACGAGGTTCATGCGGTGCCTCCCACGAGCAGTCCGCGGCGGCGCAGCATGCGCCGCTCGACGGGGCCGAAGACGACGAGCTCGACGAGGATGCCGATCGCGAGGATCAGGATGATCGTCGCGAGCACGCCCGCCAGGTCGGCGAGCTCCCGGTTCTGCTGCAGCATGGCACCCAGGCCGAACCCGATCGTGCCGCCCATCGCGATGATCTCCGCGGCCATGAGCGAGCGCCACGAGAACGCCCAGCCCTGCTTGAGGCCCGCGAGATAGCCCGGGAGCGCCGCGGGCAGGACGATGCGGGTCGCCTGGGCGAACGCCCCGGCGCCGAGCACGGTGCCCACGCGGCGCAGCTGCGGCGGCACCTGGTCGACGCCCGAGATGAGGCCGTTGACGATCGAGGGGATCGCGCCCATCAGGATGACGAAGTACACGGTGGCATCCGACAGCCCGAACCAGATGATCGCCGCGGGAACCCACGCGACCGACGGCAGCACCTGCAGGCCCGAGACGATCGGCCCGACCGCGCGGCGCAACGGTCGCACCTCGGCCAGCAGCAGCCCGAGGGGCGTGCCCACCGCGATCGCGATGAGGAAGCCGACGACGCCGCGCTCGAGGCTCGTGCCGACGGCGAGCTGCAGGCGCCCGCTGTCCCACGCCGTGCCGAACGCGCTCAGCACGTCGAGCGGACCCGGGGCGATGTCGGGGCGCGGCTGCGCGATCGCGACGTACAGCTGCCAGGCGACCAGGAGGACCGCGACGAACACGAGCGGCGGCACGACGCCGGCCGCGATCGCGCGCAGCCGGCCGGGCGAGCGCTCGCCGGTCGTCTGCAGGCGATCGAGGCCGGAGGCGAGCGAGCGCAGCTCGGCGTCCGACACCGCGGGCGCGGTGCCGGACTCCGCGGCGGGGCTCGCTATCCTCGCGAGCGAGCTTCCGGGGCTCGCGACAGTGCTCTCAGGAGGCATTTCGACGGATCTCCTTCCGGAGCCGGTCGGTGATCTCGGTCACGAGCCGCGCCGACGCGACGTCGGAACGCCGGGCCCCGGTCCGCCACTGCCCGGCGACGCGCCCCGGGCGGCTCGACAGCAGCACGACGCGCTGCCCGAGACGCACCGCCTCGGCGACGTTGTGCGTCACGAACACGATCGTGCGGCCGGTCGTGCGCCACACACGCTCGAGCTCCTCGTGCAGGAGGTCGCGCGTGATCGCGTCGAGCGCCGCGAACGGCTCGTCCATCAGCAGCACCGGGCGGTCCTGCGCCAGCGCGCGGGCGAGCGCCACGCGCTGCCGCATGCCGCCGGAGAGCTCGTGCGGCCGTTTGTCGGCCGCGTCGGCGAGGTTGACGACGTCGAGCAGCTCGCGCGCGCGTTCGCGGCGCTGCGCGCGGGGGATGCCGCGCAGCCCGAGCGCCAGCTCGACGTTGCGGGCCGCGGTGAGCCACGGCATGAGCGCCGACTCCTGGAACATGAGCGCCGCACCCTGCGCCGGGATCTCGACCGTGCCCGAGCTGGCGCCGTCGAGGCCCGCGATGACGTTCAGGAGCGTCGACTTGCCGCAGCCGGACGCGCCGACGAGGCACACGAACTCGCCCGGCTGGACGTCGAGGCTCACGCCGTCGAGCACGACCGGACCTGCGCCGTACCGCTTCGACACGTCCTTCAGGCGGATCGCCGGCTCGGTCGCCGGGGGAGGCGGCGCGCTCGTGAGGTCGAAGCTCGGGGCGAGCGGGGCGACCGCCGGGCGCGCGTGCGCGGGCCGTGTCGCGGTCACGAGTCGCCGTCCTCTCCGAGCCCGCCGGCCGAGACCGTCTTCGCGTCGCGCTCGGCGAGGAGGCCGTTGAGCAGTCTCAGGTCGAAGAGGCCCTCGATCGAGCCCTTCTTCTGCGTCCCGGCGGCCACGCCGTTGTCGACGAGCTTCTGGAACGCCTCCGCGTGCGGGTCGGGCGCGAACGTCACGTTCTCGAGCGCCCGCGCGATGACCGCGTCGTCGAGCGGCTTGCCGGTGTCGGCCGCGAGCTTCGCGTTGATCGTGGTCGCGGCATCCGCCCCGTGCTCGTCGAGCCACGCGAGCGCGTCGAGGTGGCCGGCCAGCAGCGCCCGTACGGTCTCGGGGTGCTCGTCGAGGAACTCGGCGCGCACGAGCAGCACGGTCGTGGGGAAGGCGCCGTCGGGCCACAGATCGGCCTCGTCGACGAGCACGTGCGCGCCCGCGTCGACCACGAGCCGCGAGACCCACGGCTCCGGCAGCCACGCGCCGTCGATGCCGCCCTGCTGGAACAGGGTGAGCGTCTGCGCGTTCTCGGTCGGCGTGATCTGCACGTCGCCGCCTCCGCTGGTGTCGGTGGTGAAGCCCTCGTCCTGCAGCCAGCTGCGCAGCGCCACGTCCTGGGTGTTCCCCAGCTGGGGCGTGGCGAGGGTCGTCCCGGCCAGGTCGGCGGCCGAGTCGATGCCGTCGCGGACGACGAGCGCGGCGCCTCCGGTGGTGGCCCCCGCGACGACGCGCGCGGACTGCCCGCCGGACTGGATGAACGTGTTGATCGACGGGTTCGGCCCGATGTAGGCCGCGTCGATCGCGCCCGCCGACAGCGCCTCGACGGCCGCGGGGCCGGCGTTGAAGATCTGCGTCGTCAGCGTGGTGTCGCCGAGCTCCTCCTGGAACAGGCCCTCCTCCAGTCCGACCAGGGCGGGCGCGTGCGTCACATTGGCGAAGTAGCCGAGCCGCAGCTCGGTCGCCGGCGTCCCGGTCGCGTCCGCCTCTCCGGTTGAAGCCGGCTGCGCGGGGGAGGCGCCGCAGCCCGCGAGCACCATGGCCGCCGCAGCCAGTGCGGTGAGAGTGAGAATCCGGGTCTTCATCGTTCGCCTCCTTCGGGCGTGTCGGTGTGCGCGGCCGGTTCAGCCGAGCACGGTGCCGGCGGCGAGCGTGGCGCCGTCGGACGGGTGGATGACCAGGAACGAGCCGCTCGCGCGATGGCGCGCGTACGGCTCGACCGGGAGCTCGGCGGCGAGGCGCAGGCGCGCGCGGCCGATGTCGTTGACGGCGAGGGCGGATGCCGTGACGTGCACGAACGCGTTCAGGTCGTAGCTGCTGGTGACCTCGACGATCGCCTGCACCGTCGCGGTGCCGTGCTTGACGAGCACGCGCGCCCCCGAGGCCAGCGGACGGGCGTCGAGCTGGAAGAGCTCCGCCTCGATCTCGCGCCGGGCGGGGGCGAGCGAGCCGGCGGCGGCCACGACGGCGCCGCGCGCGGCGTCCACGTCGTCGGCCAGGCGCAGCGCGACCGATTGCGGCACGTGCGCCTCGTCGGTCTCGGCGCCCCCGACGTCGACGCCGGTGACGGTGGTCTCCACACCGCTCGGGAAGATCGTGACCCGATCGCCGACGCGCACCGACCCCGACGAGATGCGCCCGGCCACCGCGCGATAGTCGCGGTGGCGCTCGGCGGCCGCGGGGTCGGCGGCGAGCGCGGGGGCGAGACCGCCCTGCGGGCGCAGCACGAGCTGCACCGGCAGCCGGAACGCGTCGAACGCGCCGTCGAGCTCGTCCTGCGAGGGGAGGCCCTCCAGCAGCTCCAGCAGCGCCGGCCCGTCGTACCACGGCGTGCGCGGCGAGCGCTCGACGACGTTGTCGCCCTCCAGCGCCGAGACCGGCAGCACGTGCACGTCCTCGATGCCGAGCTCGTCGGTCACCGCCCGCACCTGCGCGGCCACGGCGGCGAAGGCGTCTTCGCTGAAACCCAGCAGGTCGATCTTGTTGACCGCGACGACGACGTGCCGCACGCGCAGGAGTGCGAGGACCGCCAGGTGCCGCCGGGTCTGCTCGAGCACGCCCTTGCGGCCGTCGACGAGCACCACGACCGCGTCGGCCGTCGTCGCGCCGGTGACCATGTTGCGCGTGTACTGCACGTGCCCGGGGCAGTCGGCGAGGATGAACGACCGCGCGCCGGTGGAGAAGTACCGGTACGCGACGTCGATCGTGATGCCCTGCTCGCGCTCGGCGCGCAGGCCGTCGGTCAGGAGCGCGAAGTCGAACGCGCCGTGCCCGAAGCCGCGCTCGGCGCTCGTGCGCGCGACGTGCTCGAGCTGGTCGGCGAGGATCGCCTTCGAGTCGTGCAGCAGGCGCCCGACGAGCGTCGACTTGCCGTCGTCGACCGAGCCGGCCGTCGCGAAGCGGAACAGCGTGCCAGGGGTGGTGAGGGTCGCGGTCATCAGAAGTATCCGTCCTTCTTGCGGTCCTCCATGGCGGCCTCCGAGAGCCGGTCGTCGGCGCGCGTCGCGCCGCGCTCGGTGAGGGTCGACCGGGCGACCTCGGCGATGATGGCGCTCACGTCGGCGGCATCCGACTCGACCGCGCCCGTGCAGCTCATGTCGCCGACCGTGCGGTAGCGCACGGTGCGACGCTCGACCCGCTCATCGGGGCGCGGCGGCGAGAACTCGCCGACCGGGCGCCACATGCCGTCGCGGTCGTATACGTCGCGCTCGTGCGCGAAGTACAGCGGGGGGAGCGGGATGCCTTCGCGCTCGATGTAGCGCCAGACGTCGAGCTCCGTCCAGTTCGAGATGGGGAACGCGCGCACGTGCTGGCCGGGCGTGTGACGGCCGTTGTAGAGGCTCCACAGCTCGGGACGCTGGTTGCGCGGGTCCCACTGGCCGAACTCGTCGCGGAGCGAGATGATGCGCTCCTTCGCGCGTGCCTTGTCCTCGTCGCGGCGGGCGCCGCCGAAGACGGCGTCGTGGCGGCCGGCGGCGATCGCGTCGAGGAGCGGCAGCGTCTGCAGCGGGTTGCGGGTGCCGTCGGGGCGCTCGTGCAGGCGTCCGTCGTCGATGTAGTCCTGCACGCGCGCGACCTCGAGGCGCACGCCGACGCGTGCGGCGGTCTCGTCGCGGAACGCGAGCACCTCGGGGAAGTTGTGCCCGGTGTCGACGTGCAGCACGGGGAAGGGCACGCGGCCGGGGAAGAACGCCTTGGTCGCGAGGTGCAGCACCACGACCGAGTCCTTGCCGCCCGAGAACAGCAGCACGGGCCGCTCGAACTCCGCGACGACCTCGCGGATGACGTGGATGGCCTCGGCCTCGAGCAGGCTGAGCGTGTCGAGGCGTGCGGCGGTGATCGTTCCGGTCATAGGTGCAGCCCGCATTCCGTCTTCGAGAGGCCGGCCCAGCGGCCGGCCCGGGGGTCCTCGCCCGGGGCGACGGGCCTGGTGCACGGCTCGCACCCGATCGACGGGTAGCCGTGGGCGATCAGCAGGTTCACCGGCACCGCGTGGGCGCCGGCGTAGCCGAGCAGGTCGTCGAAGGTCCAGGCGGCGACCGGGTTCACCTTGACGAGCCCGTTGCGCTCGTCCCACGCCACGAGCGGCGTGCTCGTGCGCGTCGGCGCCTCCTCGCGGCGGACGCCGGTGAACCACACCTCGTAGCCCGCGAGCGCCTCGTGCAGCGGCTCCACCTTGCGGCGCGCGCAGCACAGGCCGGGGTCGCGGGAGTACAGCCTCTCGCCGAACGCGGCGTCCTGCTCGGCGACGGTCTGCTCGGGCAGCACGTCGACGACGCGCACGTCGAGCGCGCGCTGCACCTCGTCGCGGGTGTGCCGCGTCTCGGCGAAGTGGTAGCCGGTGTCGAGGAACAGCACGTCGACGCCCGGCAGCTGCGCCGCCACGAGGTGCGGCAGGGCGGCGTCGGCCATCGAGCAGGCGACCGCGACGGCATCCGTCGAGAAGTTCTCGGCGACCCAGCGGACGACCTCGGCGGGGGATGCCTCGTGGCCGGTCAGACTGCCGAGCTCGGCGTTGCCCGACTCGGCGAGGGCGCGCAGCTCGTCGGCCGTGCGGTGCGCGGTCGCGCGCGGGGCGAGGGAGACGGTCATGCGAGGGCCTCCTCGACCTGCTCGTCGTGCGCCGCG
>NZ_JBDIAB010000138.1:0-8213 GCF_039812165.1 Microbacterium sp.
TCGCGGTACGAGCGCACCGAGCCGAGGATCCGCTGCCACGCCCGTGCGAGATCGGCGGGGGTCTGCGCCGGCCAGCCGAGCGCGCGGCAGACGCCCGTCTTCCAGTCGACGTCGCGGGGCACCGACGGCCAGGCCGCGATGCCGAGCGCGCGCGGCGTGACGCACTGCCACACGTCGACGTGCGGGTGGCCGACGATGCGCACGTGCGCGCCGTGCGGGCCGCGGGCGACCGCCTGCGCGATGCGCGACTCCTTCGACCCGGGCACGAGGTGGTCCACGAGCACGCCGTACCGGCGGTCGGCCGACGGCGGGTCGTCGCGCAGCACCGCGTCGAGCAGGTCGATCCCCTGCAGGTACTCGACCACGACGCCCTCGACGCGCAGGTCGTCGCCCCACACCTTCTCGACCAGCTCGGCGTCGTGCCGGCCCTCGACGAGGATGCGGGAGCTCCGCGCCACGCGGGCCCGCGTCTGGGCGGGCGCGAACGAGCCGGATGCCGTACGGGCGCGCCCCGCGGGGGCCGCACGCGGCGGCACGACGAGCTCGACCGCCTCGCCGTCCACGAGGAACCCCTTGCCCAGCGGGAACAGGCGCGTGCGGCCGTGCCGATCCTCCAGCTCGACGTGGCCGGACTGCACGCCCACGACCGCGCCGCAGTACCCGTCGCCGGCGACCTCCACGACGAGGTCGGCGGATGCCGGGACCCTCGGCGTCGCGCGGCGTCCGGCGTCGCGCCACCCGGCGGCCAGCACGTCGCTGCCGTATCTGTCGTCCATGCTCACGGCGCCACACAGTACCCACGCCCCGGCGCGGCGGCGGGCCGACCCGCCGCACTGTCCGGATGCCGCCGCGGAGGACGCGTCGAGACGGAGCCGGAGGGCACCGGCATCCGTCCGGCGTGTCGGGCGACCTGTGTAGGCTCGGGAACGTACACGCGAGCACCTCGAGGGGGAGTCATGCGTACGCGCCTGCTCATGACACTGGCGACACTGCTGGCGCTGCTGCTGTCCGGATTCGCCGCGTCGGCGTCGGCGACCGACCCGGTGCGGCTCGGCGCCGAGCGCGTGTTCGACGGCGTGGACGCGTTGAGCGCCTCCGACGAGGCCGCCGCGAACGAGCGCCTCGCGTCGCTGTACTCCGACAGCGGCGTCGACCTCTACGTCGTGCTCGTCGACGACTTCACGAACCCGTCCGACCGGCAGCAGTGGGCGGATGCCGTCGCGCAGCGCAACGGCCTCGGCGTGAAGCAGTACCTGCTCGCGATCTCCACCCAGGGCCGGCAGTACTACATCTCCGCCGACACCTCCGGCCCCCTCTCCGACGGGCAGCTGGAGGCCACCGAGGCCGCCATCAGGCCGGCCCTGTCGGAGGGCGACTACGCCGCCGCGATCACGACCGCCGCCGACCGGTTCCGAGCCGATCTGACCGGTGGCGGCGGGGGCGGCGGGCTGTGGATCGGGCTCCTCGTCGTGGCCGCGATCGCCGTGGTCGTGGTGGTCGTCGTCGTGCGGGCGCGGCGGAAGAAGGTCACGGCCGGCGGGGGTCCGGCATCCGTCGAGCACGTGCCGACGGCCGAGCTGGCGCGGCGCGCGGCGTCGGCGCTCGTGCAGACCGACGACGCGATCAAGACCAGCGAGCAGGAGCTCGGGTTCGCGGTCGCGCAGTTCGGCGAGGCCACGGCGCGCGACTTCGCCGACGCGCTGACCGCGGCCAAGAAGGGACTCGACGAGGCCTTCGGGCTCAAGCAGCAGCTCGACGACTCCACGCCCGACACCGAGGAGCAGGCGCGCGCCTGGAACACCCGGATCCTCGAGCTGTGCGCGCAGGCCAACGAGAGCCTGGACGAGAAGGCGCAGGCCTTCGACGAGCTGCGCAAGCTCGAGCAGAACGCGCCCGAGGCGCTCGCCTCGGTGCAGGGGCTGCGCGAGACCGTGGCCGCCGCCCTCGACGGCGCCGCGACGACGCTGACGCGGCTGCGCTCCGCCTACGCGCCCGAGGCTCTCACGACCGTCGCCGACAACCCCGATCAGGCGCGCCAGCGCATCGCGTTCGCCGATGAGCGGCTCGCCGCGGCACAGGCGTCGGTCGGCGCGGGCAACGGGTCGGCCGCCGCGGTCGACATCCGCGCGGCCGAGGAGGCCGTGGGTCAGGCCCGGCTGCTCGAGCAGGCGATCGACAAGCTGAGCGCCGACCTCGCGCAGGGCGAGAAGGACGCCGCGGCCATGGTCGCCGAGCTCGAGAAGGACATCGGCATCGCGCGGTCGCTGCCCGATGCCGACGGGCGCGTCGCCGCCCAGATCGCGGCCACGCAGCAGCAGATCGACGCCGCCCGTGCGAACCTCTCCGGCTCCGCGCGGCGTCCGTTGGCCACACTGCAGGCGCTGGAGGCCGCCAACACGCAGATCGACGCGGTCGTGGAGGGCGTTCGCGATGCCGCCGAGAAGGCGCAGCGCGCCGCGCAGCTGCTCAGCCAGCAGCTCACGCAGGCCCAGGCGCAGGTGTCGGCCGCCGAGGACTACATCACCTCGCGACGCGGGGCGATCGGCGCCGAGGCGCGCACGCGGCTCGCCGAGGCGGGCGCCTCGCTCGTGCAGGCGCGCCAGCTGGCCGCGTCCGACCCCGCCCAGGCGCTGCAGTACGCGCAGCGCGCGAACCAGCTCGCCGCGCAGGCCATCCAGTACGCACAGCAGGACGTCGGCGGCTTCCAGGGCGGCGGCTTGTTCGGCGGCGGCGGCTCGAGCGGAGGCGGCGGCAACGTGATGGGCGCGGTCCTGGGCGGCATCGTCATCAACTCGCTGCTCGGCGGGGGCGGCGGCCGCGGCGGCGGAGGCGGGATGTTCGGCGGCGGAGGCTCATCGCGAGGTTCTTCGCGGGGATCCGGCGGCGGGTTCGGCGGCGGGCGCATCAGCCCCGGCAGCTTCGGCGGAGGCGGCACACGCGGCCGCCGGGGAGGAGGCCGCTTCTGAGCCACCGATCCGGCCGGACCCCCGGCATCCGCCCGCACACCCCCATACATCCGTGAGAAAGGAAAAATCTATGGCCAAGCAGTCCATCTTCGGTCGCATCTCGACCCTCGTGAAGGCGAACATCAACGCGATCCTCGACTCCGCCGAGGACCCGCAGAAGATGCTCGACCAGCTCGTCCGCGACTACACCAACAGCATCGCCGACGCCGAGTCGGCGATCGCCGAGACCATCGGCAACCTGCGCCTGCTCGAGCGCGACCACCAGGAGGACGTGAACGCGGCCGCCGAGTGGGGCAACAAGGCGCTCGCGGCCAGCCGCAAGGCCGACGAGCTGCGCGGGGCCGGCAACGCCACCGACGCCGACAAGTTCGACAACCTCGCCAAGATCGCCCTGCAGCGCCAGATCAGCGAGGAGAACGAGGCCCGCGCCATCGCCCCGTCGATCGCCGCGCAGACCGAGGTCGTCGACAAGCTCAAGAACGGCCTCAACGGCATGAAGCAGAAGCTCGAGCAGCTGAAGTCGAAGCGCTCCGAGCTGCTCGCGCGCGCCAAGACCGCCGAGGCGCAGAACAAGGTGCACGACGCGGTCAAGTCGATCGACGTCCTCGACCCGACCAGCGAGCTGGGCCGCTTCGAGGACAAGGTGCGTCGCCAGGAGGCGATCGCCCAGGGCAAGCAGGAGCTGGCGGCGTCGACGCTCGACGCGCAGTTCGAGGCGCTCGAGGACATGGGCCAGCTGACCGAGGTCGAGGCGCGCCTCGCCGCGCTCAAGGTCGGCGGCACGCCGGCCCCGGCCATCGAGCAGTAGCCGGAACGGCCCACGGGTCAGCCCCCGAGTCGGGCACGAGACGCCCTCCGACGTGCGGTCATCGCGCGCCGGAGGGCGTCTCCGCGTCTCCGTCCGATGTCGCTCGCCGAGGCGTCGCGGGAGACCAGCCGAGCGCGACGCCCTTCACCGAGCCCGCCGCCGCTGTCTCCGCAGCCTCTCGATCTCGCGTTCCGCGGCCTCGCACGGATCGCGGGACCTCCCGTCTGCCGCATTCCGGGCACGATCGCGTCCGCAGACGGGAGGCCTCACGGTCGACGGGGGGCGCGGTGAGCATTCGCGCAACGCATCGATTCCGGCGAGCGCCGGCGAGGACGACAATGGGAGGATGACGCGATTCGTGATCGCCCCCCAGTGGCAGGGCTCCCCCGCCGCTCGCGCGATGCTCCTGATCGACGGTGCGGAGGCGATCGCCGGCGACCTGCCGCGAGCCCGCTCCACGCGCGTCGACGTGCCGCTCGAGGCCGGCGAGGCGCTCGGGACGGGCGTCGCGCGCCTGAGCGCGCTCACCCGCACGCACAGTGCGATCGCCGACGCGCTCGCGGTGCACGACGAGCCGGTCGTCGTGGTCGGCGGCGACTGCGGGGTGGCCGTCCCGGCGATCGGGCACGCGGCCTCGCGTCACGAGAACCTCGCGGTCGTCTGGTTCGACGCGCACGGCGACCTCAACTCCCCCGAGACCTCGCCGTCCGGCGCGTACGCCGGCATGGCGCTGCGGGCGGTCCTCGGCCACGGCGAGCTCGCACTGGGCGCCGATGCGATCCCTCCCTCGCGCGTGGTCCTGGCCGGGGCCCGCGAGCTCGACGACGGCGAGGCGGAGTTCGCCGCGGCATCCGGGGTCGGCGCCCTCACCGTCGACGACCTCGCCGTCGCGGATGCCCTCGCCGACGCCGTCGCGGCGACCGGAGCCACGGCCGTGTACGTGCACGTGGACCTCGACGTGCTCGACCCGTCCGGCATGACCGGGCTGACCGGCCCGGTGCCGTTCGGCGTCGAGGTCGCCGTCCTGACCGCGGCCATCCGGCGGCTGCGCGAGAGCGTGCCGCTCGTCGGCGCCTCGATCGCCGGCTTCGCACCGGTGACGCCCGCGGCTGCCGTCGACGACCTCGCCGCCATCCTCCGCATCGTCGGAGCGGTCGCGTGAGGCCGCCCGCCGGCTGGCGCGACCGCGCGCGCCGCGCCGTCGACCGCGGCGAGCGCCTCGACCGGTTCATCCCGGGCGCGCTGCTGGACTCCCCCGTCAGCGCGGCCGGCTACTGGTGGGGCACGGCCGTCGGCTGGGTGTGGGGGTCGCTGTGGTCGACCGGCCGGGTGGAGCGCCGCGGGGGCCTGTGGGTGTTCACCGGGATGCCGTCGTGGACGTTCCGCCGTGGCGGGGTCTGCGTGGGCGGCTGCTTCCTCACCGGGGCGGATGCCGTGAGCGACGGGCTCCTGCGCCACGAGGCCGTCCACGCGCGGCAGTGGCGGCGCTACGGCTTCCTCATGCCGCTCCTGTACCTCGCCGCCGGGTTCGATCCGCTCACGAACCGGTTCGAGATCCTCGCCGGCCTCGAGGACGGCAACTACGTGCCGCGCGGCACGGCCTGAGCCGCGCATCCGGCGCCGCGCTCCTCACGAGGGCTCCACGCGTCCGGGAGCGCACGACCACGGACGGCGACACGAACGGACGCCGCGTCAGCGAGAGGATGCCGCGTCAGCGGGCGGCGACGAGGCCGAAGCGCTCCGGGGTGTGGATCGCGGCGGCATCCATCCGGCGCACCCCGGTGAGGTGGTCGAAGATGTCGGCCGTGCCCAGGTAGCCGCCGAGGAGATACACGCGCGTGGCCTCGTCGGACGTGTGCTCGTCGCACAGCATCTCGTCGGCCCACGCCGTCACGGCGCGCGCGAGCGCGCGCCCGGGTGCGCACGAGCGGCCCGTGCCGGGGTCGCCGGAGCGGCGCGACCGGTCGAGCCACGTCACGATCATGCGGGCCGGCACCGACACGTGGCCGATCCACGAGGCATCCGGCACCTCGATGAACACGCGGCCGGTCGAGCAGAGCGGGAGCGTCGCGACGAGCGCCTCGAGCTCGGCGAGCGAGTGCTCGTCGGCCGTGATGAGGTGCTGCACCCGCACGTGCTTCGACGTCCGACAGGCGGACGAGTCGTGGGTGGTGCGTGCGGTCATGGTCTCTCCACTATAGCGCGGAGAAGGCACGCCTTACCTTATGAGGAGCTGGGGGCGACCAGCACGCGCCGCAGCTCGGCGATCTCGTCGTCGGCGAGCCCGTTCGCGCGCAGGAACTCCACCGGGGCGCCGAAGCGCGCGCGCAGGTCGTCGAGCATGCCGCGCATGACCGGTGCCGGCGAGCGCGTCGCGAGCTCCTCGAGGTTCGCCGAGCCCGGATGCTCACGGCGCAGGTACGCCACGATCTGCGCATTGCGCTCGGCCGGCAGGAGCGACTCGGTGCGCGCGTAGTCGGCGACGACGGCGTCCTCGTCGACGCCGGCCGCGGCCAGCGTGAGCGCCACCGTGACGCCGGTGCGGTCCTTGCCGACGGTGCAGTGCACGAGCACCGGCGTGGCCGAGATCACCCCGCGGACGACCTCCACGATGCGGTCGGCGGAGTCGTCGACGAGTCCGCGGTACAGGTTCGCGAGGGTCCAGTCGTCCTGCAGGAAGGATGCCGCCGACCCGCGGAACAGCGGCACCCGGAGCATCTCGAGGCCGAGGTCGTCCAGACGCGTGGGGTCGCCGAGCACCTCCTCGTCGGCGCGCAGGTCGATGATGCGACGCAGGCCGAGGGCGCGGAGCCGCTCGCGGCCCTGCTCCCCGACGCGGGCGAGGTGGGCGGAGCGGAACAGGACGCCGTGCCGCGTCATCGAGCTCCCGGCGGGAAGCCCGCCGGTGTCGCGGAAGTTCATCAGCCCCGGGATCGAGAGCTCCGGCTCGAGGGCGGCGGCCACACCCTCCGGACGCGCGTGCACCGCGCTCACCGGATCCGGGCTCGGCGCTCCGACCGCCGGCACCGGGCCGGTTTGCGCCGGCGCCCCCGCGGGGACCGCCTGCTCCGGAGCCGGGATCCGCCGTCCCGGCGCCGCGAGCCCCTCGTCCGAGACCGAGGGCTCGCTCACTCCGCCGCCTCGGGCCGCGCACGCGGCGGCACCGGGTAGCGGCCCGCGACCGTCACGCGATTGAAGGCGTTGATGGCCACGAGCAGCCAGCTGACCGCGACGTACTCCTGCTCGGTGAAGATGCCGCCGACCCGGTCGTACACGTCGTCGGGGATGCCGTCCTCGGGGAGGAACACGTGCGACTCGGCCAGCTCGAACGCGGCCCGCTCGCGCTCGGTGAACACGCCCGACTCGCGCCACACCGGCAGCTGCGCGATCTCGTCGGCCGTCACGCCCGCCGCGACCGCGCGATCGGCGTGCACGCGCACGCAGTAGGCGCAGCCGTTCAGCTGCGAGGCGTGCAGCTGCACGAGCTCCTTGAGCCGCTCGTCGATGCCCGCCTCGGCGACCAGCGCGCCCACGGTCTGCGAGAACGCGTTCAGGGCGTCGTAGGCGGGTCGCGCCGCGCGCGAGAGGTGGACGCGGCGCGGCGAGGTCATACTCCCAGGGTACCGAGCGGCGGAGCGACCGGGGCGGGAGCGAGGGGACGCCGGATGCGGTCGCGACGCCGCCGACCGGATGCTCTCCGCCCCCGGTGGCGGCCGGGCCCCGCCTGCGTCCGGGACCCGGAGCCGCCGGGCACAATGGAGCATGGCCGCTCCCTCGTTCGACGAGTTCTCCTTCCTGCCCGAGCAGGCCGCCGAGCAGGGGCTGGACCGCGTGCCGCCGGTGCGCCGGCGCGACCTCGCGCTGCCGGACGGGCGCACGATCAGCGCCCTGCAGTACGGCGACCCCGCCACCGCCGCGTTCGTCGACCCGGTCGTGACGCTGCTGCACGGCGCCGGGCTCAACGCGCACACGTGGGACACGACGGTGCTGGCCCTGGGTCTGCCCGTGCTCGCGATCGACCTGCCCGGCCACGGCGACTCGTCCTGGCGCGCCGACGCGCGCTACACGGCATCCACCCTCGAGACGGACGTCGCGGCCGCCATCGCCGCCGTGACCACGAGGCCGCACGTGCTCGTCGGGCATTCGCTCGGCGGCCTCAGCGCCGCGGCGGTCGCCGCCCGGCACCCGGAGCTCGTGCGCGCGCTCGTCGTGATCGACATCACACCGGGCGTCGACCCGAACGGCGACGCGGCGATGATCCGGGCGTTCTTCGCCGGACCCGCCGACTGGGCGTCGCGCGACGAGCTGGTCGACCGTGCGCTCTCGTTCGGGCTCGGCGGCTCCCGCACCGCCGCCACGCGAGGCGTGTTCCTCAACTCGCGCGTGCGCCCCGACGGACGCGTGGAGTGGAAGCACCACTTCGCGCACCTCGCGAACGC
>NZ_JBDIAB010000139.1:0-8102 GCF_039812165.1 Microbacterium sp.
GGTCCGGTGTTCCCGACCGGGAAGAACAGTTCGGGGTCGACTGTCAGGCAGGCGGCTTTGTCGCGCCAATCCATCGTGTGGTGCTCCTTGATTCGCTGAAGTTGAGCGGGCCGCGACGCGAAGGGCGTCCGCTGACCTGCTGGGAGTGCGAGCGGGTTACTCGCCCCACTTCGCTGTGGGAGCACATGGCTTCGTCAATCGTCCCATAGCCTGGTTAAACGAATCAAGAGGTCGGACCCCACCGGTAGCTGAGCATTCCCTTGGAGGAATGCGGCCCGAGAACGCCGGCTCGAACCGATCGGGAGGCGGTCTCACATGCGCACGTCGGTGGCCGAACGACTCTCCGGAGCCGTCCTGGCGCTGGAGGGCGTCGGCATCCTGGTGCTCGTCGCGTGGCAGATCGTGGCGCTCGTCTCGGGCGACACCGATTCGGCCGTCAGTTCGGTCGCGCTCATCGTGCTGACCGCGCTCGGCGCCGCCCTCGCCCTCGCGTTCGCGTTCGCGTGCGCGCGGGGCGTGTCGTGGGGGCGCTCCGGCGGCATCGTGACGCAGCTGCTGATCCTCGCCGTCGCGCTCGGTGCCGCCACCGGCCAGGTCGCGCATCCGCTCACGGCGCTCGCGGTCGCAGCTCCCGCGCTCGTGGGGCTGCCGCTCCTCATCGCGGCCGTCCGCGCCGCCGCGCGCCGCGTCCGTCCCACCGAGCAGTAGTCGGGGAGAGCCCCCTCGCCGGGCGACAGGATCGATCCTTCCGCCCTGGATGCGCGGTCAGCTCGAGATCAGGTCAGTCGAGGCCGAGGAGCTTGCGCACGCGGGCCACGTGCCCGGTGGCCTTGACGTTGTACAGGGCGTGCTCGATGCGCCCCTCCGGCGAGATCACGAACGTCGAGCGCAGCACGCCCTCGATCTTCTTGCCGTAGTTCATCTTCTCGCCCCATGCGCCGTAGGCGTCGTGCACGCTGTGGTCGGGATCGCTGAGCAGCGTGAACGTGAGGCCGTCGCGCTCGCGGAACTCGCGCAGCTTCACCGGCTCGTCGCGCGACACGCCCACGACGGTGACGCCGGCGGCCTGCAGCGACGACAGGCTGTCGCGGAAGTCGCACGCCTCGGTCGTGCACCCGGGCGTCATCGCGGCCGGGTAGAAGTACAGCACCACGCGCTGTCCGCGCAGGCCCTCCAGCGAGACGGATGCGCCGTCCTGGTCCTCGAGGGTGAAGTCGGGCGCGAGCGAGCCGGGTTCGAGCTGTGTCATGCGACCAGCCTAGGCCGTGGCATCCCGTCGGTGGCGGGGTTCGTGCACGGCTCGGGAGCGCGGCATGTCGTCGGAGATCGGCACGACCTCGGATGGTTCGCGCGCCCGGTGTCCGAGGAACCGCGGATCTCCGACGGTACGCCGCGAACAGGCCGTGCCGGCGCGGATCAGGCGAGCGTCGTGAGCAGGCGCTGCAGCGAGTCGAGCCGCGCCGCGCCGCGCTCGCCGAGCCGGCCCTCGGCCACGGCCTCGACGATCGCGCAGTCCGGGGCGTCGGGCAGGTGCGTGCAGCCCCGCGGACACTCCTCGGCGATCGCGGCGAGGTCGGTGAACGCCGCCAGGATGCTCGCCGGATCGACGTGCCCGAGCCCGAACGAGCGCACGCCGGGGGTGTCGACGACCCAGCCACGGCCGGCCGGCCCCGTGTATCGCAGCGCGACCGTCGAGCTGGAGGTATGGCGACCGCGTCCGGTGACCTCGTTGACGTGCCCGGTGGCCCGCGCGGCGGTCGGGACGAGCGCGTTGACGAGCGTGGACTTGCCGACGCCGGAGTGCCCCACGAAGACCGTGACGTGCCCGGCGAGGCGCTCGCCGATCGCCTCGACCGGCATCGCGTCGCGCGCGCTCGTGAGCACCCCGAGGTCGTCCAGGCCCTCGAAGTGCGCGAGGAACGCCGCCGGATCGGCGAGGTCGGTCTTCGTGACGACGAGGAGGGGATGGATGCCGGCATCCCACGCCGCCACGAGATAGCGGTCGACCAGCCGGGGCCGCGGCTCGGGATCGGCCGCGGCCACCACGATCACCATCTGGTCGGCGTTGGCGACGACGACCCGCTCGACCTGGTCGGTGTCGTCGGCGCTGCGGCGCAGGAGCGACGTGCGCTCCTCGATGCCCACGATGCGCGCGAGCGTGCCCGTGGCCCCGGAGGTGTCGCCGACGACGCGCACGCGGTCGCCGGTGACGATCGGGCGCTTGCGCAGCTCGCGGGCGCGCGTGGCGAGCACGGTGCGCTCGTCGGGGCCGTCCTCGTCGACGAGCACCGGGTACCGGCCGCGGTCGACCCCCAGCACGCGCGCGATCTCGGCGTCGGCGTGCGCGGGGCGGCGCTTTGTCCGGGGCCGGTTGGCCTTCGGGTTGGGGCGGACGCGCACGTCCGTCTCATCGAACTCGGGCTCGTCGTCGTCGGACTCGTCGAGCCAGCTCACCGCGCGCCGCTCCCGATCACGCGGCGCCGTCTCCGTGCAGCATGGCGTCCCACAGGTCGGGGAACTCCGGCATGGTCTTCGCGGTGGTGCCGATGTCGTCCACGTGCACGCCGGGCACGCGCAGGCCGATGATCGCGCCCGCGGTGGCGATGCGGTGGTCGTGGTGCGCCGGCCACAGGCCGCCGGTGAGCGGGCGGGGCACGATCCGGATGCCGTCGGCAAGCTCGTGCGCCTCGCCGCCGAGCGCGCGGAGGTTGCCGACGAGCGCCGCGATGCGGTCGGTCTCGTGGCCGCGGATGTGGCCGATGCCGTGCAGCACGGTGGGCGCGTCGGCGAAGGCCGCGAGGGCGAACAGGGTGGGGGTGAGCTCGCTCGCCGCGGTGAGGTCGAGGTCGACGCCGGCGATGTCGCCGGTGCCGGTCGCGGTGAGCACGCCGCCGCGGCGCGAGACGCGCGCGCCGAGCACCGCGAGCATGTCGGACAGCAGGGCGCCCGGCTGCGTGGAGTGCGCGGGCCAGCCCGGGATCGACACGGTGCCGCCGGTGACGAGCGCGGCCGCCAGGAACGGGGCGGCGTTCGACAGGTCGGGCTCGATCGCGACGTCCTTGCCGCGCACGGTGCCCGCCGGCACGAGCCACTCGCGCGGGTTCGGATGCTCGACGTGCACGCCGCGGTGGGCGAGCGCGGCGACCGTCATGTCGATGTGCGGCAGGCTCGGGAGGCGCTCGCCGGTGTGGACGAGGTGCAGGCCCACGTCGAAGCGGGGCGCGGCCAGCAGGAGTCCGGAGACGAACTGGCTCGAGGCGCTCGCGTCGATCGTGACCTCGCCGCCGCGGATGTGGCCGTGCCCGCGCACCGTGAACGGCAGCGCCCAATGGCCGCCGTCGTCGATGTCGACGCCGACCTCGCGCAGCGCCTTGATCATGGTGCCCATCGGCCGGTGGAGCGCGCTCGCGTGCGCGGTGACGAACACCTCGCCCGACACGAGGCCGGTCAGCGGCGTCACGAAGCGCATGACGGTGCCGGCCTGGCCGCAGTCGATCGTCGTGTCGCCGGTGAGGCGCGGTGCCGGCGTCACGTGCAGGTCGGGTCCGAACTCGCCGTCGCTGTCCATCGGCTCGATGCCGACGCCGAGCGCGGTGAGGGCCTCGATCATGCGGTTCGAGTCGTCGGAGTGCAGCGGCGCGATCAGGCGGCTCGGCGCGTCGGCGATCGCGGCGAGCACGAGCTCGCGGTTCGTGAGCGACTTCGAGCCGGGCACGGTGACCGTGGCGTGGACGGGCTCGTCGGCGACCGGGGCAGACCAGGCCGTCACAGTGGCTTCGTGGTCAGGGGAATACCCGAGGTTGCTCATCGGGTTCTACCCTAACGAACTCGACACGCCGACCCGAGGAAACCATGTTCGCCACGCTCGACGCTCTCCGGGGAGCAGCACAGCCCGCCCCCGTAGACTGGCGCACGATGGATGATCAGGCGGCCACGACCGACCCCCGCGCGCAGTTCGAGGAGCAGGCCCTCCCGTTCATGGACCAGCTGTACGCGGCGGCGATGCGGATGACGCGAAACCCCGCCGACGCGGCAGACCTCGTGCAGGAGACCTTCGTCAAGGCGTTCGCGTCGTGGTCCTCCTTCACGCAGGGGACGAACCTGAAGGCGTGGCTGTACCGCATCCTCACGAACACGTACATCAACACGTATCGCAAGAAGCAGCGCGAGCCCTATCAGGGTGCGATCGACGACCTCGAGGACTGGCAGCTCGGCGGCGCCGAGTCGGCGACCGCGACGAGCTCCCGCTCGGCCGAGGCGGAGGCGATCGATCGGATGCCGGCATCCGTCGTCAAGGACGCCCTCCAGCAGATCCCCGAGGACTTCCGCCTCGCGGTCTATCTCGCGGACGTCGAGGGCTTCGCGTATCAGGAGATCGCGGACATCATGAAGACCCCCATCGGCACGGTGATGAGCCGCCTGCATCGCGGCAGGCGCATGCTGCGCGAGCTCCTCGCCGACTATGCGAGCGAGCGCGGCATCGGTGTGCCCGCCCCGAGGAGCGTGAGATGAGCGATTGCGGCTGTGACAAGGCGCGCAGCGAACTCGAGGAGTACTTGCGCAACGAGTTCTGCAAGACGGCGTACGACGACATCCGGGAGCACCTGGACGGATGCCCCTCCTGCCGCGACGAGCTGCTCGTCGCGCGCACGCTGACCGAGGTGCTCGCCCGGTCGTGCCGCGAGGCCGCGCCCGAGGAGCTGCGCGACCACGTGCTCGCCCGCCTGCGCGCGGTGCAGGCCACCCACTAGCCTCGTCCTCCCCGCCACCGCTCCTCCCCTCCCTCCCGCTCTTCCCGCGAGAAGGCATCGGTGCACCGATACAGCGGTCTGGGCGTGCACTCTCGGTGCACCGTTGCACTCTCGCGGTCGGAGGAGAGGGAGAGCGAGGGAGAGGCGTCACGCTGACGCGGGGGCGAAGAGGGTGAGCGCGTGCGGTGCGACGTCGACCCGCAGCGGCAGCGCCCCGATCGGGTCGCCGTCGGCGTAGGCGGTGACGCCGGGCGACGAGAGCCGCACGCCGGTCACGCGGGCCATGGCGACCTCGGCGGCCGACGCGTGCGCGCCGCGGTACACGCGGGGGAGGAGCCGCAGCAGCCGCAGGCGCCCCGCCGGGCGCACGAGCGTGACGTCGAGCAGCCCGTCGGCCGGGTCGGCGTCGGGGCAGATGGGGATGCCGCCGCCGTACGTGCGCCCGTTCCCGACCGTCGCCATGACGAGGTCGCCGGCGACCTCCTCGACGGCGCCGTCGGCGTGCTCCAGCACGACCTCGTACGGGATGCCGTGGAGCCGCACGAACTCGGCGAGGAGCGCGATCGTGTAGCGCGACGAGCCGCGCGGCCAGCGCATCGCGTTGGCGCGGTCGTTGACGAGCGAGTCGAAGCCGCTCGCCAGCACCGTCCCGAAGTACGCGGTCGAGCCGTCGGCGCGCGTGACGCGGCCGAGGTCGATCCGCCGCGTGGCCCCGGCGATCACGGCATCCGCCGCCTTCTCGGCGTCGAGCTCGGCGAGCCCGACGGTCGTCGCGAGGTCGTTGCCGGTGCCGACCGGGACGATCCCGAGCGGGATGCCGGTGCCCGCCAGCTGCTGGATCGCGAGGTTCGCCGTGCCGTCGCCGCCGGCGACGAGCACCGCGTCGGCGCCGAGGTCGACGGCGGCGCGCAGCAGCTCGGTGGACTCGGCGGCGCTGCCGCCGGAGACGATCGTGGTGCGGATGCCGTGGGCGCGCAGTCGCTCGGCGGCGCGACTCGCCGCGTGCCGGTGCACGCCGGAACGGGCGGCGGGGTTCGCGAGGAGCGCGACGTCCACGGGCTCAGGCCTTCCCGGGAGGGATGAGGGCTCCCGGGTTCATGATGCCGTGCGGGTCGAGCGTGTCCTTGGCGGCGCGCAGCACCGCGATGCCGAGGGGGCCGATCTCCGCCTCGAGGTGGTCGCGGTGGTCGCGGCCGACGGCGTGGTGGTGGGTGATCGTGCCGTGGGCGGCGACGATCGCGCGGGTCGCGGCATCCTTCGCCTCGCGCCATTGCGTCACGGGGTCGTCGGTGAGCGCGGCGACGACGGTGAAGTAGAGCGACGCGCCGGTCGGGTAGACGTGCGAGACGTGACACATCACGACGGCGGGCGTGCCCTGGGCGCCGAGCGTCGCCGTGAGCGCCTCGGCGACGGCGGCCTTGACGGCGGCGAGGCGGCTCCACGTCGCGGCGGTCTCGAGCGTCTCGGCGAGGACGCCGATGTCGAGCAGCGCGTCGCGCATCGCGGGGGCGGCGAAGCGTCCGCGCTCCCACGAGCGGGCGGGATCCTCGCCGCGCGACTTGGCGCCGTGGGCGCGGAAGACGTCGTCGGTCGCACGTCGCACGCGTTCGGCCTCCGCGGCGGTCGCCGCCTCGAACGTGGCGACGGCGAGGCAGCCGCGCAGGCGCAGCAGGTGCGCGCCGAGCGCGGCGTTGACCTTGGTCTCGGTCTCGTCGCTGAGCCGCAGCACGGTGGGGCGGATGCCGCTCTGCGTGAGCTCGCGGATCGCCTCGGCGCCGGCGGTGAAGTCGGGGAACGTCCACGCCCCGTACGCGGTGTGCACGGGGACCGGCCGGACGCGCACGGTGACCTCGGTGATGACGCCGAGGGCTCCCTCGGAGCCGAGGAACAGGGCGCGGAGGTCGGGACCCGCGGCGCTCGCCGGCGCGATGCCGAGGGCGAGGTCGCCGGCCGGCGTCGCGACGCGGATCGCGTGCACGAGGTCGTCGAACCGCCCGTAGCCGCGCGAGGCCTGGCCGCTCGAGCGGGTCGCGGCGAAGCCGCCGATCGTGGCGTGCTCGAAGCTCTGCGGGAAGTGGCCGAGCGTGAGGCCGTGCGCGGCGAGCAGCTCCTCGGCCTGCGGCCCCGTGGTGCCGGCGCCGAAGGTCGCCAGCTGCGACCGCTCGTCGAGGTCGCGCAGCGCCGCGGTGCGCGCGAGGTCGAGGGCGACGACGGCGCGGTGCGCGCCGGCCTCGGGCACGAGCCCGCCCACGACGCTCGTGCCGCCGCCGAACGGCACGACGGCTATGCCGCGGGCGTCGCACGTGCGGAGCACGGCGAGGACGTCGTCGTGGCCCGACGGCGCGACCACGGCGTCGGGCGCGGGCTGCACCTCGGCGCGCCGGCGGGCCAGCAGGTCGGGCGTGCTCTTGCCGCCGAGGTGGCCAATGCGCGCGGCATCCGTCACGCCCACGTGGTCCGCGCCGACGATCGCGGCCAGCGCGTCGAGGTCGGCCGCGTCGAGGCGCGAGGGCGTCAGGACCGCGTCGTGCTCGTCGCGGCGGGGGATCGGGTGCGGTGTGCCCTTCAGGAGCGCGGCGGCGATGGCCTTCGCCCCGGGCGGCAGGTGGGCGCCGGGAGCCCACGCGTCCCAGGGGAGCAGTGGGCGTGGGTCGGAGGGCGTAGCCATGGCGACAGTATGACACGTGCTGTACTTTTGTCACATGGTGTCCATGAAGCCCGCCGACCGGCCGTCTGCGCACGGGCCGCGGGGCGCCGAGTCGTCACCTTCCGAGGGCGAGCCGTCGGCGACCGGGGCGTTCGCGCCGCCGCCGCTCGAGCCCACGGCCGCGGCCATCCTCGACGCCGCGCTCGCCGAGACGGTGGAGCACGGCATCCGACGCACGACCATGGCCGACATCGCGCGACGCAGCGGCGTCTCGCGCCAGACCGTGTATCGGTACTGGCCCGACGCGCAGACGCTGTTCGCGGGGCTCGTGACGCGTGAGGTCGTGGCGGCGCTGCCGCCGGCGACGGATGCCGCGACCCTCGACGAGCTGGTCGGCGCGCTGGTCGGCGCGGCCGATCGGGTGCGCACGCTGCCGGTGGTCGAGCGGCTGCGCGACAGCGATCCGGAGCTGTTCGCGCGCTACGTGCTGGAGCGCCTCGGCACGAGTCAGCGCGTCGTGCACGCGGCGTTGGCCGCACACGTCGCCGCGGGGCAGCGGGCGGGGTTCGTCCGTGCCGTCGACCCGGCGCGGGCCGCGGCGATGCTGCTGCTGATCCTGCAGTCGGCGGTGCAGTCGGCGCCGCTCGTGGCCGAGTGGCTCGACGACGACGCGTGGCGCGCCGAGCTGGCCGCCGCGGTGCGAG
>NZ_JBDIAB010000140.1:0-7946 GCF_039812165.1 Microbacterium sp.
ACCGGGATGCCGGCGGCGAACACGCTCCGGAGCGCCTCGACGACCTCTGCCACGACCTCGCGGGCCGGGCGCCCGGCGGCGCGCGCGTGCGCCGTCGTCACGCCGTGGATCGCCGTGGCGCCCTCCGGGATGTCGATGCCGGGGTCGGCGAGCCAGGCGCGCGAGCGGCGGACGGCCCCGTCGCCGTCGAGGAGGCCCACGTGGGCGGTCACGATGCGGTCGCGCGTGACGTCGACGCCCGTGGTCTCGAGGTCGAAGACGCCGATCGCGCGCGACCACGCCGGTGCCGTCGTCGCGGGGGAGAACGGCAGCGGATCCACGTCCTCGACGGTAGGGGGCACCCCCGACACGGGGCCGGCGCCGCGCCGAGCCTCCGCAGCACGTCATCGACGCGCGAGGGGGATGACGAGCGGCGTGTGCGACTCGGGGTCGTCGATGATCCGGCAGGGCAGCCCGAACACGTCGCCCACGAGCTCGGCGGTGATGACGTCGGCGGGCCTTCCCTGCGCGACGATGCGACCATCGGCCATCGCGATGAGGTGGTCGGCGTATCGGCACGCGTGGTTCAGGTCGTGGAGCACCGCCACGAGCGTGCGGCCGCCGGTGCGGTTGAGCTCGGCGCACAGCTCGAGCAGCTCGACCTGGTGGGCGATGTCGAGGAACGTGGTCGGTTCGTCGAGCAGGATGATCGGCGTCTGCTGCGCCAGCACCATCGCGACCCAGACGCGCTGGCGCTGACCGCCGGAGAGCTCGTCGACCAGTCTCCCGGACAGGTCGGCGACGCCCGTGGACTCCATCGCCGCGACGACCGCGGCCTCGTCCTCCGCGGTCCACTGGCGGATGAGCCGCTGGTGCGGGTATCGGCCGCGCGCCACCAGCTCGGCCACACGGATGCCGTCGGGCGCGAGCGAGGCCTGCGGCAGCAGCCCGAGGCGGCGGGCGACCTCCTTCGCGGGATAGGAGGCGATCGCGTGGCCGTCGAGCAGCACCGACCCCGCGCGCGGCGTCAGCAGCCGGGAGAGCGCGCGCAGCAGCGTGGACTTGCCGCACGCGTTCGGTCCGACGATCACGGTGAACGCGGCATCCGGGATGCTCACGCTCAGCTGCTCGCTGATCACGTGCCTGTCGTAGCCGATCGTGACCCGGTCCGCCCGCAGGCGGGCGCCCCGGTCGGATGCCCCGGCCCGCTCGTCCATGCCTCTCCTCATTGTCGTCGGGCCTCTCGTGCGAGGAGCCACACCAGATAGAGACCCCCGATCGAGACGGTGACCACGCCGACCGGCAGCGCGCCCGTGGGCGCGAGCCGCTGCGCGAGCAGGTCGGCCAGCGCCAGGAGCAGCGCCCCCATCAGCGCGGCCGGCAGCAGCGACACCCCGGCGGAGCGGGTCAGACGCCGGGCGAGCTGCGGCGCGGACAGCGCGACGAACGAGATGGGGCCGGCCGCCGCCGTCGCCAGAGCGGTGAACGCGACCCCGACGACGACGAGCGCCAGCCGCGTCGGCTCGGTGCGCACGCCGAGAGCCCGCGCGGCGTCGTCGCCCAGGTCGAGGATCGGGATGCGTCGCACGAGCGCGACCGCCGCGAGAGAGACGACCGCGAAGAGGATCGAGAGGGGGACGACCTGCACCCAGCCCAGTCCGTTGAGGGAGCCCGCTCCCCAGGTGGCGGCCGCCATCGCCAGCTCCAGCTCGGCCTTGAGGATGAGCCACGTGTTGACGGAGGCCAGGACGGCGCTCAGCGCGATGCCGACGATGATCAGCCGGAAGCCCTGCACGCCGCGCGTGAAGGCGAGGAAGTACACCGCGAGCGCCGTGGCGACGCCGCCGACGAGCGCCCCGGCCGCCGTGACGAAGAAGCCGCCGGTGCCGAGGACGAGCATCACGACGAGCGCGCCGGAGTAGGCGCCGGTGTTGAAGCCGATGACGTCCGGGCTGCCCAGGGGGTTGCGCGTGATCGACTGGAAGATGGCGCCGCTGACGCCCAGCGCCGCGCCGATCATGAGCGCGGCCAGCACGCGCGGCATCCGCCATTCGACGACCGCGAGCCGCTGTGCCCGCGACCCGCCGCCGAGAAGCGTCTCGGCCACCTCGGCGGGCGACATCGTGTAGGCGCCGGTCCCGAGGGCGATGAGAGCGACGAGCACCGCGGCCGCCGCCAGAGCGACCACCACGACGGCGGTGCGCACTCCGATGCGGCCGGACGGCGTGCCGTGACGCCCGCGGACGATCACGACGGCGTGGCCGAAGTCGATTCCGGGGGAGGGCGCCGACGTCGAGGCGCGTCCGGTGACCGCGCGGCTCACAGCCCGCTCGCCTTCCGTCGGCGCACCAGCAGGATGAGGACCGGCGCGCCCACGAACGCGGTGACGACCCCCACCTGCAGCTCGCCGGGGCGGATCACGACACGGCCGAGGACGTCGGAGACGAGCAGCAGCATCGGCGCGCCGACGACCGTGTAGGCGAGGATCCAGCGCTGGTCGGGCCCGACGAGCCAGCGGGCGATGTGCGGGACCATGAGCCCGACGAAGGCGATGGGCCCGGCCGCGGCCGTCGCCGCGCCGCAGAGCAGCGTCACCGCCACGACGCCGATCGCCCGCGTGCGTCGGACACGCGCGCCGAGCGCCTGCGCGAGGTCGTCGCCCAGCGCCACCGCGTTGAGCGGTCGCGCGATCGCGATCGCCAGGAGGACGCCGGCCACGACGAACGGCAGGACGGTGGCCGAGACCTCGAGACCGCGGCCGGTGAGCGCGCCCGCGTTCCACGACCTGAGCTGGTCGAACGCCCGCGGATCCAGGAGGATCAGCCCGGTGGTGAAGCCAGACAGCACGGCGCCGATCGCCACGCCGGACAGCGTGAGCCGGATCGGCGTGGCGCCTGCGCGGCCGAGCGATCCGAGGGCGTAGACGGCGACGGTGGCGACGGCGGCTCCGAGGAAGGCGAACCAGACGTAGTCGTGGATGGCGGTGACCCCGAGCAGCCCGACGGCGATCGCGACGAAGAAGGCGGCGCCGGCGTTGACGCCGAGGATGCCGGGATCGGCGAGCGGATTGCGCGTCATCGCCTGGATCAGCGCGCCGGCGACGCCCAGGGCGATCCCGACCACGAGCCCCAGCACCGTGCGGGGGAGGCGCATCTCGCGGACGATGATGCCGCTCTCGCCGTCGGCCGCGGCGAACAGGGCGTCCCAGACCGCGACGAGCGACATGTCCTTCGCTCCGATGGCGAGACTCACCAGGCACACCAGCAGGAGGCCCGCGACGGCGAGCAGCCAGCCGAAGAGCCGCAGGGCGTTCGTGGCGGCGAGTCCCGCCCCGGCGACGGGACGGGCGGCGCGCACCGGGCTAGCGACGCGCACGGAACTCGACGACGTGCGCGCCCCATCCGAGCGGCCCGACCCGCGTGACCTCTCCGCCCGCGCGCGCGACGAGAGCCCGCAGCTCCGCCTCGGTGCGCCGGCCCGAGCCGAACACGCACAGCCGACGCAGGTCGTCCTCGGTGTCGTGGTGCTCGAGCGCGCCGGGATCGAGCAGTCTCGTGACGATCGCGACGCGCTCCGCGGAGGCCGCGTGCGCGGCGAGCGCGACGACGGCGTCGTCGTCGGGCAGGACGTCCACGATGTCGACGGCCAGCAGCAGGTCGACGGGTCGGTCCAGCGGCGCGAACGGGCTGCGGTCGACGCGGCGCACCGCGTCGTGCCGCTCGGCGGCGATGTCGCCGAGCATGCGCGCGGTGAGCGTCGGGAGGCCGACGACGCTCACGTGGAGGGCGGGACGCTCCCGCAGGACGACGTCCGCGTACGAGCCGCCCGTCTCGCCGACCACGGCCACCGTCTGCACGGCCTCCCACGAGAGCGCGTCGACGATCGCGGGCGAGAGGAACGAGGCATCCGTCGCCTGGGCGTCGTGGAACCGCGCGGCACGGTCGGCGTCGTCCAGCCACTCGTGCACCGGCGTGCCGCCCACGCCGACGGCGGAACCCGTCCGGACGGCGTCGAGCAGGCCCGCGAACGACAGGTCGAGCTGCGCGTGCACGCCGTCCAGTCGCAGGCGCTCGGGCCACCAGCCGTCGGGGTCGGCGAGGAACTCCCCGTCCTCGGTCAGTGAGAACCGGTCGTCCTCGTGCGTCAGCAGCGCCATGGTCGTCAAGTGTCGCAGAAGCCGGCGCAGCGCATCGGGGTGCGCGTCGCACGCCGCCGCGACGGCCGCCGGCGTGCGTGCACCGGCGTCGATCGCCGCGAAGACGCCCAGCGTCACGGCGGCCCGCAGGGCGAACGGCGCGAGCAGCTCGGCGTGTCCGTGGATGCGCGCGAACGGATGATCGCCCTCGGCGGCGACGTCGACCACCTCGGGGTCGCCGGCGACCGTCGCGACCTCGCGCCGCCGCCAGTACCCCGCGATCTCGACGTGCTCCCTGGGGAGCTGCCGCTCCTTCGCCCAGCGCCGCACCGGCTTGAGCTCGAGCATCTCGCCGGCGACCCACAGATAGGGGCGTCCGTCCCGCCACGGCGCCGCGGTGACGGTCTCAGCCAGGCGCGAGCGCCCGCCCGCCTCGCTCCGGTAGAGCCAGGTGACCTCGACGGCGGCGTCGCTGCGCAGCTCCTGTCGATGCGCCGGGTCGGCCACTTCGATCACGACGACGGCGGGGAGCGCGGGCGGCAGCTTCTCCAGGCAGTGCGCGATCGCGGGCAACGCGGTCTCGTCGCCGCCGATCAGCATCCAGTCGACGCCCGCGGGAAGTCCCGCCGAACGCCACGGACCGGAGACCAGCACGCGGTCGCCGATCCGCGTGCGCCGTGCCCAGGTCGAGGCGAGTCCGGCGTCGTGGAGCGCGACGTCGATGGTCAGCTCGCCGGCATCCGGGTCGAACCGCCGCACCGTGTAGGTGCGGGCGCGGTCGAGGCTGCCCGGCGTCCAGTCGACGACGCCCGAACCGGTGTTGCGGGGCGGGTCGAAGGGGTGGCCGCCGGCGACGAGGTCGGGCACGACCACCTTGACGGCGTCGTCGAAGCCGTGCGAGCGCACGGCCGGGATCGCGACGCCGTCGCGTTCGTGCGCCGACATGGCCGGCCCGCCCACGACGACGCGCCGCATCCCCGGCGTGACGTCGACGACCTCGACGACCTCGAAGTCGCGGATGCAGGCCGGGAACACCGACGCCTCGCGTGCCGACCTCACCATCAGTCGGGCATGCCCGCCAGCGCGCGGTCGAGGCTGTCGAGGGCGACCAGCGCGGCATCGTAGTTGCGCTGGGCGTCGTAGTGGAGCGGTATCAGCCGGCCGGCCTGCACGGCGGGAAGGGCGCGGAACAGCTCCGAGTCGAGCACGGCCTGCATCTGCGGCGTGGGCTTGCCGTCGGTGCCGAGGGAGTAGACGATCGCGTCGTACTCCGCCAGGGTGCCCAGCTCCTCGGTCGAGAGCTCGTGCGGCTCCGCATCGGGGAACGAGAGCCCGGCGTCCTCGGGGATGTGGGCGATGTACGACCCGGCGGTCTGGTTCCAGAAGGTGCCCTCCGCCCACGAGGCGATCGCCACGAAGCGCTTTCCGTCGATCTTCGCGGCGTGCTCCTCGTGGATGTCGGCGGCGCGGGCGTCATAGTCGGCGCGGAGCCCCTCGGCCTGCTCGGAGAGGCCCACGATGTCGGCGATCTCGAGGAAGTCGTCCTTCCACTCGCCGATGGAGGCGACCTCACGGCTGGTCAGGTTCACGGTCGGCGCGATGTCGTTGAGCCGGTCGATGTCGAGCTTGTCCCAGTAGACGGCCGGCGACGTGAACAGGATCAGATCGGGCTCCAGCGCGAGGATCGCCTCGTAGTCGGGCTCGAGCGTGCGCCCGACCTTCGGGAGCTCCTGATAGCGGTCCCACGCCTCTTCGTCGTCGCCGAAGGTGCCGGGCGCGCGGTTGTCGACGGCGTCGACCCCGACGAGCGGCGATCCCTCGAGCGTCAGGAGGGCCTCGGCGGCGCCCCAGTAGGCGACGACGCGCTGGGGGTGCGCCGGGATCTCGACCGGGCCGTCGATCGACTCGACGACGCGGGTCTGGCCGGCAGCCTCGGTCTCGGCCGGCTCGGCACTGCCGGAGCACGCGGTCAGCACGAGGGCCACCGTCGCCAGCGATGCCGCCGCCGATCCGAGCAGTGCGATCCTCTTCACCATGTCACCTTTCGTCGCCGGCGATCCGTTCGCCGGCACGTCGGCCGGTCGGGGCGGCGGACGCCCCGTCCGGAGGGCGCGATCGCCCCTGGATAGGTTAGGAGAGGCTCACCTGAGAGAGGGTGCGTAGACTCTCACACTGTTATCAGATGCGTCGGGGGGAGGATGCCGCGTTGCTCGTGACCAAGCCCCCGCCCATCCCCGCGAGCCGCAAACGCGGCCCGTGGGACGCCCGTGACCACCTGCTCATGTGGGTGCACACCGGGCGGGCCCACGTGCGCCTGGCCGACGGCCGGGAACGTCGCGTCGACGCGGGTGCGGGGATCTGGATCCCCGCCGGAGCCGATCACGACATGTGGACCGAGCCGGGAACCGCGGCCGTCCCGATCGTGGTTCCTCGTCGGCTGGTGTCCGCGCCGCCCGTCGACGTCGCTCATTTCGCCGTCGACGACGATCGGCGCGAATGGTTGATCGCGAAGTACGCGCAGTCCGTGTCGCGACCCGGGCTGAGCGCGGGGCTGGACGACGTCAGCGACGTCCTCGCTCCTTCGCATCGGGCTCCGCGCCGTCGACGGCACGAGCATGCCGTCCCGATGCCTCGCTCCGGCGTCGCGGCGGGGGTCGCTGCCGCGCTCATCCGGCATCCCTTCCTGCCGTACACGGTCGACGAGTGGGCCGCCCTGATGTCGTGCAGCCCCAGCACGCTGCGGCGCGGCTTCCGGAAGGAGTGCGGAATCGGCTTCGCCGAATGGCGCCAGCTGTGCCGCGTCGAGAAGGGACGCGAGCACCTCGCCGCCGGGCTCACGGTCGGCGAGGCGGCCGAGCGTGCGGGATTCGCGTCGCGCAACGGCTTCGCCCGGGCGTTCCAGGCGCACCACGGCGTGACGCCCCGCGACTATGCGGCGTCGATCCGGACGGCACCGTCGCTCGCGTCGCACGGCCGCGCGGCGTCCGCGAGCGGTGCGGCGCATGCCCGCTCGGAACGCGGAGAGCGGCTGGCGAACAACGTCATGCTGTGGACCTACCGCGCGGACGATCCGCTCTCACGCTCCCGTCGGGGCGAGGCGGTGTGGATGCCGGCCGGCACCAGCGTCGAGAACGACGACCGCTCGGATGCCGTCACCGTGCCGCTGAGCGTGCTGTGCACCGAGTGCGTGCAGGTCGCCGAGAGGATGCGGGTGCGCTTCTCGTCGGCGTGGGACCCGTACCTCCTCTACTCGTCGGTGAGCACGCACACCCTGCTGGGACCCGACCTCCGACTCGGCGCGATGCCGCGACTCGCGCTGCCCTTCCACCGTCATGTCATCGACGCCTTTCGGGAGCAGCTCGCCGCGGAGCGCGCGCGGACGGTTCCGTTGCCGCGCGATCCGCGTGCGCGGCGACTCGCGGCAGGACTGCTGCGCGACCTCGCGGGCGGCTCGTCGTCCGTGACGGACGGGGTGCCCCGAGAGGTCCGCGCGGTCTTCCGCGAGGAGACGGGGATGAGCGTCGCGGATTGGCGGCACGCCGCCCGCATGCGCATCGCGCGCGGTCTGCTCGCGGAGGGGACCAAGGCGAGCGTCGTGGCGTCGCGGATCGGCTACACGCAGGTGTCGAACTTCAGCCGCGCGTTCACCATCTTCCACGGCGCGTCTCCGCGTGAGTTCCTGGAGCTCGAACGGGATCAGGCGTGACCGAGCGCTCGTAGACTCGACGGGTGCCCGTCACCAGCCCCTACGCCTCGCGGCTCGCCCGCATCCCGGTCGAGCGTCACGAGGTCGAGGTGCTCGGCGGGACGACCGCGTACTGGGCGTACGGCC
>NZ_JBDIAB010000141.1:0-7839 GCF_039812165.1 Microbacterium sp.
GGGGCGTGCCGCAACTCCGCTCCTTCCGTCCCGGCGACGAGCCGGCGCTCGCCGACATCTGCCTGCGGACGGCGGATGCCGGCGGGGACGGGACCGGGATCCTCGCCGACGACGACCTCTGGGGTCACGTGTTCGTGCTGCCCTACGCGGCCCGTCACCCCGACCTCGCGTTCGTCGTCGAATCCGACGACGGCCGGGTCGTCGGCTACGTCGTGGGCACCGACGACACGCGGACCTTCGAGGACTGGTTCCACGACGAGTGGTGGCCGCGGTTCGCACAGCGCTGGCCGGTGCCGGGTGACGACCGCTCCCGTCAGGCGGGTCTGCTGCGCTACGCGTACGGGCGCCGGGCGGGAGCGGAGCCCTTCGGCGACGACCGTCCCGCGCACCTGCACATCGACCTGATGCCGGAGGTCCAGGGCCAGGGGTGGGGGAGGCGACTCATCGGCGTGCTCGCGGCCGCGCTGCGCGAGCGCGGCGTGCGCCGGCTGCATCTCGTCGCGTCCGCTCAGAACGCCGGCGCCCTGGCCTTCTACGACCGGCTCGGCTTCGAACGCCTGGAGTCGCCGGCCGGCGCGCAGGCGTTCGGCATCGAGCTCGACCGCCTCTGACCGCGCGCTCGCTGCCCGCCACGCTCTGCCCCCGACGCAGTCTGCCTGACGCACTCTGCCTGACGCACTCTGCCCTGACGTCCCTCTGACTGCGGCTCGTCCGCCGAGTCACTGCCCTGACACCGGGTCACTGTGCTGCAGCGCCGTGACTGGGCGCGCGAGCAGTGACTCGGGCCACGGAGCGCTCGATGGGATGGGCCAGCCGGGGGCGACGGAAGCCGGGCGGCGCCGGCCCGGGAGCAGGCCGGGGGCGTCCCCAACGCCCCCGGCGGTCTCTCACAGCCGGTGCAGGCGCTCCGCGTCGGGCTGCTCGATCGGATCCCAGCCGCGCTTGACGGGGCGCGTGCCGCGCTGCGCGTCGCGCGAGCGGTACACGATGTACGGCCGGAAGAGGTATCCGATCGGCGCCGAGAACACGTGCACGAGCCGCGTGAACGGCCACAGCGCGAACAGCGCGAACGCGGTGATCACGTGCAGCTGGAACAGCAGCGGCACGTGGTCCATGAGCTGCGGCTGCGGCTGGAAGATCAGGATGCTGCGGATCCACGGCGAGATCGTCTCGCGATAGTGGAACCCGCCGCCGAACACCTGGTACACGACCGTCGCCAGCGTGCCGAAGCCGAGCGTCGCTGCCAGGAACACGTACATGACCTTGTCCATCACGGTCGTGGCGAGGAACACGACGCCGATCGTGCGGCGGCGGTAGATGAGGATCGCGAGCCCGGCGAGCGTGAGCGCGGCCGCGAACGTGCCCATGACGGTGGCGCCCCAGTGGTAGATCTCCTCCGAGATCCCGATCGCGTACAGCCATTCGCGCGGGATCAGCAGGCCCACGACGTGGCCGGCGATCACCATCAGGATGCCGAGATGGAACATCGGCGACCCCCACCGCAGCAGCTTGCTCTCGTACACCTGGCTCGACCGCGTCGTCCAGCCGAACTTGTCGTACCGGTAGCGCCACACGTGCCCGACGACGAACACGGCGATCGCGGCGTAGGGGATGGCGACCCAGAGGATCATCTGCAGGGCGGTCATACGTCCTCCCGGGGGCGAAACGGCGGCAGGGTGCCGATCCAGCTGAGCCCGACGGTCTCGGACGGCGGGCCCTCGTTGACGAGGTCGAACACGCGATCGCGCGTGCGGGAGTCGATCGCCGGCAGCGACAGCGTGACGGCGCGGACGACGCCCGCCCACGGGCTCGACATGCCCTCGAGGGCCGCGCGCAGCACCTCGACGCCCTCGCGGTGCGAGGCGAGCAGCGCATCGGCGACCGGCGACCCCGACACGGCGGAGAACTCCAGCACGGCGGGGAGGTAGTCGGGCAGCTCGGCGGCGTCGAACTCCCAGCCCGCGGCGCGGTACGCGTCGAGGAAGGTCACGAGGGCGGTGCCGCGGCGGCGGGTGTCGCCGGTGGCGAAGTAGCTGAGGTACAGGCTGCACTTGCGCTTGAGGTCGAAGGTCGTGACGTACGCGCGCTCCCACGCGGAGCGGCCGCCCGACTCGGCGGCATCCAGAAACCCCTCCAGCGGCTCGCGCACCCGCGACGGGAGGCCTGCCAGCTGGTCGCGCAGCAGCGGGAGCCGCGCGAACCAGGCCTCGTCGGGGTAGTCGAGCAGGAGCGAGGCGATCATGTGCACGCGCGCCCGCTCGTCCGGCCGCAGCGCGACGGGCGCGAGCGGGTCGGGCATCGCGCGGCGCGGCGTGACGCGCGTGGACATGACGCTCATCCGTCGCCCTCCCCGGCAGAGCCGGAGCCCGTCGCGCGCACGGCACCCATCCGATCCGGCGGGAAGAGCCCCTCGGGCCGGCCGTTGCCGTCCCAGTTGAGCAGGTTCATGCGGCCCGGCGTCGACGGCCGGTCGGCGGTCTGCCGGTCGGCGAGCGCGTGGAAGTTCTCCACGGCGACGGGGACCGACCGGCCGCTGGCGGCGCCGAACGGCCCCGCTCCTCCCATGCCGGGCCCGCCGTCGTAGTCGAGCGAGCACGCCAGCTCCTCCAGCTGCGCCGCCTGCTCGGCGTGCGCGGCGGGGATGACGTACCGCTCCTCGTACTTGGCGATCGCCAGCAGCCGGTACATCTCCTCGATCTCGGCGCCGCTCAGCCCCACGGCGTGCGCGATCCGTTCGTCGCGCTCGTCGTCGAGGTTGACGCCCCGCATGTACGAGCGCATCGCCGCGAGGGTGCGCAGGGCCCGGTCGACCGGGGCGACGTCGCCCGCGGTGAACAGCTCCGCGAGGTACCCGATCGGGATGCGCAGCTTGTCGATCGCGGCGAACAGCGTGCGCGCGTCCTCGCCGTCG
Organism: Microbacterium sp.; assembly: GCF_039812165.1. GTDB lineage: Bacteria > Actinomycetota > Actinomycetes > Actinomycetales > Microbacteriaceae > Microbacterium. The sequence continues at coordinate 2,912 of NZ_JBDIAB010000141.1, forward strand.
TTGCCGGAGCCGGTCACGACGTCCACGACCGGCGACAGCGGCGGGATGTACCAGACCATCGGCATCGTGCGGTACTCGGGATGCAGCGGCAGGGCGACCTTGTACTGCTGGATGAGCTTCCAGATCGGGCTGCGCTGGGCGGCGACGATCCAGTCCTCCGGGATGCCGCCGGCCCGGGCCGCCTCGATCACGGCGGGGTCGTGCGGGTCGAGCATGACCGAGCGCTGCGCGTCGAGCAGGTCGTGCTCGTCCTCGACGCTCGCGGCCTCGGCGACGCGGTCGGCGTCGTACAGGATCAGGCCGAGGTAGCGGAGGCGTCCGACGCACGTCTCCGAGCACACCGTCGGCAGGCCCACCTCGATGCGGGGGTAGCACAGCGTGCACTTCTCGGCCTTGCCGGTCTTGTGGTTGAAGTAGACCTTCTTGTACGGGCATCCCGTCACGCACATGCGCCAGCCGCGGCAGGCGTCCTGGTCGACCAGCACGATGCCGTCCTCGGCCCGCTTGTACATCGCGCCGGAGGGGCACGACGCCACGCACGCGGGGTTCAGGCAGTGCTCGCAGATGCGCGGAAGGTAGAACATGAAGGCCTTCTCGAACTCGGCCTGCACGTCCTCGCTCATCTTCTTGAGGATCGGGTCGTCCTGCATGGTCTCGAGCGACCCGCCGAGGTCGTCGTCCCAGTTCGCCGACCACGTGATGGCCATGTCCTCGCCGGTGAGGAGGCTCTTGGGCCGGGCCACAGGCAGGTGCTGCCCGCGCGGCGAGTTCAGCAGCACGTCGTAGTCGTACGTCCACGGCTCGTAGTAGTCGTGGATCTCGGGCAGTTTCGGGTTGGAGAAGATGCGCATGAGCTTGGCGAGCCGCCCGCCGCTGCGCAGCTTCAGCCGCCCGCGCTTCGTGCGCACCCAGCCGCCGGCCCACACGTCCTGGTCCTCGTACGTGCGGGGGTACCCGACGCCCGGCCGGGTCTCGACGTTGTTGAACCACACGTACTCCATGCCGGTGCGGTTCGTCCACGCCTGCTTGCACGTGACCGAGCACGTGTGGCATCCGATGCACTTGTCGAGGTTCATGATCATCGACATCTGCGCCATGACCTTCATCGGTACTGCACCTCCTGGCTGCGGCGGCGGATGGTGGTGACCTCGTCGCGCTGGTTGCCCGTGGGGCCGAGGTAGTTGAACGCCCACGCGAGCTGCGCGTAGCCGCCGATGAGGTGACTGGGCTTCAAGAGGATGCGCGTGAGGGAGTTGTGGATGCCGCCGCGCAGCCCGCTCGTCTCGGCGAGGGGCACGTCGATCGTGCGGTCGGTCGCGTGGTGCATGTACACGGTGCCCTCGGGCATGCGGTGCGAGACGATCGCGCGGGCGACGACGACGCCGTTGCGGTTGTACGCCTCGATCCACTCGTTGTCGCGCACGCCGATCTTGCCGGCGTCCTCGATGCTCATCCAGATCGTGGGTCCGCCGCGCGAGAGCGACAGCATGAAGAGGTTGTCCTGGTACTCGGAGTGGATCGACCACTTCGAGTGCGGGGTCAGGTAGCGGACGGCCACCTCGGTCTGCGCCTCGGCGCCCGGTCCCGCGATGCGCCGGCGCGTGCCGAGCCTCTCGTCGCCGAACAGGCGGTGCATGTCCAGCGGCGGGCGGAAGACCGGGAGGTTCTCGCCGAGGTCCTCCATCCAGTCGTGGTCGAGGTAGAAGTGCTGCCGCCCGGTGAGGGTGTGCCAGGGCTTCAGGTGCTCGACGTTGATCGCGAACGCCGTGTAGCGGCGGCCGCCGTGCTCCGATCCCGACCACTCCGGCGACGTGATGACGTTGCGCGGCTGCAGCTGCACGTCGGGGAACGTGAGGTACGAGCCCTCGTGCTCCTCGGCGAGGAACGCCATCCTCTGCCCGGTCTTCTGCTCGAGCTGGCGGAAGCCCTGCACGGCCAGCCGCCCGTTGCTCGTGCCCGACAGCGCCAGGATCGCCTCGGCGACGCGCTTGTCGGTGTCGAGGCGCACGGCTCCCCGCGTCGACCCCGACGGCACCACGCCGTTGACGTGCCGCAGCCGCTCGACCTCGGGCTCGGGGTGGTAGGTGATGCCCTTGGTGACCATGCCGAGCTTCGTGGTGAGCGGTCCGAGCGAGCCCCAGCGCTCGGCGAGGTGCGGGTAGTCGCGTTCGACGACGATGAGCTTGGCCATCGTCTTCCCCGGGATCAGCTCGTCGTGCTCGGGCACGCGGCCGTGCGCGTACGCCATGACGTCGGGCGTGTCGTGCTGCAGCGGCGACGCCACGACGTCGCGCCGCACGCCCAGGTGCGTGGCGGCGAGGTCGCTGAAGCGCTCGGCGATGACCCGGAACATGTCGAAGTCGGTCTTCGTCTGCCACGGCGGGTCGATCGCCGGGGTGAAGGCGTGGATGAACGGATGCATGTCGGTCGAGGCCAGGTCGTGCTTCTCGTACCAGGTGGCCGCCGGCAGCACGATGTCGCTCAGGAGCGTCGTCGAGGTCATGCGGAAGTCGGCCGTCATGAGCAGGTCGAGCTTGCCGATCGGGGCGTCGTCGCGCCAGCGGATGTCGCGCGGGCGCGCTCCCGGAGCCGCCTCGGCGGCGCGGATCGCGGAGTCGGTGCCGAGCAGGTGCTTGAGGAAGTACTCGTTGCCCTTGCCGGACGAGCCCAGGATGTTCGCGCGCCACACCAGCACGACGCGGGGGAAGTTCTCCGGGGCGTCCGGGTCCTCGCAGGCATAGTGCAGCGAGCCGTCGGCGAGCGATTCCGCGATGTACTGCGCCGGCTCCTTGCCGGCCGCCTCGGCCTCGTCGCACAGGTCGAGCGGGTTGCGCGAGAAGGTCGGGTAGCTCGGCATCCAGCCGCGCTTGACCGAGTCGACGAGGCAGTCCGCGGTCGTGCGCCCCTCGAACGCGCCGCGGGCGAGCGGTGAGGCGAGCTGGTCGGCGGGCAGGCCGTCGTAGCGCCACTGATCGGTCGCGAGGTACCAGTACGCGGTGCCGATCGCCTGGCGCGGCGGGCGGTTCCAGTCGCCGGCGGTCGCGTACTGCGAGTAGCCGGTGATGGGCCGGACCTTCTCCTGGCCGACGTAGTGCGCCCAGCCGCCGCCGTTGACGCCCTGGCATCCGGTCATCGTCGTCAGCGCCAGGAACGTGCGGTAGATCGTGTCGGAGTGGAACCAGTGGTTGGTGCCCGCACCCATGAGGATCATCGAGCGGCCGCCGGAGCGCTCGGCGTTGTCGGCGAACTCGCGCGCGATGCGGATCGCCTGCGCCGCGGGCACCGAGGTCAGCTCCTCCTGCCACGCGGGCGTGCCCGGTGTCGCGGTGTCGTCGTAGCCGGACGGCCAGACCCCCGGCATCCCGTCGCGGCCGACGCCGTACTGGGCCAGGAGCAGGTCGAACACGGTCGTGACGGTGCGGCCGGCGACCGTGCGCACCGGCACGCCGCGCGCGACGACGCCGGAGCCGCCGGCGTGCTCCTGCCCGGGCTCGGGCGGCAGGTCGAAGCGGGGGAGGAGGATCTCGGCGGCGTCGCCGCTCCAGTCCTCGAGGTCGGCGATCGACAGCGGCGGCACGACGTCGCCGAGGTCGAGGTTCCAGCGTCCCTCGTCCTCGGGGCTGTAGCGGTGCCCGAGCGAGCCGTTCGGCACCACCGGCGCGCCGCCCTGGTCGAGGAGGACGGTCTTGAAGTCCGCGCGCGGCAGCTCGGCCTCGGACCCGCCGAGGTCGCTCGCGGTGAGGAACTTGCCGGGCACGAGGGCGTCGCCGTTGCGCTCGATCGTCACGAGGTAGGGCGCGTCGGTGTAGCGCCGCATGTAGTCCTCGAAGCGCGGCGTGCGCGTGGAGACGAAGTGCTCGCGCAGGATCACGTGGCCCATCGCGAGCGCGAGCGCCCCGTCGGTGCCGGGATGCGGTGCGACCCATTCGTCGGCGAACTTCGTGTTGTCGGTGTAGTCGGGCGAGACGGTCACGACCTTCTGGCCGCGGTAGCGGGCCTCGGTCATGAAGTGGGCGTCGGGCGTGCGGGTCACCGGCACGTTGGAGCCCCACATGATGAGGTAGCCGGCGTTCCACCAGTCGGCAGACTCGGGCACGTCGGTCTGGTCGCCGAAGACCTGCGGGCTCGCCACCGGCAGGTCGGCGTACCAGTCGTAGAACGACAGGATCGCGCCGCCGACGAGGTTCAGGAACCGGGCGCCCGCGCCGTGGCTGACCATCGACATGGCCGGGATGGGCGAGAAGCCGGCGATGCGGTCGGGGCCGTGCTCCTTCACGGTGTGGACATGCGCGGCCGCGACGATCTCGGCGGCCTCGTCCCACGTCGTCCGCACGAGCCCGCCCTTGCCGCGCACGCTCTTGTATGCGGCGGATGCCTCGGGGTCGGTCACGATCGACGCCCACGCGGCGACCGGGTCGCCCAGGCGCGCCTTCGCGGCCCGGTACAGCTGCGCGAGCGTGTCGCGGATGTAGGGGTAGCGCACGCGCGTGGGCGAGTACGTGTACCAGCTGAACGCGGCGCCGCGCGGGCAGCCGCGCGGTTCGTACTCGGGCGAGTCGGGGCCGGTGGTCGGATAGTCGGTCTGCTGCGCCTCCCACGTGATGATGCCGTCCTTGACGTACACCTTCCACGAGCACGATCCGGTGCAGTTGACGCCGTGCGTGGAGCGGACGACCTTGTCGTGCGACCAGCGGTCGCGGTAGAAGACGTCGCCCTGGCGGCCGCCCTCGAGGAACAGCGTCCGCAGGTCGCCGGAGACCTCGCCCTTGCGCAGGAACCGTCCCATGCCCAGCAGCGCGTCGGCCAGAGGGCCGTCGGTGGCGGGTGGCGCGGTGCGGATGTCGGGCGTCATTGCGGTCCTCCCAGCGTCGGCGAGTGCCCTCAGGTTCCCCCTTCAGCGGGACTGACGCCGCGGGGTCCGCCGTGTT
>NZ_JBDIAB010000142.1:0-7824 GCF_039812165.1 Microbacterium sp.
ACCGCCGACCCGGCGGCGCCGCCGGCGGTCACGGTCCGACGCGCGTGCACCCCGGCTCGACGGGCTCGCCGGCCAGGCGCGCCCGCGTCCACTCGAAGAGCTCCGGCACGAGCGGCGAGTCGGGCTCGACGACCTCGGTGTGTCCCCGCCCCTCGTAGAGCCGGTAGTCGACCGACACGCCGGCGTCGCACAGGCCCGACACGAAGGCATCCTGCACGTCAGGACGCACCAGCCCGTCGGCGGCGCCCTGTCCCACCAGCAAGGGCGCCGTGATCGTCGCGGGCGGCACGTTCTCGCGCAGCCGGTCGCCGAGCGGACCCGTCGTGGGGTCGGCGGCCATGACGACCGGGTCGCGCGAGAGCCCCAGCAGCGTCAGGAGCGAGACCGCCGTGCCGGGCTCGGCGAGGCAGCGGGTGGCGAGCTCGCGCACGGTGACCTCGGCGCCCGGCCTGACGTACTGACGGTAGGTCACGTCGTCGTAGAGCGCGGCATAGGCGTCGATCACGAACGACGCGAAGACGCTGCCCCCGGTGATGTCGTCGAGGTTGGCGACGAGGCCGGGGAGGTCGGCGGCCGGCGAGAGCGCCGCGACGCCCGCCAGCGGGACGTCCGGCGCGTACTCGTCCGCGAGAGCTCCGGCCCACAGGGCGCCGCCGCCGCCCTGCGAGTGACCCCACACGACGGTCTGCTCGCCCAGGCGCGCGTCGGCGAGCTGCCCGGCGGCGCGGCGGGCGTCGAGCACGGCGCGTGCGGTGGGGACCCCGACGAGGTAGGGATGCGGTCCCTCGGTCCCGAGACCGATGTAGTCGGTCGCGACGAGCGCCCACCCCTCGTCGACGATCTGCGGGAGCAGATAGAGGGCGCCCGACGCGAACGGCTGCGGCAGGAGCGACGGCGCGCACGGCTGGGCCGCCCCGGTGGTGCCGTGCGACCAGTCCACGACCGGCCAGTCGCCGTCACCGGCGGCGGGGACGACCACGAGGCCGCTCGCGACCCGCATCCGCCCCTCGGCGTCGGTGGTCGTGTAGAGCATGCGCCATCCGCGGGCGTCGTCCGGCACGTCGCGGGTGAACTCCTCGGCGCGGATGAGCTGCCCCGGCTCGTCGGGCAGCACGCGCGGGGCGGCGTAGAAGTCGTCGACCACGGGCGATCCGGCGTGCAGCGCCGCACTGACCGCCGCCGCCCCCACGGCCAGGGCGACGGTCGCGACAGCCCCGATCGTGCGGGTCCAGCGGCGCCAGCCGGCCCGCGGATCCCGCGGCGCCGCACCGGCGCCCGGCCGCACCGTCCGCCACAGCTCCGTGAGCCCCGACATGATCAGCCGCGCGGCGAACACGACCGCGACGATCAGCAGCGTGATGTCGGGCCAGCTCAGGGCGAGGATGCCGAAGATCACGCCTGCCGCGCCGAAGGCGGCATCCGCGACGCGGGCGTCCCACGTGCGCGTCCGCCGGAACGCGGCGAGGACGCCGAGGACGCCGCCGGCGATCAGCAGGACGCCGACGACCAGGGCGAGCACCCGCACGGTGAGCCCCGGCCACGCCAGCACGAACAGGCCGCCGGCGATCCAGGCCAGCGCCGTGACGATGCGCCAGCGCGGGCGGTCGGGCTCCGCGTCGCGGGCGGCGAGCTCGAGCACGCCCGCGAGGATCATGCCCGCGCCGATGAGGAGTGCCAGGACGCCGAGCGCCGTCGTCGGGCGGGTCAGGAGGACCGCACCCAGCACGACCGCCGCGAGCGCGACGATGGCCCGCAGCCAGCGCGGCATCGACCAGCGCGACACGCGGGGCCCGCCCCCCGCCGACTCCGGCTCCATCCCGTCCTCCGTCCACGCCGACGCGCCCAGGCTATCGCCTCGCCGCAGGCACGCCGGGCGCTCCCGCACGGACGCGACGCTCAGGCTGTCGCCCCGACCAGCGCCCGTCGCGCGTCTTCGCACGACGGGGCGCCGACCGCCCGCGCGACCGGGGCGCGGGCGGCACTCACAGGTCGTGCGATGCGGCATCCTCCGGCGTTCGACATTCAGGGCACGAGCCGCCCCGCGACGGCGGAACCGGCGCACGACGCCGACCCAGGACTGACCCAGGACTCGACGATCGCACCGACCGCCCGGCACCCGACCGGGCGTCAGCGCGCCCCGTCGACGGTCAGCGCGCCGGACGCGGCAGATCGACGACGTCGCGCCCGAGCGGCAGCTGATCCCGGCGCGGTCCGGCATCCGCGGGGTCGATGCGCACCGGCACCGTCTGCGGGTCGTTCGCCATGACCTCCTCGAGCGGGGGCGTGCGGCCCTCGAACGTGAAGCGGTCGAACACGTAGGGCAGGCCGTCGGCCACGAGCGCAGACGGGCGGTCCATCAGCTGGAAGTGCAGGTGCGGCCCGGTCGAGCTGCCCGAGTTGCCGGTGCGGGCGATCTCCTCGCCCTTGCGCACCGTGTCGCCGGCCTTCACCGCGACCGTGCCCGGCTTCAGGTGCGCGTAGAACGCGTAGACGCCGTCCGAGATCCGCAGGATGACGTAGTTGCCGTCCGCCTCCGCCAGGGTGACCGGCGCGGGCGTCAGCGCGACCTGATCGGGGAACTCGTCGGCGGATGCCACGACCGTGGCATCCGCGACGGCCAGCACCGGCTGGTCGTACGTGGGCCAGCTCTCGTTCAGCCCGGGGTCGCCGGTCGCGAAGAGATCCCGCTCGTCGAGGCGGTTGAAGTCGATCGCGAACCGCTGCGCCAGCCACAGCCCGTTGTCGACCGGCTGCAGCGCGCGGCGGTGCGGTCCGTCGCAGCAGCTGCCGATCGCGACCCAGCCGCGACCCGTCAGCGGCGGCCCGACGATCGTGGGCGGTCGCGTGTCGACCTCGGCCGTCGCGCCCACGGAGGTGATCTCGTCGGGCACCGGCAGGCCCGGGGCGACGCGGACGGTCAGCCGGTGGCGGAGCTCCGCGGGGATCGCGGACGGCTCGTCGAAGGTCACGTCGAGCCACACGACGCCCACGGTCGACGGCGCGAGCGCGGTGACCGCGGGGAGCCCGAGCGGCTGCAGCGAGAAGGCCGCCGCGAGCTCGTCGCCGGCGAGCGTCTGGACCACCGCGTCGTCCGCGGCGTCGAGCACCTCCACCCGCTCGATCGTCGCCTCGACCGGGAAGGCGTTCATCAGCCGCAGCTCGTACACGAGGTGCGCGAGGCCGTCGGTGCCGGTGAACCACCGCGGCGTCGACATCACGTCCATGACGACCGGCGCGTACTGCTCCTCGGCGGCGACGGCATCCCGACCCGCCTCCGCGCCGGCGGCAGCACCCGCGACGGTCGGGCTCTCCTCCGGCTCCGCACCCGCGGTGCAGGCGGCCAGCACGGCGGCGACGGCCAGCGCGGTCAGCGCGGCGATCCCGCGCAGGACAGGTCGTGGGATGTGCATCGTTTCCGCCCTTCCGCCGGTCGACGAGGAGTGTCAGGGGCTCGTCCCCTGCGAGGGGTCGATGGCGTCGATGATCGCCACCGCGATCGTCAGCGTCGGGGTCGTCGAGTTGGTCGACTCGTTGCCCACGATCGCGATCTGCGTGCCCGTCGCGGGCCGCGTGAGCACCACCGACGAGAAGCCGAAGATGGCGCCGTCGTGCCCGAGGTACTCGTTGAAGTTCGTGACGCCCAGTCCGTAGCCGAAGTCGAGCGTCTGTCCCGTGAACCTCGTCGTCCTCAGGCGCTCCCGCTGAGTCTGGGCGGAGAGGAGCGTGCCGTCCACCAGCTCGTCGCCCCACGCCGACACGTCCTCGAGGGTCGAGATCATCGCCCCCGCGCCGGCGGGCACGGCGGGGTTCAGCTCGACGACGACGCGCGGCGAGGTCGAGGGGTCGAACGCTCCGTCGGCGGTGAGCTCGGGGACGTAGGGCGTCGGATGCGGCATCCGGATCCCCGTCTCGGTCGGGTAGTAGGTGTGCGGCAGGCCCAGCGGCGACACGACGCGCGCGGCCACGATCTCGTGGAGCGGCGCACCGTCGAGCCGCTCGGCGATCGCGCCGAGCAGCGCGTAGTTCGAGTCGCAGTACGCCACCTGAGCGCCGGGCGCGAAGAGCGGCTCGTTGCGCAGGATGACCGCGACGGTGTCGTCGAGGCTCCACGCCATCGTCGGGTCGTCGGTGAACGCCCGCACGAACCGCTCGTCGGCGGTGAAGTCGAAGATCCCCGACTGCATCGCCAGCAGCTGCCGCACGGTGATCTCGGCGCCGTTCGGGATGCCGGGCACGAACCGCTCCAGCGCGTCGTCGAGCGTCAGCATCCCCTCGTCGACCATCCGCAGGACGACGGTGGCGGTGTAGGTCTTCGTGATGCTCGCGATGCGCACGTAGGCGTCGGCGGGATACGGATCGCCGGATCGCCGGTCGGCGACCCCGGCCGTGGAGCGCCAGACCTCGCCGGCGTGCCGCACGCGGATCGCGCACCCCGCCATCCCGGTCGCGGCGAAGGCGCTCGCGAACACCGGCTCGAGGTCGGCCGGTCCCTCCGCCGAGGGCGTCGCGGACGGCCGGGGATCGGTGCGCGGGGCGCACGCGGCCAGGCCGGCCGCGGCCAGCGTCGTCCCCGTCGCCAGCAGGAACCCCCGCCGTGTCGTCGACATGGGCCACCTCCCACCGGCATCCGCAGACCGCGCGCACCGCGCGCTCGCATCGTCTCGCACGCCGGCGGCGCCGTCAGTCACCCAGGCGACACTCCGGCCAGACGCGCGAGGCGCGCCGGGTCGGTGATGCGCAGCAGCCGCGGCGAGTCGATCCGCACGACGCCCGCGTGCGCGAGGCGGGAGAGCGCCGTGTTGACCGTCTGGCGGGTGACGCCGAGCCGGGCGGCGAGCTCGGACTGCGTGCCCGGCAGGGCGATCGCGCCGTCCGCGGACGCCCACTCGAGCAGCAGGCCCGCGAGCCGTCCGGTGACGTCCAGGAACACCAGGTCGGCGACGGCGCGCGTGAGCGTGGTGACGACGACCGCGAGGTCGACCGTGAATCGGCGCAGGCACGCCGGCTCCGACTCGAGCACCTGCCGGAGGGCGCGCGCCGGGAGCGCCAGCGCCGCACCGGACGACAGCGCCAGCGCCGAGACCGTGAAGACCGGCCCCGCGAAGAGGTCGACGCGGCCGCACACCTCGCCCGGTCCGGCGATGTGCGCGGTCACCGTCGCCCCCTCGGGCGAGGTCATGGTGGCGGCGATGCGCCCCCGCTCGAGGACGTGCACGCGCTCCACGGGGTCGCCCTCGCGGAACAGGAACTCGTGACGCGCGAACGCGCGCGGCTCGGCCTGCGCGGCGAGGCGCCGGAGCGCCTCGGGCGACGCCTCGGCCAGGAACGGCACCCTCGCGAGCACGGCGACGTGGTCCACGCTCCGATAGTGGCACGACCGGATGCCGTCCGGTCCCCGTCGCGCGGACCGCCGCCGGCCCCACGGTGTCCGACCGCGCTCTTCGCACGCGATCGTCTCGCTCCGGCATCCCGGTGCCACATGGCACGTCCTGCCGCTTCGGTGTCCGCGAGGCGGGTGAGGCGACGCGAGCCGCCACCTGAAGACCGGCCTCTCGCCGTGTCCGACCGCCCTTTTAGGCTGGAGGCATGACGAGGAGCCGCGCACCGGGCTCGCCGGTGCGGCCGGAGGCGCCGGCATCCCTCAATCGCGACATCCTGCGCCTGGCCGTCCCGGCGCTCGGGGCGCTGGTCGCCGAGCCGCTGTTCCTGATCGTGGATGCCGCTCTCGTCGGCCATCTGGGGATCGTCCCGCTCGCGGGCCTCGGGATCGCCTCCGCGGTGCTCCAGACCATCGTCGGGCTCATGGTGTTCCTCGCGTACGCCACGACGCCGGCCGTGGCGCGGCGCTTCGGCGCCGGGGATCCGACCAGCGCCGTGCGCGCGGGCATCGACGGACTGTGGCTCGCGCTCGCACTCGGCGCCGTGCTCGCCGTCGCGGGGGCTCTCGCGACGCCATGGCTCGTCGCCCTCTTCGGCGCGACCGCCGACGTCGCGGCGCAGGCCGCGACCTACCTCGGCATCTCGATGTGGGGGCTGCCGGCGATGCTCCTCGTGTTCGCCGCGACGGGACTCCTCCGCGGCATGCAGGACACCGTGACGCCGCTGTGGATCGCCGGGCTCGGCTTCGGCCTCAACGCGCTGCTGAACTGGCTGTTCATCTACGGGTTCGGGTGGGGCATCGCGGGCTCCGCCGCCGGCACCGTCGTGGCGCAGTGGGCGATGGTCGCCGCATACGCGGTCGCGGTGGGGCGGCTGGCGCGGCGACACGCGGCATCCGTCCTCCCCCGCCGCGAGGGCGTCGGCGGGTCCGCCCGCGCGGGCGGCTGGCTGTTCCTCCGCACGGTGTCGCTGCGCGTCGCGCTGCTCGCGACCGTCGCGGTGGCCACGACCCTCGGCACCGGCGAGCTCGCCGGCTGGCAGGTGGCGTTCACGATCTTCTCGACGGCCGCGTTCGCCCTCGACGCGCTCGCGATCGCGGCCCAGGCGCTCATCGGCAAGGGCCTCGGTGCGGGTGACGAGCCGTTCGTGCGACGCGTGCTCGGGCGCACGGTCGCGTGGGGCGTGTGGTTCGGCGTCGTCGTCGGCGGGCTGATCGCCGCGTTCTCGGGCGTGATCGGGCTCGTCTTCACCGGCGACGCCGCGATCGCGGCGCTCGTCCAGCCCGCGCTCCTGGTGCTCGCCGTCGCCCAGCCGGTGTGCGGCGTGGTCTTCGTGCTCGACGGCGTGCTCATCGGCGCTGGCGACGTGCGCTACCTCGCGCTCGCGGGCGTCGTCAACCTCGTGCCGTATCTGCCGGCGCTCGTCGCGCTGTGGATGCTGCGGCCGACCGGCGCGGTGGGACTCGCGTGGCTTGCGGCGGCGTTCTTCGGGGTGCACATGCTCGCGCGGCTGGCGACGCTCGGCTGGCGCGTCCGGCGCCCCGAGTGGTTCGCTGCCGGAGCGTGACCCTCCACATCGCGGGTTGTCGGGCGGCTCGACGCTCTCGACCGCGACGTGCAGGCGCTCATGCGCCGCACGTTCGGGATCGACCGCGACTGAGTCGCGACGCCGTCATGCCCAGCGGCGGCACCACTCGTACATCACGACCGCCGCCGCGGCCGACGCGTTGATCGAGCGGGTCGAGCCGTACTGCGTGATCTCCACGACGGCGGATGCCGCGGCCACCGCCTCGGCCGACAGCCCCGGCCCCTCCTGACCGAACAGCAGCACGCACTGCTCCGGCAGCTCGGCCCGGTCGACCGGCACCGCGCCGGGCACGTTGTCGACCGCGACGACCGGGATGCCGGCATCCGTCGCCCAGGCCACGAACGCGGCCACGTCGGGATGGTGCCGCACGTGCTGGTAGCGGTCGGTGACCATCGCGCCGCGCCGGTTCCAGCGCCGGCGCCCGACGATGTGCACCTCGGCGGCGCCGAACGCGTTGGCGCTGCGCACGATCGACCCGATGTTCATGTCGTGCTGCCAGTTCTCGATCGCGACGTGGAACGCGTGGCGGTGCTCGTCGAGGTCGGCGACGATCGCCTCCATGCGCCAGTAGCGGTACCCGTCGACGACGTTGCGCCGGTCGCCCTCGGCGAGCAGCTCCGGGTCGTAGCGCGGGTCGTCGGGCCATTGCGCCCGGCCGCCCGGCCACGGGCCGACCCCGACCGGCAGCTCCGGCTCGATCTCGGCGCCGGCGACCGGGTGCGGTCGCGGGCTGGAGGGGCTCAGGTCGACGGTCGGCCAGGATCGCGAACCGGCAGCCTGACGCGGTCCTGAGCTCGCGAGGGCGCTGGCGGTGGCATCTGGTTCGCCCGCGGCCCCGGCATCCGACGCAGAGGCAGC
>NZ_JBDIAB010000143.1:0-7797 GCF_039812165.1 Microbacterium sp.
CGGCCGCGAGCGTCACCGACGAGCGGTACAGCGCGAGCCACAGCAGCCACACGATCAGCGCGATCGTCGGCGCCCAGCGGCCCACGACGTCCCACCGGCCGCGCACCGCGGCGTCGCCGACGAGGAACGCGGCGAGAGCCGCGGCGCACCAGAACGAGATCAGCGACGAGGGCGCGCGCAGCGTCGTGTCGGCTCGCACCGGCTCAGACACCACCGCCCAGCGTGATCGACGCGCCGGGGATGGCATCCAGCAGACGCCTCGTGTACTCCTCGGACGGGTTGGCGAAGATCTCGTCGACGGTGCCCTGCTCGACCACGCGGCCCTTCTCCATGACGCACACGAGGTCGGCGATCACCCGCACCACCGCGAGGTCGTGCGTGATGAACAGGTAGGTGAGCCCCAGCTCCGACTGCAGCTCGGAGAGGAGCTTGAGCACCTGGTCCTGCACCAGCACGTCGAGCGCCGAGACCGCCTCGTCGAGGATGATGAAGTCGGGCTTCAGCGCCAGCGCACGGGCGACCGCGATGCGCTGTCGCTGCCCGCCGGACAGCTCGTTCGGATAGCGCGTGGCGAGCTCGCGCGGCAGCGAGACCTGATCGAGCAGCTCGTACACCCGCTGACGCCGCGACGCACGGTCGCCGACCTTGTGGATCTCCAGCGGCTCGGCGATCGTGTTCTCGATGTTGCGGAGCGGGTCGAGCGTGCCGTAGGGATCCTGGAACACCGGCTGCAGGCGCCGCCGCAGCAGGAAGATCTCCTGCTTGTCCAGGGTGGAGAGATCCTTGCCGTCGATCTCGATCGTGCCGGCGGTGGGCTGCTCGAGCATGAGCAGCATCTTGGCGACGGTCGACTTGCCCGAACCCGACTCGCCCACGACGGCGAGCGTCTTGCCGCGGGGGATGTCGAACGACACGTCGTCGACCGCGCGGAACGGCTCGGTCTTGAACCCGCCCATCCGGATCTTGTAGTCCTTGGTGAGGCCCTGCACGTGCACGGCGGGCGGCTCGGCGAACAGGTCGTCCACGGTCTCGAGGCCCTTGCGCTCGTGGACCGCCTGGATGCGCTGCGACGCGATGCTCGGGGCCGCGGAGACGAGCCTCTTCGTGTACGGGTGGATCGGGTTCTCGAGGATCGCACGGCTCGGCCCCGACTCGACGACCTCGCCGTCCTTCATCACGACGAGCTTCTCGGCACGCTCGGCGGCGAGGCCCAGGTCGTGCGTGATCAGCAGCACCGACGTGCCGCGCTCGCGCGTCAGCCGCGCCATGTGGTCGAGGATGACGCGCTGGACCGTCACGTCGAGCGCCGAGGTGGGCTCGTCGGCGATCAGGAGCTTCGGGTCCGCCGCCAGGCCGATGCCGATGAGCGCACGCTGGCGCATGCCCCCGGAGAACTGGTGCGGGTACTGGTGCAGGCGCTTCGCGGCATCCGCGAGCCCCGCCTGCTGCAGCACCTCGATCGCGCGCTGCTCGACCTCTTTGCGACCCCTCGCGATGCCGTTGGCGCGGATCGCCTCCTTCACCTGGAAGCCGATGCTCCACACCGGGTTGAGGTTCGACATCGGATCCTGCGGCACGTAGCCGATCTCGCGTCCGCGGATGCGCTCGATCTCGGACGACGGCAGGTGCGTGATGTCGCGCCCGTCGAGAGTGATCGAGCCTCCCGTCACGTGCCCCGTCCCCGGAAGGAGCGAGATGATCGACGTCGCCGTCGTGGACTTGCCCGAGCCGGACTCGCCGACGATCGCGACCGTCTCACCGGGGTAGATGTCGAGGTCCACGCCGTGCAGGACCTCGCGCTCGCCGCGCTGCGTCCTGAAGGCGACCCTGAGGTCGCGGATGCTCAGCAGGGGGGTGCTCATCGCCGCGCCCTCGCTCTCGGGTCGAGGGCGTCTCTGATGAGCTCGCCGAGGATGATGAACGCCAGCACCGTGAGGGTCAGGGCGATCGACGGGTAGATGAGCGCCATCGGAGCGACGCGCAGCGACGACTGCGCCTGGCTGATGTCGTTGCCCCACGACATGACGTCCGAGCCGAGCCCGACGCCGAGGAACGTGAGCGTCGCCTCCGCGACGATCGCCGCCGCCAGCGAGAGCGTCGCGATCACCAGCAGCGGCGCGACGGCGTTCGGGACCACGTGGCTGAGGAGGGTCTGGAAGCGGGACTGACCGAGGGCACGGGATGCCATCACGTAGTCCGCCTGCCTCACCCGCAGCACCTCGGCCCGCACGACGCGTGCGGTGGACGCCCACGCGAATCCGCCGATGGCCAGGGCCAGCGTGAAGACGTTGCGGTACTGCGAGAAGACGCTCATCACGACGACCGCGGCGAGGATGTAGGGGATCGAGAAGAAGATGTCGCCGATGCGCGAGAGCAGCGAGTCGAGCCAGCCGCCGTAGAAGCCGGCGAACGCGCCCATGACGAGGCCGATGCTGCTGCCGATGATGGTCGACAGGAGGCCGACGGCGAGCGAGGTGCGTGCGCCCCACACGATGCGCGCCCAGACGTCGCAGCCCTGGAAGGTGTAGCCGAGCGGATGCCCCGGCGCAGGCCCTCCGTTGGAGTTGGCGAGCTGGCAGTCGTTGTTCGGGGGCGTCTGGGTGAACAGCGTCGGGAAGAACGCCATGACCAGGAGCACGAACACGAGCAGGAGCGAGAGCCAGAACAGGGGCCGGCGACGCAGGTCGGACCACGCGTCCGACCACAGGTTGCTCGGCTTGTCGTCCACGCGGACGGCGTCGATGACGACGGTGGTTTCCTTGATCGGAGCGACGTAGTGCTCCATCGGCGGCCGGTCAGGCATAGCGGATCCTCGGGTCGAGCAGGCCGTAGAGGAGGTCGACGGCCAGGTTGACGAGCACGTAGATGATCACGAAGACCGTGACGAACGACACGATCGTGGGGCCCTCATGACGCAGCGTCGCCTGGAACAGCGTGTTGCCGACGCCGGGGATGTTGAAGATCGCCTCGGTGACGGTCGCGCCCACCAGCAGCACGCCGAAGTTGGTGGCCGAGTTGGTGATCACCGGGATGAGCGAGTTGCGGAGCACGTGCACCGGGATGACCCGGCTCTTCGGCAGGCCCTTGCTGTAGGCCGTGCGCACCCAGTCCTGGTTGAGGGTCTCGATGACCGAGCCGCGCATCAGTCGCATGCTCGTGGCGTACAGGCTCAGCCCCAGCACGATCGCGGGGAGCCACAGGTCCCCCCAGTCGTTGTTGGCGCCGACCGTGGGCTTGAACCATCCCCATTGGATCGCGAGGAAGTACTGCGCGAGGAAGCACATCACGAAGATCGGGATGGCGAGGAAGATCAGCGCGATGATCAGCGAGACGTGGTCGACGAGCTTGCCCTTGCGGAGGGCGGAGACCGTGCCGACGATGATCGACAGCACGAACTCGATCGCGATCGCCATCACGGCGAGACGGGCGGTCACCGGCAGCGTGCGGGCGAGCACGTCGTTGACCGACTGACCCGAGAAGGTCACGCCCATGTTGCCCTGGAAGATTCCGAGCATGTAGTAGAAGTACTGCACCAGGAACGGCTCGTTCAGGTGGTACTGGTCTCGAATCTGCTCCAGCAGCTGCGGACTCGGCGTCTTGTCGCCGAACAGCGCGAGGATCGGGTCGCCGGGCATGGCGAACACGAGGAAGAAGATGAGCAGGGTGGATCCGAAGAAGACGGGGATCACCTGCAGGAAACGTCTGAGGATGTAAGCGAGCATCCGTGCTCCCTCCGGCCTGGGGCGATGCCTGATGATAGCCCGCGAGGCGGTGGCCGTGGCCACCGCCTCGCGGGGCGATCACGTGTCGAACGTCAGTTCTTGGTGATCTGGTGGAAGAGCGGCACCGAGTTCCAGCCGAACACGACGTTCGAGACCGACTCGGAGAAGCCGCCGCGGGCGTTCGAGTACCACAGCGGGATCGCCGGCAGCTCGTCGAGGATGATCTCCTCGGCGGCGTGGTAGTCCGCGATCGCCGACTCGGTGTCCTCGGCGGCAGCACCGGACGCCACGAGCTTGTCGACCTCGGCGTTCGAGTAGTCGCCCGTGTTCGCCGAGCCGCCGGTCACGTACAGCGGCGCCAGGAAGTTGTACAGCGACGGGTAGTCGGCCTGCCAACCGCTCCGGTACGGCGTCTGGATCGTGCGCGCGTTGACCTCGGTGCGGATGCCCGCGAAGTCCACGTACGGGGCGCTGGACGCGTCGATCCCGAGCGTGTTCTTGAGGCCGTTGGCCACGGCATCCGCCCACTCCTGGTGACCGCCGTCGGAGTTGATCGCGATCTGGAACGTGCCCGACCACGGCGCGATCTTGTCGGCCTCGGCCCACAGCTCCTTCGCCTTCTCGGGGTCGTACTCCAGCACCGAGGCGTTCTTCAGCGAGTCCGTCCAGCCGTCGACCGCCGGCGAGCTGAGGTCGACCGCGGGGGTGTTCGTCCCGTGGAAGATGGTCTCGGTGATCTCCTCGCGGTTGATCGCGAGCGAGATCGCCTGGCGACGCAGCTTGCCCTCCTCGCCGGAGAAGTGCGGCAGGCGGGCCGGGATCGTGAACGACTGGAAGATCGCGGCGGGCTGGTTGACGGCACGCTCGCCGAGCTCGTCCTGGAAGGTCGCGATCGAGGTCGGCGGGATGACGTCGATGACGTCCACGTTGTTCGACAGCAGGTCCGCGTAAGCCGCGTCCGCCGTGGCGTAGAACACGATCGTCAGTCCGCCGTTGACGACCTCGCGGCCGCCCTGGTAGTCCTCGTTCTTGACGAGCTCGATCTGCACGTCGTGCTGCCAGGCGCCGTCGCCGGCCAGCTTGTACGGGCCGTTGCCGATCGGGTTCTCGCCGAACGCCGCCATGTCCTCGAAGGCGACCTCGGGCAGCGGGCTGTAGGCGGTGTAGCCGAGACGCGTCATGAAGTCGGCCGCGACCGGCGACGTGAGCGCGATCGTGAAGGTGTGGTCGTCGACGACCTTCAGACCGGTGAGCTCGGAGTCGGCGCTGTCGCTGTAGCCCTCGATGTCGGCGAACCACGACTGGTTCAGCTGCGCGTTCGACAGCTGCGCGCCGTAGTTCCACGCCTTGGTGAAGCTCTCGGCCGTGACCTCGGAGCCATCCGTGAAGGTCTGCCCCGTCTTGAGCTTCACCGTCAGGTTCGACGGGTCGTCGATGGTGATCTCGTCGGCCATGTCGTTGACGAACTTGCCGTCGGCGTCGTAGAAGCCGAGGCCCGCGAAGAGGTTGTCCACGATCGTTCCGCCGCCGACCTCGTTGGTGTTGGTCGGGACGAGCGGGTTCTCCGGCTCGGTGCCGTTCGTGGTGATGATGGCCGACGTGTCGCCGCCCGGAGCCTTCGACGGCTCGTCCGAGCCGCCGCCGGCGCAGCCTGCGAGGGCGAGTGTGCCCGCCGTCAGCAGCGCGAGCCCGGCGAGGGCGATCTTGTTGCGCTTCACATTTCCTCCTGTGGAAAGGGATTTCTCGTCGGGCACGTCGATGTCCTAGCACCCGGACTACCAGACACCATAGGTGCGATGCGCGGTCCGCTCAGCGCCGACACTCAAACTGTTACAGAGCCTTTACTCAACGGGGGTCGCGTATGGCATTCTGACGGTTGTGCGCGACGTCATCCCCCTCCCGCGCGACCCGTCGCGCACGCGGCTGCGGTGGGAGATCGGCATCGTCCTCGCCCTGTCGGTCGGTCGGTCGGCGCTGTACTCGGTGCTCTCGCTCGTGCAGGCTCTCACGCGCGAGGAGGCGCTCGGCGACCAGCAGACGTCGCTGAACCCGGGCGCGAACGCGCAGGAGTTCTGGGACGTGCTGTACCAGCTGCTCGGGCACGCGTTCGGCCTGGTCCCGGTCGCGCTCGCGGTGTTCCTCCTCTGGGAGCCCGGGCAGAGCGCCTTCCGTCGCATCGGGCTCGACTTCCGGCGGTTCGGCGGCGACGTCGGCCGCGGCATCCTGCTCGTCGCCGTGATCGGCGTGCCGGGCCTCGGCCTCTACGCGCTCGGCCGCGTGCTCGGCATCACCGTGCAGGTGGGGGCCGCGCCGCTCGACGCCTCGTGGTGGACCGTGCCGCTCCTCGTCCTCGCGGCGCTCCGGGCGGGCCTCACCGAGGAGGTGATCTTCCTCGGCTACCTGTTCGACCGCCTGCGGCGGCTCGGCTGGGGGCCGTGGACGATCATCCTCGCCACCGCGGCCCTGCGCGGCGCGTACCACGCCTACCAGGGCATCGGTCCGATCGTCGGGAACGTCGCGATGGGCGTCGTGTTCGGCTGGTGCTACCGCCGCTGGGGCCGGGTCATGCCGCTCGTGGTCGCGCATGTCGTGATCGACGTGATCGCGTTCGTCGGCTACCCCCTCGCCGTCGCGTGGTGGCCCGGGCTCTTCCCCCCGGCATCCTGACCCGCGCGGCCCGTCCACCCCCGCCCCCTCCCGATCCGCGAGAGTGCAACTGTGCACCGAGAATGCGTGCTCAGCATGCTCTCTCGGTGCACAGTTGCACTCTCGCGGTCATGGGGGTGGGATGCCGGGGACTCCTCCACAGGGCGGGGTGGGTCGCGGGTTGTGCACAGACGGTGCCCTCGGCATGAGCGGCTGTGACGATCCGCGCCATCCTGGCCTCGTGAAAACGACGACTACGCCGCCGCGCATCGCGCCGAGCCCGATCGCGCTCGTGTCTCGCACGCAGGATCCGCACGCCGCACGTGCCGCCGCCCGAGGCGAGTTCGTACGGGTGTCCTCCGGTGTGTACGCATCGCGCGTCGCGTGGGAGGCTTTGAAGCCCTGGGAGCGCTATCTGGCCCGCGTCCACGCGGCGTCCATGCGCTATCCCGACGCCGTGTTCTGCCTCGATGCCGCGGCCGCGTTCAGGTCGCTGCCGATCTTCGGCGAGCCTGAGGAGGTGCACGTGATCGCGCCGGCCCATGCCACCGCGCGGGCCAGCGCCGGAGTTCGCGTGCACCTCACCGCCGAGCCGCGCAGCATCGAGGAGATCGACGGGATCCTGGTCACCGACGTCGCAGACACCGTGGTCGACCTCGCCCGCGGCCGCCACAATGCCGTCGGGCTCGCGGTCGCGAACGCGGCGCTGCGGGCGAATCCCCAGCTGACATCCGCATCGCTCCGCGCTGTCAACGAGGGTCGGGCGAGCAGTCGCTGGCGTCGTCACGCGCGTTGGCCGCTCGAACGCGCGATCCCCACTCCCGAGAGCCCGCTGGAGAGCGTCAGCCTCGCCGCCGTCGAATGGCTCGGGATACCGCCGCCGGAACTGCAGCGACGATTCTGCGGCCCCGATCACACCGACCGGGTGGACTTCTGGTGGCACGCGACCCGCACCGCGATCGACGTCGGCGCGACGGCCGGCTGCGTGCGCTCGGGGTCACCGCGACCGCTCACTGGGCGTGGAGCGACGTCGTCGACGCCGCCGGGCTCCAGGCCGCGCTCGTGGCCGCGGGAGTGCATCCCCGCTATCCACAGGACACCCGCCAGCTGCATGGCCTGCGTACGACGCTGACCCAGCGTCGCACCTGGACCCGAGCTCCGGCCTCCGCGTCCTGATCCCCCTTCGTTCCCGCGGGAATGCAACTGCGCGCCGAGAGAGCATGCTGAGCACGCACTCTCGGTGCACCACTGCACTCTCGCGGATCGGCAGCGGGGCCGCGGGGGCGGGCCGGCGGGGGGAGGGCGGGAGCCGGCGGGGCTAGGCGAAGGCCTCCGGGGGCGGGCACGCGCACACGAGGTTGCGGTCGCCGTGGGCGTTGTCGACGCGGCGCACCGGCGGCCAGTACTTTCCGCGCACGAGCGAGCGCAC
>NZ_JBDIAB010000144.1:0-7770 GCF_039812165.1 Microbacterium sp.
CCTAGACCGTCGCGTCCTGCAGGTGCTGGCCGCCGTGCGCCAGCACCTTCACGATGACGCCGCGGCCGCGCAGCTCGCGGAGCGTGCGGGTCTCCTCGTCGGTGTCGCGGCCGAGGGCGTGCAGGTTCACCGTGACGAGCACGTCGCCGGGGCCGAGCCGGCCGAACAGCCGGGCGAGGCGGTCCTCCCACGACTCCAGGGTCTCCGGCGCCGGATGCCGGAACCCCTCGATCGGCACGCCGAAGCGGGTCAGCGCCTCGCGCTGCTCGAACACGGTCGGCATGTCGGGGCGCGCGATGACGAGGCCGACCAGCCGTGACCCCTCGGGTCGCGCCTGCCACCAGTCGCGGTCGCGCTGCAGCTCGGAGAAGCACTCCGGACAGGCTTCCGGCGTGTGCTCGCTCGTCGCATCGCTCAGGTCGGTCATCGGTGGCACCTCTCGCTCGCGTCTATTGTGCCCGACTGCGCAGACACGAGCGCCGCGGTCAGTCCTCCCTGCGCAGCTCGATGCCGATCTGGTCGGCGTCGAGCTCGGCGAGGGCGTGCCGCAGGACGGCCGACGAGAACGAGCCCTCGTTGCCGAGCTCCACCAGCCGGTCGCGCATCGCGGCGATGAGCACCAGGCGCAGCTCCTGCGCGTCCGACATCAGCTGGACGGCATCCTCCACCGGCGGCTGGGTGAGGCGATGCCCCATGCGGTGCAGCAGCTCCGGGTCGAACGGCTCGCCCGACTCCTTCACGAGCCCCGGATCGTCGAGGCGCGCGGCCGCGGCCCGCTGCAGCTCGTCGTCGAGCCGCTCGCGTTCGCTGCGGGGCTCGGGGTCGACGGATGCCGGGATCCGCAGCCGCCGGATCAGCGCGGGCAGCGTGAGCCCCTGCAGCAGCAGGCTGACCACGGCCACGAGGAACGCGGTCAGGATGAGGAGCTCGCGGCCGGGGGTGTCGCGCGGGAGGGTCTGGGCGGCGGCGAGGGTCACGACGCCGCGCATC
The DNA here is from genome assembly GCF_039812165.1 of Microbacterium sp. Taxonomy (GTDB): domain Bacteria; phylum Actinomycetota; class Actinomycetes; order Actinomycetales; family Microbacteriaceae; genus Microbacterium. The sequence goes on from NZ_JBDIAB010000144.1 coordinate 991, forward strand.
CCGGCCCACACGATCACGGTCCCGTGCTTCCAGGTGAGCGGCGACGAGGCGTAGTAGTTCAGGTCGTGCAGCATGCGCGTGAGGCGCTGGCGCATCGACTCCGCGTGCCTGCCCTCGGTCAGGCGGTCGAGCCGGCCGCTGACGAGGGCGTCGTGCACGCGCTCGCGGCGCCCCGACCTGCGCCCCTGCAGCCAGACGATGAGGGCGACGTAACCGCCGCGCACGCCGACGATGATCGCGAGCGCCGCGAGGGCGAGCAGGATCGCCAGGCCGGGGCCGTGGTGGCGCTCGTAGTTGTCGGCGACGATGCCGCGCAGCTCCAGGCCCATGATGAGGAACACGGCGCCCTCGAGGGTGAACTCGACGGTGCGCCAGTTCAGCTCGTCCGAGATGCGCTGCTCGGCGGTGAAGTGGCGCGTCGCGCCCTGGCCCGTCGTGATGCCGGCGACGACCGCGGCGACGAGCCCCGAGCCGCCCAGGTGCTCGGTCGGGATGTAGGCGAGGAAGGGGATCGCGAACCCGAGGGCGGTGTTCGCGGCGGCGTGCCCGATCCAGGCCCGCAGGCGCAGGTTCACGAAGCCCACCGCGACGCCCACCACGACGGCGATCGCCACGCCCCACACGAACGTGCCGACGGTTCCCCAGAACGAGAAGCCCGCCGCGACGGCGGCGATGGCGCTGCGCAGGAGCACGAGCGCGGTCGCGTCGTTGAGCAGGCTCTCGCCCTCGAGCATCGTCACGACGCGGGGCGAGATGCCGAGCCTCTTGACGATGGAGGTGGCGACGGCATCCGTCGGGCTCAGGATCGCGCCGAACGCGACCGCGAGGGGGAAGCCGAGGCCCGGCACGAGGGCGACGAAGAGAGCGCCGAGCAGCAGCGAGCTGATGACGACGAGGATGACCGCGAGTCCCGAGATCGGCCCCGCGTCGCGGCGGAACTCGACGGCGGGAAGCCGCACCGCGGCCGCGTACAGGAGCGGGGGCAGGACCCCGACGAGGATCCACTCGGGGTCGACCTCGACCGGCGGGATGAACGGGAGGAGCGACACTCCCAGGCCGATGACGACGAGCAGCAGGGGGGCGGCGATGCCGATGCGTCGCGCGAGCGGATTGCACAGGACGATGACGAGCAGGCCGAGCAGGACCGGGGCGAGCGCTTCCACGGCTCAGAGCACCCCGAGGGCGCGTACGGCGTCGCGTTCGGCGATCAGCTCGGCGACCGACGCGTCGAGTCGCGCGCGGCCGCGGGCGTCGAGGTCGAGGCCCGTGACGACGCGGTAGCCCGAGCCGTCGCTCGTGACCGGGAACGACGAGACGAGCCCGTCGGGCACGCCGTACTCTCCGTGCGAGACCACCGCCGCCGACGTCCAGCCGTTCGCCGTGCCGTGGACGCCGTCGCGCACGTGCGAGATCGCGGCGTTGGCGGCCGAGGCCGCCGACGACGACCCGCGCACGGCGATGATCTCGGCCCCACGCTTCGCGACGCGCGGGACGAACTCGTCGTCGAGCCACGCGGTCGCGGCCTCGGGGCCGCCGAGCAGCTCCGCGAGCGCGTCGGGCACCGGACGGCCCGCGACGGTGGCGTGCGCGACGTCGGGGAACTGGGTCGCGGAGTGGTTGCCCCAGATCGCGAGGCCGGCGAGGGCGTCGACGGGTGCGTCGAGCTTCGCGGCCAGCTGCGCGGTGGCGCGGTCGTGGTCGAGGCGGGTGAGCGCCGTGAAGCGCTCCGCGGGGATGTCGGGGGCCGATGCCGCGGCGATGAGCGCGTTGGTGTTCGCGGGGTTCCCCACCACGACGACGCGCACGTCGTCGGCCGCCGCCTCGTTGAGCGCGGCGCCCTGCGGGCCGAAGATCCCGGCGTTGGCGGCGAGGAGGTCGCCGCGCTCCATGCCCGCGGTGCGGGGACGAGCACCCACCAGCAGGGCGTGGGCGGCGCCGTCGAACGCGGCGCGCGGGTCGTCGGTCACCTCGACGCTCTCCAGGAGCGGGAACGCGCAGTCCTGCAGCTCGAGGGCGGCGCCCTCGGCCGCGCGGATCCCCTGCGGGATCTCCAGGAGTCTCAGGCGCACCCGCCGGTCGGCCCCGAGCATCGCGCCGCTGGCGATGCGGAAGAGCAGCGCGTAGCCGATCTGCCCGCCCGCGCCGGTGACGGCGACGGTCGTGGCGGGCGGCGTGGTCGTGGCATCCATGGTCCGAGCCTATTCCCGGCTCCCTCCGCCCGGTCGGGAGTCTTCTCCGCGGCGCCGTCAACCCCGCGCGGGCGACGGGCCGGGCGGGGTACCGTGAGCGCATGACGTTCAACCGCAACGCCGACGTCAGCGGCAACCGCGCCACGCGCCGCGGCCGCAACGCCGCGATCGCCGGCGGCGGCGTGGCCGGCGTCGGCGGCCTCATCGTGCTGCTCCTGGCCCTGTTCACCGGCGGCGACTTCTCGTCGCTCCTCGGCGGCGGCACCGGCGGGCAGCCGGCCCCCGGGCAGGAGACCGAGATCGGCCAGTGCGAGACCGGCGCCGACGCCAACGAGAACGACGACTGCCGGCTGGCCGCCGCATCGCTCGCGATCGACCAGTACTGGGAGCAGACCCTCGAGGGCTACCGCGCGCCCCAGCTCGTGATCGTGGACGGGTCGACGCCGACGGCGTGCGGCACCGCCTCGAACGCGACCGGCCCCTTCTACTGCCCGCCGGAGGAGACGGTCTACATCGACCCGACGTTCTTCGGCGTGCTGCGCCAGCAGTTCGGGGCGGAGGCGGGCCCCCTCGCGCAGCTGTACGTGCTCGCGCACGAGTACGGGCACCACGTGCAGCGGATCACCGGGATCATGGACCGCTACCCGAACAACGGCACCGGTCCGACGAGCAACGGCGTGCGCACCGAGCTGCAGGCCGACTGCTTCGCCGGCGCGTGGGTGGCCGCGATGGCGCAGCAGACCGACCAGAACGGCGTGCCGTTCCTGCAGGAGCCGACCGAGCAGCAGATCCGCGACGCGCTCGACGCCGCGGCGGTGGTCGGCGACGACCACATCCAGGCGCAGTCGGGCTTCGTGAACCCGGAGAGCTGGACGCACGGCTCGAGCGAGCAGCGGCAGCGCTGGTTCTCGACCGGCTTCCGCGACGGCGTCGGCGCGTGCGACACCTTCGCGGCGTCGGGGAGCTCCCTCTAGCGCGCGCCGCGCCCGTGCCCGACACCGCCGATCGTCCGTCCGCTCGCCCGTCTCATCCCGGAGGACCCATGACCGCCGCCCCGATCGTACTGTTCGTCTGCGTACACAACGCCGGGCGCTCGCAGATGGCCGCCGGCCTGCTCGATCGCCTCGCCGCGGGAAGGATCGACGTCCGCTCCGCCGGCTCCGAGCCGGCCGACCGGCTCAATCCCGCCGTGGTCGCCGCGATGGACGAGATCGGCATCGACATCGCCGCCGCGCAGCCGAAGCTCCTCACCACCGACGCCGTCCGTGCGGCCGACGTCGTCATCACGATGGGCTGCGGCGACGCCTGCCCGGTCTTCCCCGGCAAGCGCTACGAGGACTGGGCGCTCGACGACCCCGCCGGGCAGCCGGTCGAGGTGGTGCGCGGCATCCGCGATCGGATCGAGACGCGCGTGCGCGACCTCATCGCCCGGCTGACCTGACCCGAGCCGCCCGGCGCTCAGCGGCCGGAGCGGATCAGGTCGGCGCCGACCTCGCCGATGACGATCGCGGCGGCGTTCGTGTGGCCGCGCACGATCGTCGGCATGACCGACGCGTCGACCACGCGCAGGCCCGACACCCCGCGCACGCGCAGGGACGGGTCGACGACCGAGGCGGCATCCGTCCCCATGCGCGCCGTGCCGACCGGGTGGTACAGCGTGTGCGAGTAGCGGCGCAGCGACAGCTCGATGCGCTCCTCGGCGGTCATCGCGCCGCCGCCCTCCGGCTGAACCCAGCCGTCGGTCGTGACGGCGCGCAGGGCCTCGGTCGCGACGAACCGCTCGCACTCGACCAGACCCGCGCGGAGCGTCCGCGCGTCGAGGCCGTCCGGGTCGGTGAGGTAGCGGGGGTCGATCAGGGGCGCGTCCCGCGGGTCGGCCGAGGCGAGGCGGATCGTCCCGCGGCTGCGCGGGCGCAGCAGGATCGCGGCGACCGTGACGCCCTCGGCGGGCGGCGGCACGAGCCCCTCGCCCACGTACGGCACCGGCGCGAAGATGAGCTCGACGTCGGGCAGCCCGGAGTCGTCCGCCAGCGGCGTGCGGATGAACCCGTAGGCCTCCGCGACGTTCGAGGTCAGCATGCCGCGGCGCCTGCTCAGGTAGCGGGCGAGCTCGGCGGGCCGCGTGGCGCCGTAGAGCGTCCCGCCGATGGCCGCGGGCGCGAGGCCCGCGACGAGGTGGTCCTGCAGGTTCTCGCCGACGTCCGGGGCGTCGACGAGCGGGCGGATGCCGTGATCCGCCAGGTGCGCGGCCGGCCCGATGCCGCTCAGCATGAGCAGCTGCGGCGTGTTGATCGTGCCGCCGGCGAGGATCACCTCGCGCCGCGCGCGGGCGTGGCGCGGGATGCCGTCGATCTCGACGTAGACGCCGGTCGCGCGGGGGAGCGAGGCGTCGTGCGTCGCGCCTCCTCGGGGCACCTCGCTCCGCTCGTCCAGTGCGGTACCGGCCGGATCTCGATCGGCGACCGGGGGATCGACGGGGCTCTGGTCGGTGCCTCGGGGATCGTCGGGGCCGAGCTCGGTTCCCCGTGGGTCGGTGGAGCGGCGCCCGGTGCCCTCGAGGTCGCGGAGGCGGCGTCCGGACACCGGGGTGTCGGTGCCCGGCGAGACGTCGAAGGTCACGCGCCGCACGAGGGCGTCGGTCACGATCCGCAGGTTGCGCCGCCGCGCCGCGGGCCGCAGATACGCGTCGGCCGTCGAGGCGCGGGCGCCGCGATGCTGCGACACCATCGTGCGCGAGAAGCCCTGCCGCGCCGGCAGGTTGGCCGCGGTGAGCGGATGCCCCAGCTCGGCCGCCGCGGCCAGGAACGCCGTCGTGTGGGGCCGGGGGTCGCGCTGACGCTCCACGGCCTGTGCGCCGTCGGTGCCCTGGGTCGCGTCGATCGCGCCCTGCGTGCGCTCGACGCGCCGGAAGTACGGCACCAGGGCATCCCACGACCAGTCGGGACCGGCGGCATCCGCCCACTCGTCGTAGTCGGCCGCGAACCCGCGGATCCACATCATCGCGTTGAGCGACGACGAGCCGCCCAGGGTCTTGCCGCGCGGCCAGTAGATCGTGCGGCCCTCCAGCTCGGGCTGCGGCACGGTGTCGTAGTCCCAGTCGTAGCGGCCGCGGAACAGCGACGAGAACGCCGCCGGGATGTGCAGCGCCGGCGACCGGTCGGGCGGCCCGGCCTCGAGCAGCAGGACCGTCACGCCCGGGTCCTCGCTGAGTCGCGCCGCGACCGCGGCACCCGCCGAGCCGGCGCCGACGACGATGTAGTCGGCCTCGAGGTGTGGCGCAGGGCGGCGCCGAGCGGACGGACGATCGTGTCGAGGCCGCCTCATGCGCGGAACGCCTTCGCGAGCGTGACCGCGAGCCGCGCGCGGTCGCCGTCGCCGCGGAACCTCGTGAACCCCTCGCACACCGCGGCTCCCGTGCGCGCGGTCACGAACCACGGCGGCTTCGGCAGCACCGTGAAGCCGCCGCCGCGGAGCGAGCGCGGGAACGGACGGAACGGGCCCCGCACGACCGTGCGCTCCACGTCGTCGAGCAGCAGCGCGTTGTGCACCGTGCCGATGCCGCTCGGCGCGTGCGCGAGGGTGCCCCCGGGGAACGCGCCCCACGTCGCGGTCGGGGTGAGGAAGCCGAACGCCGTCCACGCGTTGATCGCGACGGTGCCGTAGCGGAGGTCCGCGACGGCCTCCTCGAAGCCGGCGCCCAGCGCGGCCTGCGTCGCGGGGTCGATCAGGAGGTTCGCGCCGAGCGTGCCGGCGAGCCGTTCGTTCGCGTGCGCGACGGCGGCGTCGAGGAACTCCTGTCCGAGACCGGGCAGCTCGACGACGCCCAGCACCGGCGCGAAGTACTCGATCGTCTCGATCGGGTCGACGGATGCCTCGGATCGAGCTCCCTCGGATGTCCCGTGCGGCGCGCCCGCCCAGCCTGCGTCGGCGCTTCGTCGGAGATCTGCGCTTCCTCGGAGGATATGCGCCGTGGCATCCGACGTCGTGCCGATCTCCGACGATGCGCCGCGGTCCGAAGCGCCCACACCCCCACGGGCTCGAGCCCCGGCACCTCCGCGGTCCGAAGTCTCCGCACCGCCAGGCTCGCGCGCGTCCGCCGAGACCACGAGCGCGCGCTCGCCGCGGGCGAACCACGTCGCACCGGGATGGTCGCGGCGTGCGCGGTCGAGCGTCGCCGCCGTGCCCGGATACCAGCCGGGCCGCCGCGGCGCGCGAGCGTAGGCGCGGCGCAGCTCGACGAGGAACTCGCGGCGCTGCGGCCAGTCGGCGCTCACGAGGACGACCTGCCCCGCGATGCAGTTGTGGCCGTTGTTGTGCAGCCGCATCGTCGCGACGTGCTCGGCCTGGAAGCAGAGGTCGGCGGTCGACCACCGGCCCGGCACGACGATGACCGGCGACACCCCGCCGAGCTCCGCCGTGATCGGCACCGTCAGGCGCGGGTCGTCGTCGCTCCGCCGCCGCTCCGCCTCATCGCCGGTGCCCCACACGATCGCGTCGAACGTGGCCTCGGATCCCGTGACGTGCACGTGGTCGATCGACGGATGCCGGGTCAGGAACGCGCCCACCTCGCCGCCGCCGGTCACGATGCGCA
>NZ_JBDIAB010000145.1:0-7712 GCF_039812165.1 Microbacterium sp.
CTGCGAACTCCGTGCGGCAGGGCGGGATGCCGGAGCCCGAGCCGACGCCCGGAAACGGCGAAGCGCCCCTCCCGGAGGAGGGGCGCTTCGTCTCGGACGGATCAGAAGTCCATGCCACCCGTCGGGTCGCCCGCGGGGGCCGCGGCCTTCTCCGGCTTGTCGGCCACGACGGCCTCGGTGGTCAGGAACAGGCCCGCGATGGACGCCGCGTTCTGCAGCGCCGAACGCGTGACCTTCGCCGGGTCGATGATGCCCTGGGCGAACAGGTCGCCGTACTCGCCGCTCGCGGCGTTGAGGCCGTGACCGGCCGGCAGCTCCGCGACCTTGTTCGCGACGACACCGGGCTCGAGGCCCGCGTTGAGGGCGATCTGCTTGAGCGGGGCCTCGATGGCGACCTTGACGATGTTCGCACCGGTGGCCTCGTCGCCGGACAGCGACAGACCCTCGAACGCGACCTTGCCGGCCTGGATGAGCGCGACGCCACCACCGGGGACGATGCCCTCCTCGACGGCCGCCTTCGCGTTGCGGACGGCGTCCTCGATGCGGTGCTTGCGCTCCTTGAGCTCGACCTCGGTGGCCGCGCCCGCCTTGATGACGGCGACGCCGCCGGCGAGCTTGGCGAGGCGCTCCTGGAGCTTCTCGCGGTCGTAGTCGCTGTCGGTGTTGTCGATCTCGCGGCGGATCTGGGTCACGCGACCCTCGATCTGCGCCGAGTCGCCGGCACCCTCGACGATCGTGGTCTCGTCCTTGGTGACGATGACCTTGCGCGCACGGCCGAGCAGGTCGAGCGTCGCGTTCTCGAGCTTGAGACCGACCTCCTCGGTGACGACCTGGCCGCCCGTGAGGATCGCGATGTCCTGCAGCTGCGCCTTGCGACGGTCGCCGAAGCCGGGGGCCTTGACGGCGACCGACTTGAAGATGCCGCGGATCTTGTTCAGCACGAGCGTCGCGAGAGCCTCGCCCTCGACGTCCTCGGCGATGATGACGAGCTCCTTGCCGTCCTGGATCACCTTGTCGACGATCGGCAGGAGGTCCTTGATGTTCGAGATCTTCTGGTTCGCGATGAGGATGTACGGGTCCTCGAAGACGGCCTCCTGGCGCTCCGGGTCCGTCACGAAGTAGGGGTTGATGTAGCCCTTGTCGAAGCGCATGCCCTCGGTGAGCTCGAGCTCGGTGCCGAAGGTCTGCGACTCCTCGACGGTGACGACGCCCTCCTTGCCGACCTTGTCGATGGCCTCGGCGATGAGCTCGCCGATCTCCGTGTCGGCGGCCGAGATCGACGCGGTCGCGGCGATCTGCTCCTTGGACTCGACCTCCTTGGCGGAGGACAGCAGCTCGGCGGTGATGGCGGCGACGGCCTTCTCGATGCCCTTCTTCAGGGAGATCGGGTCGGCGCCGGCCGCGACGTTGCGCAGACCCTCGCGCACGAGCGCCTGGGCCAGGACCGTGGCGGTCGTGGTGCCGTCACCGGCGACGTCGTCGGTCTTCTTGGCGACCTCCTTGACGAGCTCCGCGCCGATCTTCTCGAACGGGTCGTCGAGCTCGATCTCCTTGGCGATCGAGACACCGTCGTTCGTGATGGTGGGGGCGCCCCACTTCTTCTCGAGCACGACGTTGCGGCCACGCGGGCCCAGGGTCACCTTGACGGCGTCGGCCAGGATGTTCAGGCCGCGCTCGAGGCCGCGACGGGCCTCCTCGTCGAAAGCGATGATCTTTGCCATGTGTGTGTCGTCCCTCCCGGACGTTGGCTTGCAGTCTTTAGCACTCGATGAATGCGAGTGCTAATCCATTCTGGCACTCGACCATGGAGAGTGCAAGCCACGACACCCGGTGGCGCACGATCCCGGGATGCCGTCGCGTCGAGGCGGCGGCCACGGCCGGGTCGGGACTACGACGTCGGCTCGGCGGGGGTCGTGCGGTCGAGGCCGATCACGATGGTGAGCTGGCGCGCGGCGCTCTCGTCGTCCGCGGTCGCCGGGTCGTCGAGCTGCTGGTAGACGTCGTTGAGCGCGAGCTGGGCGCCGCCGATCGCCTGCGCGAGGCCGCGCGCGGCGGGCTCGTCCTCGCGGGTGGCGTAATAGACGGTCGTGACCTCGAAGTCCTCCGAGCCGGCATCCCCCGCGTACACGTTCGACTCCGGCCAGCCCGCGGCGACCACCTGGTCGCGCAGCGCGGCGGCCAGCCCCGACTCGGGGGTCGCGTTGAGCACCAGCACGTTGTAGCTCGTGTCGACGACCGACTCCGGCTCGGGCGTCGCCGTGGCCGTCGGCGTCGCCTCCGGGAACAGCACGATCCGTCCGCTCGTGACGAGCGTGCCGAAGATGCCCGCGCCCACGAGCACGAGCGTCGCGACGACCGCCCACAGCACGACGAGACCGGCCCGCAGCCGCGGCTGCTCCGCGCGGTGGGCGCCCACGCGCCGCTGGACGGCGGGCAGATCGTCGAAGCGATCCCTGGGCTCGGGCATACTCGGCACCTGTGAATGCTACCGGCCGTGACCGGGGGATGCCGTGGCGCGCGGCGAGCGCGCCTCCTCGCGCGCATCGCGCAGGCGCCGCAGACGATGCACGAGCATCGGGTCGTAGGCGAGCGCGTCGCCGGTGTCGATGAGCCGGTCGAGCAGCTGGTAGTACCGCGCCGGAGTGAGCGACAGCTCGCGGCGCAGGGTCTCCTCCTTCGCACCGCTGTGCCGTGGCCAATGGGCCTCGAAGTCCAGCAGTGCGCGGTCACGATCGCACAGGGGCACGTCTCGACGGTAACCCCGGCGTCCGGCGCGGCCGCGTCCGCCACTCCGCGACGCGGGGAACAGGCGGCCCGTCGGCCCTGTTGAATGGAGTCAGAAGGAGTCCGACATGACCTACCGAGTGGACAAGACCGAAGAGCAGTGGCGCGCCGAGCTCACCCCGCGCCAGTACGCGGTGCTGCGCGAGGCCGGCACCGAGCGCCCCTGGACCGGCGACCTCCTCCGCGAGGATCGCGCCGGCCTCTACACGTGCGCCGCGTGCGGCGCCGAGCTGTTCCGCAGCGGCACGAAGTTCGACTCGCACTGCGGCTGGCCGAGCTTCTACGAGTCGATCCGCCCCGAGGCGGTCGAGCTGCTCGAGGACCGCTCGCACGGCATGGACCGCGTCGAGGTGCGGTGCGCCGCGTGCGGCTCGCATCTCGGGCACGTGTTCCCCGACGGGTTCGGCACGCCGACCGGCGACCGCTACTGCATGAACTCGATCTCGCTCGACTTCGCGCCCGAGGCGGGCGAGTGACCGGCGCGCTCGAGGCGGTCCTGGCCCGCCGGTCGTGGTCGAAGGTGACGGATGCCGCGCCCACCCACGAGGAGCTCCTCCCCCTCGTCGCCGCCGCCGCACGGGTCGCGGACCATTCCGCCCTGCGACCGTGGCGACTCGTCGAGCTGCGCGGCGAAGACCGCGTCGCCCTGGGTCGCGCGATCAACAAGTCGCAGGGAGAGAAGGGCGTGTCGTCGAAGCCGATGCGCGCGCCGCTCCTCGTCGCCGTCGTCGTGAGCTATCGCAAGAGCGGCAAGGTCCCGCGCTGGGAGCAGGAGGCCGTGGCATCCGGCGTCGCGCACGTGCTCAGCCTGCTGCTCGACGAGGCCGGCTGGGGCGTCTTCTGGCGCACCGGCTCGTACACGCGCTCCCGGTCGGTCGCGAAGATGCACGGGCTCGGCAAGGACGAGCAGCTGCTCGGCTGGCTGTACGTGGGCGGCAAGCCGCAGCGCGCCCGCGCCGGCCGCCGCAAGACCGTCGACCCGCGCACGTTCCTGAGCCGCCCCGACGAGAAGCCGCGCAAGAAGAAGAAGTAGCGCCGCGAGTGGAGCCGGCTGCGGGACTCGAACCCGCAACCCCCTGATGACAACGTTCGTGTCGACGCCGCCGTGCGACGACCGGACCGCGAGTGGAGCCGGCTGCGGGACTCGAACCCGCAACCCCCTAATTACAAGTTAGGTGCGCTACCGATTGCGCCAAGCCGGCAAGGACGACCAGTCTATCCGCGGCGGCTACGGCGCCGGGGTCGCGGTCGGCGTCGGGGCCTGCGTCTTGTAGAACTCGTCGCTGGCGCTCGACAGCACGAACTGAGAGAACTCGGCCGGGTCGCCGAGGGCGCCGACGTAGGGCTCGCCGTTGACGAGGATCATGGGCGTGCCCGTGAGCGAGACGCCGTCGGTGTCGGGGATGCCGGCGACCGCGCGCTCCGTCGCCGCACGAGCCCACGCCGCGTAGGTCTCGGACTCGATGCACGTGCGCAGGGTCTTGGGCTCGCTGGCACCGGACGCGATCGCGATCTCGGCGAGCTGCTGGTCGGTGAAGCCGTCGGCGTCGACCGCGGGCTGGCGGTTCAGCAGCTCGTTGCTGAACGAGAAGAACGTGTCGGGCGAGTGCGTCGCGACGCAGGCGGCCGCGCCGGCGGCGCGCAGCGAGTACTTGGTGCCGTTCGACTTCGCGGTGAGCATCGCGACCGGGTGGTACGAGAGGGTCACGGCGCCCTCGCCGACCCACGAGGTGAGCTGCTTGGCGTTCGCGAGCTGCCATTCGCGCGCACCGGGCGAGAGGTAGTCGACGTACACCCGGATGTCGACGACGGGTCGCGCGGTGGGGGTGGGCGTCGGCTCCGCCGGCGGCGCCTCGGCGGGCGTCCCCTCGGCGGGCGCGCCCTCGGTCGCTGTCGGCGCGGGCAGGCTGTCGGCGTCGGGCGGCACCGGCGCGACCTGCGACATCGACAGCGCGGCGGTGGTGATGGCGAAGCCGTCGTCGGTGACGTTCGTGGGCGACAGCTGCGGGCGGTTCACCGCCGAGGAGACGGTCCAGGTGACGACGACGGCGACCGCGGCGACCACCGCGACGACGCCGACGACGAGGGACACGCGCCGAGCCAGGCGTGCGCGCGACTGCCGCACGTGCACCTGCTGCGCCTTCTCGCGAACCGCCTCTCGGCGGTCGCGCGGAACCGGCGTGTTCGGGCTGTCGTTGGACATGGGACCTCTCGGACGCGATGGATGCCGCTCAGCGGCTCGGCCGCTCGGGGAAGGCGACGCAGACGATGGTAATGAGGCAGCCTGAGAAAACCCCAGACACGGAAACAGACACGGAGGGCCCCGCCGTGCGATACTGGCTCATGCGGCCCTCCCGGGGCGCACGAGCAGCATCGCTCACATTCCTCACTACGGATCGTCCGGCACGTACCTGCCGGTGAAGGAGAAGAAACAATGGCGTCCGTCACGTTCGACAACGCGACTCGTGTCTACCCGGGGGCGACGCGCCCCTCTGTCGACAAGATCAACCTCGACATCGCCGACGGCGAGTTCCTCGTGCTCGTCGGCCCGTCCGGCTGCGGCAAGTCCACCACGCTGCGCATGCTGGCCGGCCTCGAGGAGGTCAACGGCGGCCGCATCCTGATCGGCGACCGCGACGTGACCGACGTCCCGCCGAAGGACCGCGACATCGCGATGGTCTTCCAGAACTACGCGCTGTACCCGCACATGACCGTCGCCGAGAACATGGGCTTCGCCCTCAAGATCGCCGGCGTCAGCAAGGAGGAGCGTGCGCAGCGCGTCCTCGAGGCGGCCAAGCTCCTCGACCTCGAGCAGTACCTGACCCGCAAGCCGAAGGCCCTCTCGGGCGGCCAGCGTCAGCGTGTCGCGATGGGCCGCGCGATCGTCCGTCAGCCGCAGGTGTTCCTCATGGACGAGCCGCTGTCGAACCTCGACGCGAAGCTGCGCGTGCAGACCCGCACGCAGATCGCCTCGCTGCAGCGCCGCCTCGGCGTCACCACGGTCTACGTCACGCACGACCAGACCGAGGCCCTCACGATGGGCGACCGCATCGCGGTGCTCAAGGACGGCCTGCTGCAGCAGGTCGGCACCCCGCGCGACCTGTACGAGCGCCCGCAGAACGTCTTCGTCGCCGGCTTCATCGGCTCCCCCGCCATGAACCTGTTCCTCGCCGACCTGGCTCCGGGCGGCGTCCGCTTCGGCTCGGGCGTCGTGGCGGTCGAGGCCGACGTGCTCGGCAAGGCGCACGGCTCCGACGTCATGGTCGGCGTCCGCCCCGAGGACATCGTGGTGAACCCGGCCGACGGCCAGGGCCTCTCGGTCGACGTCGACCTCGTCGAGGAGCTCGGCGCCGACGGCTACCTGTACGGCCACACCGACATCAACGGCAAGCGCACCGACATCGTCGCGCGCGTCGACGGCCGTCGTCACCCGAACGCGGGCGACAAGGTGATCCTGGCCCCGGTGCCCGGTCACGTCCACGTGTTCGACCACGAGACGGGCCTGCGCCTCACCGACAAGGCGATCGCCTCGGCGTAACGGATCGAATCAGCGCGATGCGGCGCGGGCGGGTCCTCGGACCCCCCGCGCCGTCGCGCGTCCGGCGTCTTCGGAGAGGAGCGATGTGGCGGATTCCCTGACCATCACGGCCAGCAGCATGGATCCCGGCCTGTTCACGCTTCCCTGGTCCACGCCGCTGTCGGAGTGGACGAGCTCGAACATCGTCTCGCTCCCGAAGGGCATCTCTCGTCACCTCGTGCGGTTCGCGAACCTCTCCGGACGGGTCGTCGCCGTCAAGGAGACGACCGCCGAGATGGCCCGCCGCGAATACGACATGCTCGGATCGCTGCGCCGGCTGGACGCACCGTGCGTCGAGCGGGTCGCGGTGGTCGACGGACGGAAGGATGCCGACGGGAATCCGCTCCCGGCGGCGCTGGTGACCGCGCACCTGAAGTTCTCCCTCCCCTACCGCGCGCTGTTCACCCAGGTGCTGCGCCCCGACACCGCGGGTCGCCTCGTGGACGCCCTCGCGGCGCTGCTGGTGCGGCTGCACAACGTCGGCTTCTTCTGGGGCGACGTGTCGCTGTCGAACACGCTCTTCCGCCGCGACGCCGGAGCGTTCTCCGCGTACCTCGTCGACGCCGAGACCGGCGAGCTGCACGAGACGGGTCTCACGTCCGGCCAGCGCGCGAACGACCTCGAGGTCGCCCGCATCAACATCGCCGGCGAGATCATGGACCTCGAGGCGGGCGGCCGCCTGGAGGACGGCGTCGACGCGATCGCGATCGCCGAAGGCCTGGTCGCGTCGTACCGGTCGCTGTGGGCGGCGCTCACCGACCAGGAGTCGTTCGCCGCGAACGAGTCGTGGCGCATCACCGAGCGCGTGCAGCGTCTCAACGAGCTCGGCTTCGACATCGACGAGATGTCGTTCGAGACGACCTCCGATGGCACGGTCGTGTCGATCCAGCCGAAGGTCGTCGACGCCGGACACCATCAGCGGCGCCTGCTGCGGCTGACCGGCCTGGACGTGGAGGAGAATCAGGCCCGGCGCCTGCTCAACGACCTCGACGAGTTCCGCGCGCGCGTGTCGCGGCTGGGGTCCGACGAGGAGATGGTCGCGCACGAGTGGCTGACCCGCGTCTTCGAGCCGGTCGTGAAGTCGATCCCGTGGGATCTGCGCTCGAAGCTCGATCCCGCCGAGGTGTTCCACCAGGTGCTCGAGCACCGCTGGTACATGTCGCAGGCGCGCGGCCGCTCCGTGCCGCTGGCCGAGGTGGTGGGGTCCTACGTCGACGACGTGCTGCGCCACCGCCGCGACGAGGCGACCGTGATGGGACCGCCGACCGAGACGACCGGCGTGAACGTCATCACCGAGGCGATCGACCTCGACGACGACCTGGATGCCGTCGACTGGCGCGATCTGGTCTGA
>NZ_JBDIAB010000146.1:0-7682 GCF_039812165.1 Microbacterium sp.
CACCGTCGCGACCTGCTGGCGCCGTAGCGGGCTTGCCGACGCCGGCCGGCTGCCGGGGTGCGTGGCGCGCGGGCGCTACGCCGGCTCCGCCTCCGGCCAGGGTGCGACGCCGCCGATCCGCTCGTCGATCTCGACGAACTCGGCGAGGCTCAACGAGCTGCCGCCGTTCCAGGCGCGCTCCGCCATGGCCCGCAGGGGCGCCCGGATGCCGGCGGCCACCTGGTCGCGCGTCTGCGCGTCGGGGTCGTCGGCCCACACGGCGAAGCAGCAGCCCCGCAGCAGGTCCGGATAGGGCGCGGCGAGCTCCTGGCGCGCCCCGGAGCGCAGGGTCGGGAACAGGCCCGGATGCCAGTCGGCCGCCCACATGCGCGCGGCGGTCGGGTAGCGGTAGCCGGCCTTCTCGCCGAGCACGTAGTAGAGCAGCTCGTCGTCGACGTTCACGAGCCCGTGCCCGGCCGCGACCGCGTCCGACAGCGGTCGCATCAGGGCGCTCCAGTTCGTCCACCACGTGAGCTCGACGGCGCGATCGAGCCGCACGACCGCGCCGCGCAGCATCCCGTCGTTCCACGCCCTCGCCTCGAAGCCGCGCCCGCGCAGGTGCGCGGCCGTGTCGTTGACGAACGCCGTCAGCAGGTCGAACCCGGTGGCGTCGGCGCCGAAGCGCTCCCGCGCGCTCTCGGCGAGCGCCGGGTAGCGGTCGATCAGGGCGAAGTCCACGAACTCGTCGCCGCCCAGGTTCCAGCGGTCGCTGTGCGGGAAGAGCGGCGCGAGGTCGTCGATCAGCCGGTGCGCGAAGCCCACGGCATCCCGATCGGTGATGTCGAGCGCGCCCTCGCCCGAGACCGCCGCGTCGGGCAGCCCTTCGGCACGGGGGAGGCGCAGCTCGGGATGGGCGTCGAGCACGTGCCGCAGGTGCCCCGGCATGTCGAGCGCCGGCACCACGGCGACGTGCAGGTCGCGCGCCGTCTCGACGATCCGCCGTGCCTCGTCGCGCGTGACGTGCTCGTCGGAGACCACCTCGGGAAAGGCGTCCGACGCGATGCGGAAGCCCTCGTCGTCGGAGAAGTGCCACTGGAAGGCGTTGATGCCCACGTCGGCGGCGGCGTGCAGCAGCGCCACGGTCCAGTCCGCGCCGTAGTGCTTGCGCGCGGTGTCGAGGTGCAGCCCGCGCTCGGCGACGCGCGGCGCGCCGGCGACGCGGCCGCGCGGCACCGCGCCCTGCGCGCGCAGGTTGTGCAGGAGCTGCCGCGTCGCGCGGAACGCGCCGGTGGCCGTCGCGGCGGTCACGACGACGTCGTCGCCGACGTCGATGCGGTAGGCCTCCGCCGCCAGGGCGTCGGCGCGGGGTCCGTCAGAGACCGGCCGGTGCAGGCGCAGGACGAGCGTCGACGGCCGGGCCGGGCCGCGTGCGCGCTCGGTCACCCGCACGGTCGGCATCCGTCGCAGTCCGGCGAGCTCCGCGCGCACGCGGTCGGCCTCGGCGTCGAGCAGCGGGTCGTCGGCGACGACGGCGACGCCCGCGGGATGCCACCAGCCGCCGGTCGGCGCGAACGAGTCGGGCTGCGGGATCGACAGCCAGCGCGCGTCGTCGGCGGCATCCGTCGTCCCGTCGCCGTGGGAGCGCCGCACGGACGGGGTCATCGTGCGTCGCCTCGTCCTGTCGCGGGTGCGGGCTCGACGAGGTCGAAGAGCTCGAGCTGGAGGAGCGCGAGCGGCTCGTTCGCGCGCACGCGCCAGAACCGCGCGACGACCGGGGCGCTGAGCGCGAACGGCGTCGTGCGGTCGGTCCGCAGCGGCTCGCGGTGGGTCGTGGCGACGGGCAGCCAGGCGGCCCCGTCCTCGCTCCGCTCCACCTCGAACGAGGCGGCGCCGGCCGCCGCGGCGGCGGTGACGGTCACGTCGCTCACGCGGCGCGGCTCCGGGAACGCCTGCCCGACCCAGCCGTCGCGGCCGAGCGGCACGGGGAGCGCCGTCGCGCCGTCGTCGAACAGCGACCCGGCCGCCACGCCCTCGGACGCGATCGCGTGCGCGGGCCTCGACAGGTCGGGCCGCCAGGGCGCGGCGGGCGTGCGGGAGGCCCGCCAGATCGCGGCGTCGACCGGGGGAGTCTCGGAGAGGACCAGCTCGAGGTCGCCGTCGTGCGCGAACGCCGCGACGGGCAGCTCGGCGCGGCCGAGCGGCGCTCCGTTCAGGCGTGCCTCGATCAGGTATCGGGCCGCCGGCGTGTCGCGGCGGGCGCGGATGCGCAGCGAGCGGCCGTCGGCACGGCGCACCGTGACGTCGTCGACGAGCGGCGAGCCGATCGCCAGCACGCCCGTCGCCGGGTCGAGCGGGTAGAGGCCCAGGAGCGCCCACAGCCACCACGCGCTCAGCTCGCCGTTGTCCTCGTCGCCCGGATAGCCCTGCGCGATGTGGCCGCCGGCGAACAGCCGCGCGGCGAGCGCGTGCGCGGTCGAGCCCGCGCGCCACGGCTCGTCGCCGTGCCGGTGCATGAACGGGATGTGGTGCGCGGGCTGGTTCGACAGCGCGCACATCCCGGAGCGCATCGCGCGGGCCTCGCGCTGCTCGTGGATCACGCCCCCGTAGGCGCCCGCGTGCTCGGCGGTCTCCGGCTCCGCGAAGAGGCGGTCGAGGTGCGCGCGCAGGGCCGCGGGGCCGCCGTACAGCTCCGCGAGCCCGGCGCCGTCGTGCACGGCCGACACCGACATGCCCCACGCGTTCGTCTCGGTGTAGTCGCCGCCCCACGCGCGCGGGTCGAACGGCCCGGGCGGCAGGGCGCCGTCCCGCTCCCGGCCGCGGAAGAAGCCCGTGCCGGCGTCGAAGAGGCTCCGGTAGGCGAGCGCGCGGTTGGCGAGATAGCGGGCGAACGCGCGGTAGCGGGCGGATGCCTCGGGAGCGGCGGCGCGCCGGGCGAGCCGGTCGGCCAGTCGGGCCAGGCCGGCGTCGCCGATCGCGCCCTCGATCGTCCACGAGAGGCCCTCGTGCACGTCGCGCGAGACGAAGCCGCGGAAGCGCGACGAGGCCACGCCGGCACGGCCGGTGCGCGGATCGTCGGACGGCTCGCACGCGTTGCGCCAGCCCGCCTCGAAGGCGAGCTCGAGGTCGACCCCCGGCACGCCCCACGCCGCGGCGTCCGCGTGGATCTGGTCGCTCGACGTGCCCACCATGCAGTCGACGTAGCCGGGGGCGCTCCAGCGCGCGGTCCAGCCGCCGCGGCGCACCTGCTCCAGCTGGCCGTCGAGCAGCCGGCCGGTCTCGTCGGGGTCGAGCAGGGCCAGGAGCGGCCACACGGTGCGGTAGGTGTCCCAGTACCCGTTGCCCACGACGAGCCGGCCGCGCGCGACCGGTGCGCCGGTCTCGGTCTCGCCGTGCGGGCGCGGCGGCGCGAACACGTCGGCGTAGCGCCAGTCCGGCGCGCCCGGCTCGCCCGCGTCCTCGGCGGCGTCGCTCGGGTACAGGTGCAGCCGGTACAGGTCGCCGGCGATCGTCGCGCACAGCTCCTCGTGCGCGAGAGCCAGCCGCGGATCCTCCGGCGCCGGCACCTCGATCGCGCCGCACACGGCATCCCAGCGGCGACGAGCGTCGGCGACGAGCGCGTCGAACGTCGTGGACCAGGGCGCCTCGCGCGTGAGCGAGCGGCGGGCCTGGGCCACCGAGAGGAACGAGGTCGCGACCCGCAGCTCGACCGCCCCTCTCGCGGTGACGGATGCCGCGACCCGCCCGCGGCCGGCGTCGTCGAGGCGCGCGACGGCGCAGGGCCGGTCGGTCTCGCCGGCGAAGTACATGCGCGGGGCGTTGCCCCACACGGCGTCGGCCCGCTCGGCGACCCACCCGTGCACGCGCACGCGCCCGTCGCCGGGCTCGACGTGGAGCCGGCCGCGGTCGTCCGGCTGGTCGATCACGAGCCCGACCGCTCCGGCTCCGTGCACCCGCACCGCGACCGCGCGATCGGTCGCGGTGGCCTCGACGTCGAGGCCGCCCACCAGGCCCGCCGCGTAGCGGTGCGGGCGCGCCTCCTCCCCGTCCGGTCGGATGTGCCGCCGGCGAGCGGCGCGGTCGGAGCGGCCCTCGCCCTGAAACGGCATGAACTGGAGCACGCCGTGGTCGCCGATCCACGGGCTCGGCTGGTGCGACAGCTGGATCGCCTCGAGGCGGCGGCCCTCGGCGTCGTCGTGGACGAACGGGCGGTACGGCCAGCGCGTCTCACCGGCATCCGTCGCCGGCACCACGAGGTTGAACCCGTGCGGCACGGCCGTCGCGGGCACGGTGTTGCCGCGCGAGAGGCGCGGGCCGGCGTGGCTGCCGCGGCGCGTGTCGACGCGCTCGGCGGGGGAGTCGGGGACGCCCGGGGCGTGCTCGGCGACGCGGACCTCGACGAACCCGGCGGCCTCGGGCGGCAGCGTCCCCGGCGCGGCATCGCGCAGCGCGGGGTCGCCGAGCACGACCTCGACGTGCGCGATGCGGCGGCCCGCCCACGGAGCCAGTGAGACCGTGTCGGCGTTCCACTGCTCGGGAAGGCTCCAGCGCGCGGCGAACTGCGCCTCCGGCAGCACCGCGTGCCCGTAGCGGTCGATCGCCGGGACCGTGCCGACCGCGTCACGGAGCCCGTCGCTCAGCCGCGACCCGTCGTCGAACACGACGTCGGGGCACACCGCGAGCGAGGCCCAGGGCTCCGCGAGCGCGGCGGTGTCGTCGGCGTAGAACGCCCAGTGCAGCACGGTGGCGGGCGTCACGGCATCCCGATGCGGCGTCGCCACCGGCAGCGCCACCCGCTGGGCGCCCTCCCGCGGCGAGAACCGGTAGCCGAAGACCTCGCCCCCGAGCACACCGGCTCGGGGGCGAGAGGACGGCGGGTCGAGCGGGCCGTCCGCGGCCTCGATCAGGGCGGTCAACCCTTGACGGCCCCCTCCTGCACTCCCTGGAAGAAGAAGCGCTGCATCACCGAGAACAGGATGACCAGCGGGATCAGCGCGATCATCGTGCCCGCCGCGATGAGGCGCGGGTCGGCCTGGAAGTTGCCGTTGAGGTAGGCCATGCCGACGGTCAGCGTGTACTTCGCGGGATCGGTCAGCACGATCAGCGGCCACAGGAAGTCGTCCCATGCGCCGATGAACGAGAAGATCGCGACGACGCTCACCATGCCCTTGATGTTCGGCCACACCATGTGGCGGATCCGCTGCCACGTGGTCGCGCCGTCGATCGTGGCGGCGTCCAGCATGTCGGCCGGGATCGTGCGGCACGCCGTCGCGATGAGCAGCACGTTCATCGCGCCGATCGCGCCGGGCAGGAACACGCCCCAGAGGGTGTCGGCCAGGCCCAGGTTCTTGATCGTGAGGAACTGGCTCGTGACCGTGACCTCGCCGGGCAGCAGCATCGTCGACAGCAGGATGCCGACGACGATCGACTTGCCGCGGAACTTCATGCAGCCGATCGCATAGCCGGCGAACGTCGCGAGCACCGCGTTGCTGACGACCGTCCCCACGGCCAGCAGCAGCGAGTGGAACGCGTACAGGTACACCGGGATGAAGTCGGTGACCCGCACGTAGTTCTGGATCGTCGGATCGGTGGGGACGAGGTTCGGCGGGAACGTGTAGATGTCGTCGAGCGGACCCTTGAACGACGTCGACAGCTGCCACACGAGCGGCCCGACCACGATCAGGGTCATGAGCGCCAGGAGCACGTACCGGAAGATCAGGCCGGCCAGCGTCGGCTTGGAGAAGTCGCTGGAGCCCCTGCGGCGGAACGCGGGCTCGCGGACCTTGCGCTCGCGCGCCTTGCCCATGGCCGCGACCTCGACGGCCTCCTCGGCCGCGTTCACTGCTGTCGTGCTCATGCCACTGCCTTCTTCTCACGGTTCATCAGGGCGATCGCCAGCAGCGGGAACACCGTGATGAGGAACAGGACGACGCTGATCGCCGAGGCGTAGCCGACGTTGCCGGTCAGGCCCGAGCCGACCATCTTGATCAGCATGACGATCGACATGTCCTGACCGCCGGGACCGCCGGTGCCGTTGGTGAGGACCTCGAGCTCGGTGAAGACGCGGATCGCCGACACCGCGACGAGCGCCGCGATGAGGATCATCGCCCCGCGCACGCTCGGGATCGTCACCGACAGGAACCGGCGGAAGGCGCCGGCCCCGTCGATCGCGGCCGCCTCGTGCAGCTCCTTCGTGGCGTTCCCGAGCGCCGCGAGGTAGACGACCATGTAGTAGCCGAGACCCTTCCACACCGTGAGGAGGATCGAGCAGGCGAGCAGCCACCACCGGTCGACGAGGAACGGGATCGGCTTGTCGACCATGCCGAACGCCTCCAGCGCCTGGTTGATGAGTCCCCGGCTGTCGAACATCCACGTCCAGATCAGGGCGACCACCACGACCGAGGCGATCACCGGGAAGTAGAACGTGGTGCGGAAGAAGGTGATCGCGGGGATCGTCTTCTCCACGAGGAGCGCCAGCAGCAGCGGCAGGATCGTCAGGAGCGGAATGCAGACGATCATGTAGATGAAGCTGGTCGTGAGGGCGTAGCCGAACTGCTCGTCGCCGAACATCCGCGCGTAGTTGTCCAGCCCCACGAACTCGCCGGCGCGCAGCGGCCGGGCGTCGGTGAAGCTCAGGATCACGGTGTTCAGGAACGGCCACAGGGCGAACACCAGCACCCAGACGACGGCCGGCGCGACGAGCAGCCACGGCGTGTACCACTGATGAGATCTCATGTCATCCTCTTCGTCTGGGTGCCGGTGCGCCGGACTCAGTCGATCCGGTTGTCGTTGGCGTAGGCGACGATCTTGTCGAGCGCCTCCTTGGCCGGCAGCTCGCCCTTCAGCGAGAGCGCCATCTGCTGGTCCATGTAGACCTTCATGGCGTTCGTCCACTGGAACGGCGTGAGGATGCGGGCCGACTCCATCGACTCCGACACGATGGCCATCGCGTCCAGCTGCAGCTGGTCGGTGACGCCCTCGCTGAGCGCGCTCGTGTCGGCGCTGCCGTCGATCGTGCCGGGCATGAAGCCGAGCGCGAGCTTGCAGAACGCGACCTGGTTCTCGGTGTTGGTGAGGAACTTCGCGAACGCGACCGCGGCGGCCTTGTTCTTCGAGTCCGCGGCGACCGAGACGCCCTGCACGAACAGCGGCGCGTCGCCGATGCGCGGCGTGGCGATGACGCTCTCGCGGATGCTCGGGGCGTCGCGCTCGAGGTCGCCGGCGAACACCGACGTCGCGGTCGTGTAGGCGACCTTGCCCTGCTTGAACATGTCCGCGTTCCCGCCGTAGTCGCCGGTCAGCGCCTCCTGCGGGATGCCGCCGGCCTCGAACGCGGCACGGTACTGGTCGACGATCTTCGCGGCCTCGTCGGTGTTGAAGACGAACTCGCCGTCCTTGTTCATGATGTCGATGCCGGCCGACGAGAACACGTCGATGGTCGGCATGGTCGACAGCACCGGCATGCGTCCGCCGGATGCCTGGCCGACCTGCTCGGCGAGCGCGATGAGCTCCTCGGTCGTGGTCGGCAGCGCGGAGGTGTCGGCGCCGTTGGCGGTGAGCGCCGCGCCGTTCCACCAGCTGAGGTCGGTGCCGAGGTACCAGGGCATGCCGAACGTGCCGTCCAGGCCCGGGTACGAGTAGGCCTCCCACGCGCCCGGCACGAAGGTGCTCTTCAGCTCGGGGTCGGCGCCGTCCACGTCGAGCAG
>NZ_JBDIAB010000147.1:0-7575 GCF_039812165.1 Microbacterium sp.
AGAAGCCGAGCAGCCTCTCCAGATCCAGCGGGTGCGAGTCGTTCTGGTTCAGGATGCTGGCGGTGCCGTCGTCGACGCTCAGCGAGGAGTCTCCGATCGGTCCGTCGCTGGGCGCCCGCAGGGGCGTCACCATGAGCTTGAGCTCGCCGAACTGCAGCGGGACCCCGGCCTGCGTGTAGACGATGTTCTCGTAGCCGAGCCGGCGGAGGTCGACCTCGAGGTCGTCGGTCGGGTAGTCCGGCAGCAGGACGGCGATGTCCTTCGGGACGTGGCGCTGCAGGAGCGCCGGGTCGAAGTGGTCGCGGTGACGGTGCGAGATGTACAGGAAGTCGGCCTTGCCGAAGCGCTCCCAGTCCAGGCCCCGGTTGTCGGGGAACGGGAACCACGAGCCGAAGAAGCTCGGCCCGAGGACGGGGTCGCAGAGGATGCTGCCGCCCGCCGTCTCGATGAACATCCCGGCGTGGCCGAGGCCCGTGATCCGCATTCGCATCCTCCCGTGTCGAACAGTCTCCGAGTCTACGACCGGGCGCCTGGGAACACCGGGAGGACGACCGGGGAAACGGGATGCCGGCCCGGCCCGGTCAGGAGGCGCGGGCGATGCGGGCGAGGACGCCGTGGACGAACGATCCGGAGTCGTCGGTGGAGAACTCCTTGGCGAGCTCGACGGCCTCGTCGATCGCGACCGCGGTGGGCACCTGGTCGTTGTGCAGGATCTCCCACACGCCGATGCGGAGCACCGCGCGATCGACCGTCGGCATCCGCGCGATCGACCAGTCCTTCGCGAACGTCGCGATCTGCTCGTCGATCTCGTCGCGGTTGTCGATGACGCCGTCGACGATCTCGCGCGCGTACAGCCACGACGTCTCGCGCGCCGGCTCGT
This sequence comes from Microbacterium sp., assembly GCF_039812165.1. Lineage (GTDB taxonomy): Bacteria > Actinomycetota > Actinomycetes > Actinomycetales > Microbacteriaceae > Microbacterium. The sequence continues at coordinate 881 of NZ_JBDIAB010000147.1, forward strand.
TCACGGCGCGCCGTGCCTCGGCGGCGAGGGTCGCCGCGAGGTCGTCGCCGCGCACGTCCGCCTGGTAGAGGATGTCGAGCGCGCGCTTGCGCGCCTTCGAACGGGCACTCATGGAGGGGGCGCGCCCCGCTCAGCTCACGCGGCCGAGGTAGTCGCCCGTGCGGGTGTCGACCTTGACCTTCGTGCCGGTCTCGAGGAACAGCGGCACCTGGATCTCGTAGCCGGTCTCGACGGTCGCCGGCTTCGTGCCCGCCGACGAGCGGTCGCCCTGCAGGCCCGGCTCGGTGTAGGTGATCTCCAGCACGACGGATGCCGGCAGGTCGATGTAGAGCGGGTTGCCGTTGTTCAGCGCGATCGTCACCTGCTGGTTCTCGAGCAGGAAGTTCGCGGCGTCGCCGACGGTCGCCGCCCCCACGGTGATCTGGTCGTAGTCGCTCGTGTCCATGAACACGAACCCCTCGCCGTCGTTGTAGAGGTACGTGAAGTCGCGGCGGTCGACGTTCTCGATCTCGATCTTCGCGCCGGCGTTGTAGGTCTTGTCGACGACCTTGCCGGTGAGGACGTTCTTGAGCTTGGTCCGCACGAACGCGCCGCCCTTGCCGGGCTTGACGTGCTGGAACTCCACGACGCTCCAGAGCTGCCCGTCGATCGACAGGACGACGCCGTTCTTGATGTCTGCGGTGGATGCCATGGGTCGAGGAGGTCCGTTCGTCTAGGGGTCCGGGACCGGCGCCGCGCACAGGCCCGAGGACCGATTCTAGCGCGACGGGCTCACGGCGCGATCGACAGGCGCTGCATCGCGGCGTCGAGGTCCTCCTCGCGGAAGTAGACGCGCACGTACGGGGGGTTCTGCGTGACGTACACGCGGTCGAAGCCGACGTCGTCGAAGTCCGCGACGACGGCCTCGTCGGGCGTGAGCCCGCGCGGGCAGTAGAAGAGGCCCGCCTCGCCGATGCCGGTGGCGATGTTCGTCGTCGCGCTCGTGTAGCACGGCGTGCCGAGCTCGTCGACCGTGGGCGGGTCGACGAGCGAGCTGCCGCCGTCGCCGTCGTCCAGGTACGGCAGCGCGAACGTCACGCAGCTGGCCGGCTCGTCCACCGCGCACCAGGTGCCGTCGATCGTGGTGAACTCGGGCACGGCGGAGCGGTGCTCCTCCGCGGGGACGGGCCTCGCGGCCGAGGTGATCGGGGCCGAGGAGCGCGGCGTCGGCGTCTCGCCCGCCGACGTGCAGCCGACGAGCAGGGCTCCGGTCGCGAGGATCGCGACGAGCGCACCGCGGACGGATCTGGCGGTCATGTCCGGACGCTAGCAGGTCGCGGCATCCGCTGTCAGCCCTCGGCGCGCCCGGCGATCACGTCGACCAGACGGTCGATCGCGGTCGCGTAGCCGGCCACGCCCTCGCCCACGACGTGCACCACGGCGACGTCGGCCACGTAGGAGTGATGGCGGAACGGCTCGCGCTTGGTGACGTCGCTGATGTGCACCTCGGCGACCGGGAGCGCGACGCCGGCGAGCGCGTCGCGCAGCACCACCGAGGTGTGGGTCAGGCCGGCCGGGTTGATCACGATGCCCGCGCAGTCGGTGCGGGCCGCGTGGATCGCGTCGACGAGCACGCCCTCGTGGTTGCTCTGCACCGCGCGGATCTCGAAGCCGTGCGCCGCCGCGGCGCGCGCGGCGAGCGCCTCGACGTCGGCGAGCGTCTCGTGCCCGTAGACGTCCGGCTCGCGGATGCCGAGCAGGTTCAGGTTCGGGCCGTTGACCAGCAGCAGGCGGCGCGGGGTGCTCACCCGCTCACCTTAACGCCGGCCCGCGGACGGCCCGACGGGCGGCGCGGGTCGATCCGTGCGCGCCCGTGCGGCCGGGCGCCCTCACCGAGCGGCGCGGCGCACGCGCAGCGTGGCCACCTCGAACGGCCGCAGCTCGAGGTCGACCGATGCCGAGCCCTCGCCCGCCGCGACGGCGAGCGCGTCGCCCTCGAGCTCGAGCAGGTTCGCGGCCCGGATGCCGTCGACGTCGCCCGTGTGGACCGTCACCGTCGCGCGCGCCCGGCCGCCGCGCGACTCGTACACGCGCACGATCAGGTCGCCGTCCCGGTCGTCGGCGAGCTTCACGGCGCTCACGAGCACCGCGGGGTCCGACGCGGTCACGAGCGCCGGCACCGGCCGCCCCGACGCGGGGCGCACGGGCGCGTTGAGCCGCCACGCGGCGTCGGTGGCGATCCCGGCATCCGCCCCGATCGTCACGCCGAAGCGCATGGTCTGCAGGCCCAGGTCCGCGCGGGGGTCGGGGAACCGGGGCGCCCGCAGCATCGAGAACCGCGCGTCCTGCGTGATGCGGCCGTCGCGCTCGACGCGCGCCACGTCGAAGCCGTAGCTCGAGTCGTTGAGGAACGCGACGCCGAACCCGGGCTCCTCCACGAGGAACCAGCGCTGGGTGTGGGTCTCGAACCGGGCGTCCTCCCAGCTCGTGTTCTCGTGCGTGGTGCGGGCGTGGAAGCCGAACTGCGTCTCGGCGACCGCGCGGTCGGTGAAGACGTCGACGGGGAAGGCGAGCTTGAGGAACTTCTCCGTCTCGTGCCAGTCGACGGTGTTGTCGATCACGAGCGTGCGGCCGTCGTCGGCGAGCGCGAGGCGCTGCTCGATGCGCGACGACCCGAACGCGCGCGACACCACGACGGCGTCGCCGTCGAGGCGCACGTCGTCCGCCTCGTCGAGGTCGACGACCATCCCGCGGTAGTGGCGGTCGACGTCCCAGGCGTCCCACATGTTCGGGAAGTCCTGGTGCAGCTGCAGCAGGTTGCCGCGCGTGCCCGCGGGGAGGGCCTCACGGCCGCTCGAGAGCTCCACGGCGCTGACGACGTGGCCCGAGGCGTCGACGACGACGCGCACGAGGCCGCTCTCGAGCACGAACGCGTCGCCGTCGCGACGGGCACGACCGCCGTCGCCGGCGCCGGTCGATGCGACCGCGCCCGCGGCGACGCCCGCGTGCGCCGTGGGACCGGGGTTGACGGCCAGGTCTCCCCCGTCCGACAGCTGCACGCCGAGCGCGCCGAGCGCGTCGGCGATGATGCCCTCGAGCGCGGCGGCGATGCGCGCGTAGCGCTCCGCGGCCTCGCGGTGGACCCACGCGATCGACGAGCCGGGCAGGATGTCGTGGAACTGCAGCAGCAGCACGTCGCGCCACAGCTCGTCGAGCAGGTCGTACGGGTAGGGGTGGCCCGCCCGCACGGCGGCCACGGCCGACCACAGCTCGGCCTCGCGCAGCAGCTCCTCGCTGCGGCGGTTGCCCTGCTTCATCTTGTGCTGGGTCGTGTACGTCGCGCGGTGGCGCTCGAGGTACAGCTCGCCGCGCCACACGTCGGGGTGCGGCAGCTCCTGCTTGGCACGGTCGAAGAAGTCGTCCGGCTTCTCCCACACGACGCGGGCGCTGCCCTCGAGGTCGGCGAGGCGTCGGGCGCGCGCGACCATCTCGCGCGTCGTGCCGCCGCCGCCGTCGCCCCAGCCGGTGGGGGCCAGCGACGACGAGGCCACCGCCTTCTCGCGGAACTGACGCGCGGCGCGCGCGACCTCGTCGCCCGACAGCTGCGCGTTGTAGGTGTCGATCGGCGGGAAGTGCGTGAAGATGCGCGAGCCGTCCACGCCCTCCCACAGGAAGGTGTGATGCGGGAAGCGGTTGCGCTCGTTCCACGAGATCTTCTGGGTCAGGAACCACTCGAACCCGGCGCCCACGAGCAGCTGCGGCAGCCCGCCGGAGTAGCCGAAGCTGTCGGGCAGCCACGCGCCGCGGCACGTGATGCCGAACTCCTCGCGGAAGAACCGCTGACCGTGCGAGAACTGGCGGATGAGCGACTCGCCGCCGGGGAGCACGGCGTCGGCCTCGACCCACATGCCGCCGACGGGCACGAACCGGCCGGCCGCGACGGCCTCCTTGACGCGCGCGTAGACCTCGGGGCGGTGCTCCTTGAGCCACGCGTACTGCTGGGCGCTCGACATCGCGTACACGAACTCGTCGTGCTCGTCGAGGAGCGTCGTCATCGAGCTCGTCGTGCGGGCGACCTTGCGGACGGTCTCGCGCAGCGGCCACAGCCACGCGGAGTCGATGTGCGCGTGCCCGACCGCCGAGATGCGGTGGGCGGATGCCTCGGCGGGAGCGCTCAGCACGTCGACGAGCTCCGCGCGGCCCGCCGCCGCGGTCTCGGCGATGCGCTGCAGGTCGACGCGGTCGAGCGCGCGGTCGAGGGCGTACAGGATGCGCGCGCGCCTCCCCGACTCGGCGGGCAGCTGCTCGGCGAGCTGCAGCAGCACCTCGACGTCGTGGACGAGCTCGAAGACCTCCTCCTCGAACACGACGACGTCGGCGCGGCGGATGCGGTACAGGAGCTCCTCGCCCGCGGTGTCCCACTCGCCCTTCTCGGTCGGGAGGAAGGGGTGGTAGTCGAGCAGCACGGGGTTCGACGCCGCCTCGACGAAGAACTCGATCGTCTCGCCGCCGTCGGCGGCGCGGCTCAGCGGCACCCACTGCGCGCGGGGGTGGAGCGACCGCACCGGCGTGCCGTCGGCGAGGTAGACGAGGCCCTCGGCCTGGAAGCCGGTCATGTTGACGTCGAACCCGAGATCGACGACGGCCTCCACGCGGCGGCCGGCGAACGATGCCGGGACGGTGCCGGTGACGCGGAACCACGTCGTGTCCCACGCGCGGCCCCACGGGGCGCCGGCCGACGTCGGCTCGTACTCGGCGGCCAGCCCCTCCGCGACCGGGACGGGCTCGCCGCCCACGCGGTGCGCGGCGATCGCCAGCGGGTGCGGGTGCGAGTGGATCGCGGGTCGGAGTCGCTCCTGGAGGACGCGCGTGACCCGCGCGACCGTGAGGTCGTGATTGTCGTGCATGTAAGCCCTTTAGCTGTCGGCGAGCACGACCCGGGGGTGCCCCGCCGTGCGTGCAGTCTGCATGTAACGCTTCCAGAACTCGCCGCCCGGCGCGAGCGCGGCACGCCCGCCGACGGCATCCAGATCGAGGATCAGCTCGGGCGACGCGGTCTCGAGCAGCGCGGGACGGCGTGCACGCGCCTCGGCGACGGCGTCGCGCAGCGCGAGCCCCGCGGGCTTCACGCGGCCGTGCTCGTCGATGAGGCCGAGGTCGTACTCGAGCTCGGGGAAGTCGGCCAGCGACCGGCTCACGTCGTGGGAGCACCACCAGGTGATGCCGAACAGGCGCGGGGCGCCGGCGAGCTCGGCCACGGTGCGCTCCAGGAACGGGACGACCGAGCCCTCGGGCAGCACGTTGCGCGGCGCGCCGACCTCCTGCATCCACACCTCGCGGTCGGGGTCGACGTGGAACGCGCGGGAGATCTCGACCAGGTAGCGCGCGTGCGCGACCGTCTCGAACGCGTCGGGGCCGTGCCGCTGGGCGGTGCCGTTGAACACCCACGAGTGCACGGCGGTGAGGTCGCCCGCGGTGGCGGCGTGCGCGGGCGTGAACGGCTGCGTGTCGTCGTACCACGTCGCGTCGTAGCACGCGTGCAGCGCGAGCGCGTCGGGCGCGCCCGCGCGGGCCGCGCCGATCATGGCGTCGAGCCATGCCGTGACGTCGGCCTGCGTCGCGGGGTACGGCTCGGGGTGCACCGTGCCGGTGAACTGGTTGACCTCGTTGCCCACCGTCACCGCGAGGAGGTTCGGGTGGCCGGCGCACGCCGACGCGACGGCGCGCACGTAGTCGGCGGTGGATGCCACGACCGCGGGATCGGTGAACATGCCGCGGCGGTGCCACGAGGTCAGCCAGGCCGGCACGAAGTCGAAGCTCGAGAGGTGGCCCTGGAGCGCGTCGACCGACACGTCGAGCCCGCGCTCGGCGGCCAGCTCCAGCATCCGCTCCAGGTCGTCGAGCGGAGCCCGGCGGATGAGCGTGCGGTTGGGCTGGACGACCGGCCACATCGGGAAGACGCGGACGTGGTCGACCCCGAGCGACGCGATCGCGTCGAAGTCGCGGGCGACGTCGGATGCCGAGAAGTCGAGCCAGTGGTGGAACCATCCGACGCGCGGTGTGTAGTTGACGCCGAACCTCATCGGGCGATGCCTCCCCCGCAATGGTCGCCGCGTCGTCGTCGCGCGGGACTGGCCTGCCAGATCACCGGATCACTATACCGATCAAGTCGCACTCGGCAACCATCCGCCGGAGCGGTCGAGACCACCGAGTAGAGTGTGCGAGACCGCGCGAAGGGAGGACTCCGTGGCCGACGAGTCGACCCCGTCGCCGCCGCCCGCGCCGGGGCGCGTCACGATCGCCCACATCGCCGAGCGCGCCGGTGTGACCAGCGGCGCGGTCTCGCTCGCGATCAACGGCAAGCGCGGCGTGTCCGACGCCACGCGCGCGCGCATCCTGCAGATCGCCGACGAGCTGCGCTGGCGGCCCAACCACGCGGCCAAGACGCTGCGCGGCCGGAGCCCGCAGGCGATCGGCCTGGTGCTCGCCCGCCCCGAGGAGGTCGTGGGCGAGGAGGTCTTCTTCGCGAAGTTCATCACCGGAGTGCAGTCCATCCTCAGCCAGCGCGGGTTCTCGCTGCACCTGCAGATGGCCACCGACCTGACCTCGGAGTCCGCGATCCACGCGGACTGGATCGCGGACGGCCGCGTCGACGGCATCCTGCTCCTCGACCCGCGCGTCGACGACCCGCGCGTGCGGCGTCTCGACGAGCTCGG
>NZ_JBDIAB010000148.1:0-7553 GCF_039812165.1 Microbacterium sp.
CTCCAGGCCGCTGGCCGTGTCGTGAGATACGTGGTCCGAGGCCTGTCGGCTTCGTGATGTCGGTGGTCGCGTCATCGCGGGTGCTTGCACTTGACCTCAGTATGATCAGCCCAGAAGCGCGAGAGCGGAAGAGGAGCTTCATGAATGATGCCAGTCCCGCGAAATGGGCAATTGATCCGCATACGCGTGCGAAGCATCAGATTCTGGACAGCTATCTGAAGGGCTGGTTCCCGAAGCTCACCTCCTTCCAAGACAAGGTGATCTACCTCGATGGCTTCGCTGGGCGCGGACGGTACACGGATGGCACCGAGGGCTCACCGTTGATCGCGCTGCGCGCGCTTGTCAGTCACCAGCACCTCAAACGGATGGATCATTGCAAGTTCATCTTCTGGTTCATCGAGGCAAACAAGGACAACGAGGCCGCGTTGAGGCGCGAACTCAACGCGTTCTTCGAAGAGCACGACACGGGGTCAGGGCCTGATATCGGAATCGATCTCACGCACAACACGTTTGAGAAGACCGGTCGGGAGCTTGCCAAACAGCTTGACGAGAAGGGCGGCAAGATCGCCCCAACGTTCGCATTCATCGATCCATTCGGATACACCGGCCTTCCGATGGATCTCATCAAGAGCTTGTTCGGCAACTCCCAATCCGAAGTCCTCGTCAACTTCATGGTCGGGTTCGTTCAGAGGTTCATCGAGCGAGAAGGACAGGAAGCGGCCATCGAGTCACTCTTTGGTTTGCCTGCCGACCAAGTCATGGCCGGAAAGCTGAGCGACGCCAAGCGCGTCGAGCACCTTCGCGACGTCTACATGGCCCAGCTCAAGGAGGTGGGCGGATTCGAATACGTTCGTTCGTTCGCAATGACGAATCACACGGGCAACGTTTCGTATTACCTCGTGCATGGAACCCATCACCGCGAGGGAGTGAAGCTCATGAAGGCCGCGATGTGGAAAGCGGACCCCGGTGGCGGCTCAGTCTTTCAGGACCGCCTGCACGGCGTAGAGGTTCTTTTCGACCCGGCACCAGACACAGAGCCGTTGCGAGCCGAATTGCTGAGCGTCTTCGCTGGCCGGTCCGCCGTTCCGATCGACGAGATCGAATGGCATACGATCCTCGAAACTCCGTATCGGGAGACTCATGTAAGGCCCATACTTACAGTTCTCGAGAAGAGAGGGATCATTACTGTGCGACGCAACGCAACTCGTGGATTCCCGAGCGGGCGGGCATGGATCGACTTCCCGAACGATTCCGAATGAGTGCGGTCGAAGGGCGCGGAGAGCGCACCCGATCGTCTCCACATCCGATCATCTTCTTAGCCGTGGACTGCGCGTGTTCGCATGGCTCAGACGTAGCCTAAGCGAGAATCTGGTCGACACGTGAAGTGTCGCGGAGGGCGGGGGTCCGATGACGAACCACGATGAGTTCTGGTCACGTAAGCAGTCAGCGGCTGTGCTGAAGCATGCAGTGCTCAAGAACTACCTGATTCCATTCACGATGATGACGGCAGGCGCCAACTCGAAGTTCCAGGCCTGGTTCGTCGACGGCTACGCCGGGCCCGGACAGTATGCGCCCGAAGAGGGCGGCGACAGTGAGGGGCAGGAAGGTTCCCCTGCCGTCGCGCTCGGCGTCGCGCGGTTTGTGGCATCGAGAACCCCACCCCGACGCCTACGTTGCGTCTTCATCGAGCAGGACGACGAACACGTACGCTCGCTGGAAGGCTTCATTTCCTATCACAAAGACGTACATGCGCGAGTAATTCACGGACCGGTGCAGAGGGAACTGGCCGGAGTCGTGAGTGAGATGGGCGCGGACCCAGCGCTGACGTTTCTTGACCCGTACCGAACTGCGCTGCCGTACGATCTCATGCGACGAAGCCTTCTTGCTCGCATGGCGCCAAAGAATGAAGTCCTCCTCAACCTTCACGTGACTTCGCTCTCGCGCATCGGTGGGATCCTCGGCCGCGGTGAGGACCTCACTTCGGCTGATTCCCGAACGCTCCAGCGGCTGGATACCTTCCTCGGGCAGGACGAATGGAGGGATGTGTTTCTCGGGACATTCAGAAAGTCTGTGGAGGGGTCGGCTACGGCCGCGGCTCTGGAGGTTGCGTCGCACTTCCGCGCCAAGGTGAAAAAGGACACGGGGTATGACTCTTTTGCCGTAGACGTCCGTCGTGCAGAGGGTCATGTGCCGCTCTTCCAACTGACGCTCTTCTACCGGAGCGGCTATGCCGCCTACAAATTCGCAGACGCGTCCAGCCTCGGGCATGCGAAGTGGCGTGAGTTCAACATGCGTGCGGAAGCTCGTCGCAACGGCGTGATGTACGCCGACGCGCTGCTCGGCGAGGACTACACCGAGGAAGCGTTTGAAGAGCAGTTTGCCCACGACGAGAAGGCACTCAGGGAGCGGCTCTGCCACGATGTCGCCAGGAATATCCATGAGCTCCTCCGTTCCCGCGCAGAGCTGTCATTGAGTCGGGACTCTGACATCAAGGCGATCTACGGCGATGCGCTGGGCCTTGCAGGTGAGAAGCACCTTCGCGCCGCGTGGGATCATCTCGCCACGAACGGCGTGGCGCGTCGCCGGGACCCGGCGCAGAAGATGCAGCACGCCCGGATCGTGCGAGCAAACTCGCCTGCCTAGGCACTCGCACGACGGGAACTGATCGGCATCTCACTCCAGGTGATGCCGTCAAGTTCACGACCGCCGGCCTTGGGAGTGCGCCCGCCCCACTGCTTGTGGAAAAAGGGCACCTGAGCGTTCGCACACATGTCACGGATCTCCCGAACCCACTCGACCTCAAGAGGGCGGGCACGGGGGCCGGACTCACCTCCCGTGATGACCCAATCGATGCCGTCCAGGTCCATACCCGTCAGCGGCCCGAGGAGTGGTTCGCACGACAGGAACCGCACTGCCGCCGGCACCTTCCGAAGATCATCGATTCGGCCGAGATGCTCCTGATCCTCAACGCTCACGCCAAGCCAGAGGTTGTCTGGCCAGTCCAGGCGATCGGCGATTCGAGGCAAACGGGACGCGCGTTTCGTGAGCACCTGATACGTGTGCTGTGGGGTGTCTGCGATGACATCGAAGACACGGCGTACGAAATCCAGCGGGACCTTGGCGTGGAAGAGATCGCTCATCGAGTTCACGAAGACGACGCGACGCCCACTCCACGAATAAGGCTGTCGCAGCGAACTCTCATGCAGCGTGATAGCGAATCCGGGCCCCGAAGTGCGCGGGTCACCGTCCGACTGGTACTTCTCAGAGCCCATGGCCTTCAACCGTTTCGCCAACGCCAGCGCATAACAGTTGTCGCATCCGGGCGAGACCTTATCGCAGCCTGTGGTGGGATTCCACGTCACTTCGGTCCACTCGATCCCCGTCTTCTTGGGCATGGCCATCGCTCCGATACGTAATATACGTTACGCGATGTGCGTAACGTCTATCACGTAGGATAACAGCATGGACGGCGTGGAAGTGACAGCGATTCGCGAACTCTCGCGAATCGTTTTTGGGCAGGACTACCGGCTCGAACTGATGCTGGCGATCCGTACCCTTCAGGAGGAGGTCGTCACGTTGGGGGAACTGGCCATCGCCCTACGCGTCCCGGTAAGTAGCTTGCAGAAGCCGTTTCACTCGCTCGTCCGGGCAGGCTTGCTCACTCCGCTCCCGTCGGACGACTCGCGGCGCAAGTTTTATGGCGTGGCCAAGAGCTCTGCATGGGACTGGGCTGAAGAGCTAGCCCAGCGCGTCGAGTTTGATGCGGTCGTCCGAGGGCAAAACAACAACACACCGTAGGCGCGACGATCGGGAAGGTGGTTGGCGGCCCGCCCGCCCGCCTCAACAGTGCTTGCCCTCTCATGAGAGGTAGAACGTCGACCGAGCGATCGTAAGAGCGCTGCACTCCTGGCGCATCGCGCACGCCTGACTGGACGCGACCCGGTCGCGTTAGCTGAAGTCAGGCGGCGGAGGCTCTGGAGCGCTGTCGCGGTCTGCGGCGAGGATGGCCTTGACGATCCGGGCCGTCTTCGGTGTGAGCTCGTCTCCGGGGTAGAACTCTCCGTAGAGCTCTTCAGCGGCGTCGACAGAGGTGATGCCGAGCCGGTCAAGCAGGCCGGCAATGTCTTCCGCTTCGCGGGTGCCGCGCCGGGCGGCGGCGTGCAGCTTCATCGCGAGGAGGGTCTCGTTGTTGGCGGTTTGGATCGTGATCGTGGTGTCTTGGTAGATCGTTGTCCATTCGGCGGCTCGGCCGAACCCATTGGGTAGGAACTGGGTGGCGTCATCGTTCAGCCAGTCGGGGGGCCAGTGCCTCCGTTCGGCGACGATCCGCGCGGCCCGTTCGATCTCGGCCTTCGGGGCGAACGCGGCGTCGATATCACGGGTGAGGCGCCGGTTCGCGTTGACCGCAATGACGATAGCGGCGCCGCCGACGAGTTGCAGCGTGCCCGTGATGCCGCGGTCGCGGAGCGTGTCGGCGACCTCCTTGATCCCGTCGATGATGTCATCGCGGGCCAGGAACGGAGTCGTGCTCGCATCGGGTGTGGCGCGCACGAGCTTCTCGAACTGGCCACGGGACTTCGAATGACCCGTGTCGTCGAGATGGCTCATGCGCTCTCCAGCTCACCGGCGGAGATCGCGATGCCGCGCCGGAGGAACGGCTCTGGCACCTCGGAAAGATCCGTGGCAACCGACAGCTCGAACCGCGTGCGCTGCGGCTCCCACACTGCTTTACCTGGTGCAGCGTCATGATTGGAGGCCCACGGCGGGACCGACCCCTTGGGTAGACGCAGTTCGACAAGGGCGGCGAGCGCATCGTCCCACCGACTGCCGAGCCTGCGTGGCTCTTCGACGGTGAGCAGGAACTGCTCGTATGGATCTGCTGCTGCGAGGTCGTCGGCGAGCTGGAGGAAGGCGCGATACGCAGTAGCGGGTTCCGCGTCGGCATAGGTCGCGATCGCTTCCGCGGCGTCTGCGGCGGTGAGTCGATGGACGCGGGGGATGACCACGACCCGGACCCCAAGTGTTTCCGCGATCCGCTCCACCGTTCCAGACGTGGGCTCGCGCCGGCCGCTCTCGATGTTGGACAGGCTGGATGCGCCGACACCCGCCGCGGTGGCGGCGCGGCGTAGGCTGACGCCGGAGTTCAAGCGTGCGCTTCGGAGGCTCGTGGCGATGCTCATGAAAATCGCCCCCTTCCCGCGAGCGTTATCGGATGTGACAACAGTCTACCTCGCGTGGATCCGGCGGTGCCAGTCGATGGTGTGATTCCCTCCGTGCTGCCCAGCGTCTGCGAACGCGTCCGTTTTGTGTCCGCGAATCCGCTTTGCGTCCGTGTGTAAGATCGTGGCAACCAGTAGCAACCGCTCGCTGGTGCGTTGAAAACACTGGTATCGAGGGGAACGAGCAGCTTGCGTCATTGACGTGAGGTCGCGGGTTCAAGCCCCGCTCCTGCTACGAACGAAGCGCCCCCTCTGCGGGGCGTTTCGTTCGTACGGGAGTGGTTCCGCGGCGCCCGCCGGGCCCTATCCGTGGCGGGATCGTCGGTGCTAGCTTTCAGTCACCGCTTCTGCGGCGGAAGGATCTGTCATGTCCGAGGCGCCTGCCGTTCCATCGAAGTTGATGGTGATCATCCCCGGTTTGAGGGACTCGACGATGCGCTCTGTCGTCGATCGGGTCAGGCGGGAACGCGGCGACTACAGGGTGGAGTTCGTCCCGCACGGGATCAAGGTATTCAGCCGCACCAGGACGCTCGCGAAGTCTGTTGCCGAGCTCGCGCACAAGATCCGTGGGCTGTCCGGCGAGAACACGGGAGAGGTCGTAGACGAGGTCGTGCTGGTCGGACACAGCCTCGGCGGCATCCTCATCCGCGCCGCGTACCTGTACGGGTTGGGCTATGACCGGGACAGCGAGGACGGCACTGCGGACGCCTGGCCGAGGAGCGTCAAGCGGATCGTGCTCCTCGGATCCCCCAACGCCGGCTACCGGGAGAAGAACCTCCCCGGGGGATGGGTCTACCCCCTGGTGGCGGGCCTGGGAGACTTCGCGCTCGAGGCCGTCCACTCAGGTGCTTATTGGCTCGCGAATCTGCGGCTGCGGTGGCTGGAAGTGATGCGCAAGCTCTACACCGATCACGAAGCCGACCCGGAGAACGCGATCGAGCCGCCGCTCGTCGTCCAGGTCTATGGGGCCCAGGACGGCCTCGTCACACGCGAAGACATCGACGACAGTCGCTTCATGCCGCGCACGGTCCGGACCGAGATCAGCTCCGGCGATCACGGGAAGATGGTCGACCTGACCGATGCCGACAACGGCGCGAAGCGGTGGGACGAGCTCGCACACGCTCTCTTCGACCATTTCCCGGAAGCGGATGACTTCACTCCTGTGTCGCAGGAGCGCGTGTACTTCATCCTGCACGGCATCCGCGCCTCCGCCTACGACCGATGGGTCGGTGACCTCACCGATGCTCTGCAGCCTGGGCAGGCCCACATCCCCGACCCCGACGACCGCGTGCCGAAGGTGTACTCGTTGAACTACAAGTTCTTCAGCGCGATCGAGTTCGCCGTCCGCGGCACACGCCAGAAGAACATCCACCAGTTCCTCGATCAATACATGGAGGCCGTCCTCAGCCATGACCCCGACGGGTTCAGCTTCATGGGTCACAGCAACGGCACGTACATGATGGCCACAGTGATGCAGCATGTTCGAGCCGTCCGGTTCCGGAACATCATGCTCGCGGGGTCCGTCCTCCCCTCCGACTTCGACTGGAGGAGACTGTTCGAGAACGGGCAGATCGGCGGCTATACGGCCGAGGGAGGCTGGCGGCCCGGCAAAGTGCACAACGACCGGGCGCGCGTCGACGTGCCGGTCGGCATCCTCGCGAACGGTCTCAGGCTGCTCGGCTACCGCGACATCGGGGCCGGAGGTTACCGGGGCTTCGAAGGCGTCACCGCCTCCGGAGTCACATATCACCGCGCCGCGTTCCCGAAAGGACACGGCGCGGCGCTCGTCGATCACGACGGTTACCCCGAACGCATGCCTGAGATCGCCCGATTCCTGGTCGACGGAGAGGTCTGCACGGAGCCACAAGAGCCCGCGTCGCGAGGATTCTCGTATCTCAGCCGGATCGCCTGGTTCGTCGTCCTCGTAGGACTCATCGTGATCGTCGGCCTGCTGGGCGCGGGGACATGGCTGCTGTCGCTCGCCATCGGCGCTTGGGCGCTCCTCGTGCTCGCGGTCGTCCTCCTTTTGATCTACGTCGGACTCAGATCGGTCTGACGCGAGCCGTGCGGATGCCGGTCGGGAGCACCCGTGCGGACGACGCCCACGCCGCCGGGACCGGCGTCGACCGCACCGTCGTCCCCCGGAGCGACGGACGTGACAGCGCGGGTAACGTGGAGCGGGTGGCATTGAACTCCCGCACCTCGCCCCGGTCCCCGCGTCCCGTCGTCGACCTCGAGGTGGTCTCGACCGAACGGCTGAGCCCGCACCTCGTGCGCGTGCGGCTGGGCGGCGCCGGCTTCGCGACGTTCGAGGACCGGCCCGAGACCGACAAG
>NZ_JBDIAB010000149.1:0-7550 GCF_039812165.1 Microbacterium sp.
CCCGTCCGCCGCCGAGCCCGGCGAGCCGCGCCTGCTCGGCGGCTAGACCCTCGGCAGCTAGGGCCGGCTGGACGGCGGGTCAGGATGCCGTCACGAGCGCGACCGCGAAGGCGGCGACGCCCTCCCCGGCGCCCGTGAAGCCGAGCCCGTCGGTCGTGGTCGCCGACACCGACACCGGGGCGCCGCCCAGGGCCGCCGACAGCACGGCTTCGGCCTCGGCCCGGCGCGCGGCGAAGCGCGGCCGGTTCGCCTGCACCTGCACCGACACGTTGCCCACGCGCCAGCCCGCCTCGCCGAGGAGCTCGGCGGTGCGCCGCAGGAAGGCGTCGGCGTGCGCACCGGCGAACTCGGGCCGGTCGACGCCGAAGTGCGTGCCGATGTCGCCGAGGCCCGCCGCCGCCAGCAGGGCGTCGACGATCGCATGAGCGACGGCATCGCCGTCGGAGTGGCCGTGCAGCGCCGGCTCGCCCGGCCATTCCAGCCCGGCCAGCCACAGCGTGCCGTCGCCGCCGAACGCGTGCACGTCGGTTCCCACGCCCACGCGCGGGGGCACCGGCGGGGTGTCCAGGGGCGCGGCGACCGGGCGGATCGGCGCCACCGTCGCACGCGCGCGCTCGAGGTCGGCGGGCGTCGTGATCTTGAACGAGCGCGCGTCGCCGGCGACCGTGAACACCTCGTGGCCCGCGGCCTGGACGAGCGCCGCGTCGTCGGTGTACTCGCGATCGGCGACCCGGTAGGCGGTCTCGAGGATGTCGCGGCGGAAGCCCTGCGGCGTCTGCGCCGCGGCCAGCTCGTCGCGATCCACGCCGGTCACCACGGTGCGGCTGCGCACGCGCTTGATCGTGTCGACGACCGGCAGCACCGGCAGCACGGCGTCCTCCCCGCCCGCGATCGCCGCGACCACGCGCTCGAACACCTCGGGCGGTGTGAGCGCGCGAGCCGCGTCGTGCACGAGCACGATCTCGACGTCGGGCCACACCGCGTTCAGCCCCGCGGCGACCGAGTCCTGGCGCGAGACGCCGCCGGCGACGACCGTGACGAGGTCACGGCGTCCGCCGGCCGCCTCGAGCGCGTCGGTGAGCGCGTCGCCCTCGCGCCCGGCGGGCGCGACGACGACGACCTGGGCGAGGGGACCCGCGAACACCCCGCGCAGCGCGTGGCGCAGGATCGTGTGCGCGTCCAGGCCCACGAGCGCCTTCGGTCCCCCGCCGCCCAGGCGAGTGCCGGAGCCGGCCGCGACGACGATGACGGCCACGCGGGGCACGGGGACGATGGTCATGTCCTCGACCTTAACGATGCCGACGGGGACGCGCTCGCGTCCGAGCACCGGCATCCATCGCGGGATGCCGCGCGATCAGCCGCCGCTCGACGAGCGACGGAGCCGGATCAGGAGGCGAGCACCTCGTCGAGGACGCCCGAGGCGTGCTCCTCGTCGGCCTTCAGGGCGAGGGCGATCTCGGAGACGAGGATCTGACGTGCCTTCGCGAGCATACGCTTCTCGCCGGCCGACAGACCGCGGTCCTGATCGCGGCGCCACAGGTCGCGCACGACCTCGCTGACCTTGATGACGTCGCCCGAGGCGAGCTTCTCGAGGTTGGCCTTGTAGCGGCGCGACCAGTTCGTGGGCTCTTCGGTGAACTCGGCGCGCAGCACGTCGAACACGCGCTCGAGGCCCTCCTTGCCGATCACGTCGCGCACGCCGACCAGGTCGACGTTGTCCGCGGGAACCTCGATGATCAGATCGCCCTGAGTGACGTTCAGTTTCAGGTACTTCTTGGTCTCGCCCTTGATGACCCTATTCTTGACCTCGATGATCGTTGCGGCCCCGTGGTGGGGGTAGACGACGGTCTCGCCAACCTCAAAAAGCATGGAGTTATGTCCTTTCGGCGAGTTCCAGGATACCACAGCGGGCATACGCTAAGGTTCGCCCGGCCACCCCGGCATGAGGACGGCGCGGCGCACGACACGGGCCCGGAGCCCCGCGGAAGAGCTCCTCGAAGAGCACCCCGAACCCCCTAGAATGCAAGGAACGCCGTCTGCCTCTGGAGGATCCGTGAAATCGCGCCTCATCGCCTCGTTCGCCGTGGGTGTCGCCGTCGCTCTGGGTGCGACCGGCTGCAACATGATCGCGCCGCAGGCCACGACCATCCCCTACTCACCGTCCGACGGAGTCAGCGTCCCGGCATCCGGACCTCTGAAGGTCCGCAACGCCCTCATCGTCGCCGACGAGAACGGCCAGAACGGCAACCTCCTCGCCGCGATCGTCAACGACACCGACGACGAGCACACGCTCAACATCGCCTTCAACGGCAAGACCAAGACGATCAGCGTCGACGCGCGCAGCATCGTGAGCCTCGGCACCGAGGGCGAGCGCCCGCTGCTGCTGTCGGGCCTCGACTCCAAGCCCGGCACCGACCTGCCGGTGACCTTCCAGTCCGGCGACGGGACCCCGGTCGAGTTCGCCGTGCCCGTGGTCGACGGCGCCCTCTCGTACTACGCGGAGTTCGTGCCCGGCAGCCGCAACTGACCGGCCTCGCCGGTCTGACGGGTCGAGCCGACGGCGCTCAGCCGTCGAAGCGGTAGCCGAGCCCGCGCACCGTGCGCAGCAGGACCGGTTGCGCCGGATCCTTCTCGATGCGCGAGCGGATGCGCTTGATGTGCACGTCGAGCGTCTTCGTGTCGCCGAAGTAGTCGCTCCCCCACACGCGGTCGATGAGCTGCCCGCGCGTGAGCACGCGCCCCGCGTTGCGCACGAGCACCTCGAGCAGCTCGAACTCCTTCAGCGGCATCGCGATCTCGCGCCCGTCGACCGTCACGGCGTGCCGGTCGAGGTCGACCGACACGGGACCGGCGGTCACGATGCGCTCCTCGAGCCCCGGCGCCGGGGCGACCTCGGTGCGCCGCAGCACCGCGCGCATGCGGGCGAGGAGCTCGCGGGCGGAGTAGGGCTTGGCCAGGTAGTCGTCCGCACCCAGCTCGAGGCCCACGACGATGTCGACCTCGGAGTCCTTCGCCGTCAGCATGACGATCGGCACGCGCGACGTCGTGCGGATGATGCGGCACACCTCGGTGCCCGGGATGCCGGGGAGCATCAGGTCGAGCAGCACGATGTCGGCGCCGCGCGTCGCGAACGCCTCGAGGCCGGCGGGACCGTCGGCGGCGATCTCGACGTCGAACCCCTCGCGGCGGAGCAGATAGGCCAGCGGCTCGGCGAGATCCGCCTCGTCCTCGACGATCAGCACGCGCGTCATGACGATCCCTCCCGTGGCCGCCCCCGACGGGCCGCCTTCTTCTTCGACTTCTTCTTGGCCGACCGGTCGGCCCCGTCCGCGGTGGCGGGCAGGCGCAGCGTGAACGTCGAGCCGCGCCCCGGCCGCGACCACAGCTGCACCTCGCCGCCGTGCCGCTGCACGGCGTGCTTGACGATCGACAGCCCCAGGCCGGTGCCGCCGGTGCGGCGGCTGCGCGCCTCGTCGGACCGGTAGAAGCGCTCGAACACGCGCTGCTGCTCCGACTCCGGGATGCCGGGGCCGTGATCGGTCACCGCGATCTCGACGATGCCGTCGGCGAACCGCACGCCGACGCCGACCTGGGCGCCCCGGGGCGAGTGCGCGATCGCGTTGGCCACGAGGTTGCCCACCGCCTCGCCGAGCACCTGCTCGTCGCCGCGGACGACGACGCCGCGCTGACCACCCCGCGCGATCGTGACGCCGGCCGCCTCGGCCGCGACGGCGTGCGCGGCGATCGCGTCGGCCACCACGGCATCCACCGGCACGTCGCGCACCTCGGTGAGGTCGACCGCGGACTGCAGCCGTGAGAGGTTCAGCACGCGCGAGACGAGCAGGCTGAGCCGGGATGCCTCGGCCTGCAGCCGCGCGGCGAAGTTCCGCACCTGGTCGGGATCGTCGGCCGCGGCCGAGATCGCCTCGGCCAGCAGGGTCACCGCGCCCACGGGCGTCTTCAGCTCGTGGCTCGTGTTGGCGACGAAGTCGCGCCGCATCTCCTCCACACGCTCGCGCTCGGTGATGTCGCGCACGACCAGCAGCGTGAGCCGTGAGCCGATCGCACTGGCGCGCGCCATCACGACGCGCGGCTCGACCAGCACGCCGCCGCGCTGCACGCGCATGAGCTCGGCCTCGGGGTGGGCTGCGGCCCGCGCGGCGCGCACGAGCGCGCGCAGTTCCGACCCCGGCAGCGTGGCCCCGACCGTCATGCCGTACGGCTCGGCGGGAGCGGAGGCGGCGACGACGGCGAGCGACGAGTCGACGACGACCGCGGCGTCGTCCATGCCGGCGAGCACCTCGCGCACGCCCTCCGGCACGTCTGCCGAGGCGACCGTGCGAGCGCGGTCCCGCACGCGCAGGGCGATCACGACGAGACCCACGACGCCGCCGCCGACCACGGCCCCGACGGCGAGCGCGAGCAACGCCACCTGGGTCGAGTCCATGGCACCAGGGTAGATCGGTCGCAGGGCGTTCTCGTGCCGGACGCCGGGAGCACCGGCATCCCGCGTCGAGAGTTCACTGCTGCGGCACCCTTCGTTAACCTTCGGGGGTGACAATCGCCGCGTCACCGGGCCGCACCGTGCCCGCGGAAGAGAGGGTGGCGTGATGCGCCAAGTGTTCCACCAGTCGCTGGAGGACGTCCAAGCACGCCTCGTGGAGATCTCCGAGCTGGTCACCATCGCCGTGGAGAAGGCCACGCGCGCGTTCGGCACGAGCGACGTCTCGCTGGCCGAGGAGGTCATCGAGGAGGACGCGATCATCGACCTCAAGGCGGTCGCTCTGGACGAGCTCGCGATCGAGATCCTCGCCCGGCAGCAGCCCGTCGCGCGCGATCTCCGCATCGTCGTGAGCGCGCTGCGCATCAGCGCGTCGCTCGAGCGCATGGGCGACATCGCCGAGCACATCGCGCAGCTGACGCGCATGCGCTTCCCCGAGCGCGCGATCCCGAAGGGCCTCAAGAGCACCTTCACGCGCATGGGCGAGATCGACATCGAGGTCGCCCGGCAGCTGACCGAGCTGCTGCGCACGGAGGACCTCACGCTCGTCGAGAGCCTGCGCGCCCACGAGGAGCGCCTCGACGACCTGCACCTGTCGGTGTTCGAGAAGGTCCTCGGCGACAACTGGCGCGGGCACGCCGCCGCGACCGTCGACGCGACGCTCGCGAGCCGCTACCTCGAGCGCTTCTCCGACCACGCCGTGTCGGTCGCCAAGAAGGTCGCCTACCTCGCGACGGGCGACTGGACCACCGACACCGACGCGATCACGATCCCGTCGGCCGGCTGACGCCCGGCATCCGCCGCGAGACCTCCCGTCTGCGACGCCAGGGCATCTGGAACGTCGCAGACGGGAGGTCTCGCGTGCGTGCGGGGGTCCTGCGCGGCGATGCCCGGGCGGGCATGACGAGAGCCGGCCGGTCCTGACGGACCGACCGGCTCTTCGGTGTCGTGCGCCCTACTTCTTGCCCTGCGCGGCGACCGCGGCGGCGCCGGCGGCGGCGGCCTCGGGGTCGAGGTACTCCCCCGGGCCGAGGGGCTTGAGGTCCTCGTCGAGGCGGTACACGAGCGGGATGCCGGTGGGGATGTTCAGCTCGGCGATGTCGGCGTCGCTGATGCCGTCGAGGTGCTTGACGAGGCCGCGCAGCGAGTTGCCGTGCGCGGTCACGAGGACCGTCTTGCCCGCGCGCAGGTCGGGGACGATCTCCTCCTCCCAGTACGGCAGCAGGCGGTCGATGACGAGCTTCAGCGACTCGGTGCGCGGGACGTCGC
The DNA here is from genome assembly GCF_039812165.1 of Microbacterium sp. Taxonomy (GTDB): domain Bacteria; phylum Actinomycetota; class Actinomycetes; order Actinomycetales; family Microbacteriaceae; genus Microbacterium. The sequence continues at coordinate 5,771 of NZ_JBDIAB010000149.1, forward strand.
CGTCGATGCCGGCGTAGCGCGGGTCGTTCGCCTGGCTGAACTCGCTGTCGTCGGCCAGGTCCGGCGGCGGCACGTCGAACGAGCGGCGCCACAGCATGAACTGGTCGGGGCCGAACTCGGCGAGGGTCTGCGCCTTGTCCTTGCCCTGCAGGGCGCCGTAGTGGCGCTCGTTGAGCCGCCACGAGCGCTTCACCGGGATCCACAGCCGGTCGGCGCTGTCGAGGGCGAGGTTCGCGGTCTGGATCGCACGGCTGAGCAGCGACGTGTGCAGGATGTCCGGGAGGATGCCGGTGGAGGCCATCAGCTCCCCGCCGCGCGTGGCCTCGGCCTTGCCGAGCTCGGACAGGCGAGCGTCCACCCAGCCGGTGAACAGGTTCAGCTCGTTCCACTCGCTCTGGCCGTGGCGGAGCAGGATCAACGTGTAGGGCGCAGTCATGGCGCCATCCTACTCATGGGCCTCACGCGCCCGCTGACATGATGGAGGCATGACGCGGGGGCCGGTCGGGCAGATCACGCGGGGCACGACGGGCACCAATCGGCTGCGTCGCGTGGACCGCTGGATCGCCCGACACGCGGCTCTGCGCGGGGCCTCGGATCCGCTCGTGGTCGACCTCGGCTACGGCGCGAGCGGCGTGACGGCCCTCGAGCTCGAGGCGCGGCTGCGGCGCGTGCGCGACGACGTCGAGGTGCTCGGCCTGGAGATCGATCCGGCGCGCGTGGAGCGCGCCCGCGCGCAGCTGGCCGCCGTACAGGCCGGCGCGACGCCGTTCGCCGCCGACGCGCGCGTGTCGTTCGCGCGCGGGGGCTTCGAGGTGCCCGCGCCGCGTCCTCCGGCCGTCGTCCGGGCCATGAACGTGCTGCGCCAGTACGACGAGGCCGACGTCGCGGGCGCGTGGGCGCGCATGGCCGCGCGGCTCGCGCCCGACGGCATCCTGGTCGAGGGCACGTGCGACGAGCTGGGCCGCGTCTGCACGTGGATCGAGGTGGGGCCGGATGCCGTCCCGCGCTCGTTGACGGTCTCGCTGCGGCTCGCGGGCCTCGACACGCCCGCGATCGCCGCCGAGCGCCTGCCGAAGGCCCTCATCCACCGGAACGTGCCCGGCGAGCGCGTGCACGCCTTCCTCGCCGCGCTCGAGGAGGAGTGGACGCGCGCGGTCGCGGCGTCGGCGTTCGGCCCGGTGCAGCGGTGGCGCACGGCGCTCGCGGCGATGGCGGCGGCCGGCTGGCCGGTCGCGGCGCGGGCGCGCTGGCGGCTGGGCGAGGTCACCGTGCCGTGGTCCGCCGTCGCCCCCGCGCCCTGACGGCGGCCGGTCAGCGGCGGCGGGACAGGCGCGGCATGCGCGGGACGGATGCCGTCCGACCCGCGTCCGGCGGCACGATCGTCTCCTGGGCGGCGGCGACCTCGCCCTCGTCGGTCGCGACCGTGAGGGCCGTGTCGACCGAGGCGGAGCGCTTGACGAGCGCGAGCGCGATCGGCCCCTCCTCGTGGTGCCGGGCGACCGCGGTGACGGCCCCGATCGGCTCGCCGTCCGCCGACACGACCGCGCCGGGCTCGGGCAGCAGCGCCTCGCTGCCGTCGAGCTGCAGCGCGACCAGGCGGCGCGGCGGATGGCCCAGGTTGTGCACCTTCGCGACGGTCTCCTGCCCGCGATAGCAGCCCTTGTCGAGGTGCACGGCGGTGCGGAGCCAGTCGACCTCGTGCGGCAGCGTGCGGCCGTCGGCCTCGGTCGCCGCGCGCGGGCGCCACGCCGCGACGCGCAGCGCCTCGGCGGCGAGCCGG
>NZ_JBDIAB010000150.1:0-7532 GCF_039812165.1 Microbacterium sp.
TCGTCGACGCGTCGCCCGACGGCCGGCCCGCTCCCGAGCCGGCGGGAGGCGTCGCGACCGAGGCGACCGGCGGGTGCCCGGCCGATGCGGCGACCGGACCGGTCGCGGCCTCGCTCGCGAGCACGCGGGCGATCATGAGCTCCAGCTGCAGCCGCGGCGACGTGGCCCCGGTCATGTCGTCGAGCGCGGCGACCACGAGGTCGGCGATGCGCGAGAGCCGCTCGGCGCCGAACACGGCCGCCTGGCCCATGCGCTGGGTCAGCTCGTCGGACGAGATCCCGCGCAGCACGGCGGCGGCCCCCTCGCCCGTCGCTGCCACGACGATCAGGTCGCGCAGCCGCTCGAGCAGGTCGTCGACGAAGCGCCGCGGGTCCTGGCCGGTCTGCACGACGCGATCGATCGACGCGAACGCGGCCGCGGCGTTGCGCGCGCCGAGCGCGTCGACGATCTCGTCGAGCAGCTCGGCGTGCGTGTAGCCGAGCAGCGCCACCGCGCGCTCGTACCGCACCGACCCGGCCTCGGAGCCCGCGATCAGCTGGTCGAGCAGCGACAGCGTGTCGCGCGGCGAGCCTCCGCCGGCGCGCACGACGAGCGGCAGCACGCCGGGCTCGACGGCGACGCCCTCCGTCTCGCACAGCCGCTCGACGTACTCCAGCATCGCCGCGGGGGCGACGAGGCGGAACGGGTAGTGGTGCGTGCGCGAGCGGATCGTGCCGATGACCTTCTCGGGCTCGGTCGTCGCGAAGATGAACTTGACGTGCTCGGGAGGCTCCTCCACGAGCTTGAGCAGGGCGTTGAAGCCCTGCGCGGTGACCATGTGCGCCTCGTCGAGGATGAAGATCTTGAACCGGTCGCGGGCCGGGGCGAAGATGGCCCGCTCGCGCAGGTCGCGCGCGTCGTCGACACCGTTGTGCGAGGCGGCGTCGATCTCGACGACGTCGAGCGATCCCCCGCCGCCGCGGCTGAGCTCGACGCAGCTGTCGCACACGCCGCACGGCACGTCGGTGGGGCCTTCGGCGCAGTTGAGGCAGCGGGCGAGGATGCGCGCCGACGTGGTCTTGCCGCAGCCGCGCGGGCCCGAGAACAGGTACGCGTGGCCGACCCGGTCGCCGCGCAGCGCGGTCATGAGCGGCTCGGTGACCTGCGACTGCCCGATCATCTCGCCGAACGTCTCCGGACGGTATCGGCGGTAGAGGGCTGCGGTCACCAGGCCAGCCTACGCGGTGCCCCCGACACGCGGCATGAGTGCCTCACACGCCTGTGCGCGCGGCACATCTTCGGAGATCTGCACATCGTCGGAGACTTCCGGCCGGATCCGTCCGACGAGGCGCAGTTCTCCGACGAACCGCGGCGCTCCCAAAGCCGCGCCGGGTTTGACAGGGCCGACCGGGTGCCTGCTAGATTCCTCGGCAATGACACGGGGTGCCCGCGCCGCGGGCTGAGATCACACCCGTCGAACCTGATCTCGTTCGTACGAGCGAAGGGATGTCCCCCATGAGCGCACGCGCCTCTGCCCGCGTCTCCCCCGCCGAGGCCCTCGCGGCCCTGCGCGCGGCGCATCCTCTGGTGCAGTGCATCACGAACGCCGTGGTCACCAACGTCACCGCCAACGCGCTGCTGGCGCTCGGCGCGGCGCCCGCGATGTGCGACATCCCGGGCGAGGCCGGCGTCTTCGCGCGTGTCGCCGGCGGCGTGCTCGTCAACCTCGGCACCCCGACCTCGGAGCAGCGCGACGCCGCGCGCGAGGCCGTGACGGCGGGCACCCCGTGGGTGCTCGACCCGGTCGCCGTGGGCGTGCTGCCGGTGCGCACGCGCCTCGCCGCCGACCTCCTCGCGCACGGTCCGTCGATCGTCCGCGGCAACGCCTCGGAGGTGCTCGCGCTCGCCGGCGCGGGAACCGGCGGACGGGGGGTCGACGCGACCGACGGTCCGGATGCCGCGCGCGCGGCGGCGATCGCGCTCGCCCGCCGGACCGGCGCGGTGGTCGCGGTCTCGGGTGCCGTGGACCTCGTGACCGACGGGACGGACGTCGTCCGCGTGCACGGCGGCGACGCCCTGCTCACCCGGATGACCGGGGGCGGATGCTCGCTCGGCGCCACGATGGCCGCGTTCCTCGCCGTGTGCGATCCGCTGGCGGCGGCGGTCGCGGCATCCGTCGTCCACGCGGTGGCCTCCGAGCGCGCCGCCGCCGTCGCCGACGGTCCGGGATCGTTCGCCGTCGCCTTCCTCGACGCGCTGTCGGGCGTCGCGCCCGGCGACCTCGCCGACGCGGGCCGGCTGACCGTCGAGCCCGCGGGCGACCCCGGCGACGGACCGCCGGACGCACGAGCGGCGACCGATGGCGCCGCGGCATCCCGCGCCGGGGAGGTCGCACGATGAGCGCCGACCTCTCGCTGCACCTCGTCACCGACCACCGCGTGCCCTTCGCACGCCTGACCGGCATCGTCGACGCCGCGATCGACGGCGGGGTCACCGTCGTCCAGCTGCGCGACAAGACGGCGAGCGCCCGCGACCTGATCGCGTACGCGGTCGCGCTCGCGGACGTCGTCGCGGGGCGGGCGGCCTTCGTCGTCGACGATCGCCTCGACGTCGCGCTCGCCGCGCGCGACGCCGGCGCCCGCGTCGACGGCGTCCATCTCGGCCAGAGCGACGTGCCGCCGCAGCTGGCGCGGCGTCTCCTCGGCGCCGACGCGATCGTGGGCTGGACCGCGAACACGCCCGTGCACCTGGATGCCGCGCACGCGATGCCCGCGGGGACGATCGACTACCTCGGCGTCGGGGTCATCCGGCCCACGGCGACCAAGGCCGACCACCCGGAGCCGCTGGGCGTCGCGGGGTTCGCCGGCCTCGCCGAGGCGACCCCGCTCCCCTGCGTCGCGATCGGCGGGGTCGTCGCGGACGACGTCGCGCCGCTGCGCGCCGTCGGGGCCGCGGGAGTCGCGGTGGTCTCCGCGATCTGCGCCGCCGACGATCCGCGCGCCGCGGCCGCCGCCTTCGCCGTCGCCGGTGCGCGCCGATGAGCGTGCCCCGCGTCCTCAGCATCGCCGGCACCGATCCCACCGGCGGCGCCGGCATCCAGGCCGACCTCAAGTCGATCGGCGCACTCGGCGGCTACGGCATGGCCGTGGTCACCGCGCTCGTCGCGCAGAACACGCAGGGCGTCCGGTCGGTGCACGCCCCGCCGCCCGCGTTCCTCGACGCGCAGCTGCGCGCGGTGAGCGACGACGTCGAGATCGACGCGGTCAAGATCGGGATGCTGCACTCCACCGCGGTCGTCGACGTCGTCGCCGCGTGGCTCGAGGACGTCCGTCCCCCGACGGTCGTGCTCGACCCGGTGATGGTCGCCACGAGCGGCGACCGCCTGCTCGACGCCGAGGCCGAGGAGGCGGTGCGCGCCCTGTGCCGCCGCGCCGACCTCGTCACGCCGAACCTCGCCGAGCTCGCCGTGCTCACCGGCTCCGCGCGTGCGGGCACGTGGACGGATGCCGTCGCCCAGGCCCGCGCCCTGCACGCCGACACCGGCGCGACCGTGCTGCTGAAGGGCGGGCACCTCGACGGCGCGCTGTGCCCCGACGCCATCGTCGGCGCCGACGGCGTGCACGAGATCGAGGGCGCCCGCGTGACGACGCGCAACACCCACGGCACCGGATGCTCCCTGTCGTCGGCGATGGCGACGCTGCGGGCGAGCGGGATGCCGTGGCCCGATGCGCTCGCGCGCGCGAAGACGTGGCTCACCGGCGCGCTGCGGCACGCCGACGCGCTCCGCGTGGGGCGCGGTCACGGCCCGATCGACCACTTCCACGAGCTCCGCGGAACCGAGCGGCACGAGGCCGGGCCGCGAGAGGCCTCGGCGTCCGAGCCCGCCGGCGCCGTGCCGTGGAGCACGAGCGTCTGGGAGGGCACCACCGGCATCCGCGCCGACGTCGACGCGTGCTCGTTCGTCGCCGGCCTCGCCGCGGGCTCGCTCCCGCTCGACCGCTTCCACCGCTACCTCGCCCAGGACGCCCTCTACCTCCGCGCGTACTCCGGCGTGCTCGCCCGCGCGGGCGACCTCGCCGTCGCCCCGGACGAGCGGGACTTCTGGCACGGCGCGGCGGCGTCCGCGCTCGAGGAGGAACGGCGCCTGCACCGCGTGCGGCTCGGCGGCGCGGCGGATCCGCAGCCGGGGCCGGCGACGACCGCGTACCTCGCCCACCTGTCGGGCGCCGCGGCATCCGGGTCGTACACGGTCCTCACCGCGGCCGTGCTGCCCTGCTTCTGGCTCTACACCGATCTCGGCGCGCGCCTGCGCACGCACGCGCGCGAAGGCCACCCGTACGCCGACTGGCTCGTGGCGTACGGCGATCCGGTGTTCGCGGCGGCCACCGCCGAGGCGGTGTCGATCGCCGAGCGCGCGGCCGCGACGGCATCCCCCGTCGATCGCGCTCGCATGGACGAGGCGTTCATCGCCTCGATGCGACACGAGCTGGCCTTCTTCGACGCGCCCTGACGGAGCAGCCGGCGCTGCGCATCGTCGGAGATCTGCACGTCGTCGGAGGATCCGGTCCGGATCTGTCCGACGATATGCAGATCTCCGACGAACGGCAGCGGGCCCGCCTACGAGGAGGGCTCGTCGTCGGCGAGGACCTCGCCGACCGTCTCGAGCAGCGGGAACGGCACCATGGGGTCGGGCACCGAGGCCGACAGCAGCGTGCCGTCCTCGCGACGCGCCTCGGCGATCTCGCCGAGCCGCGGCCGGCCCTCGCGCACGGGGCCCTGGTCGACCAGCGGCACCACGACGGACTGCCCGCCCTCGATGCGATGCGGCACGCCGCGCACCGCGAAGTCGACCGCGTCGCCCTCGCCCGCGTCGATCCGGAACTCGGTCTGCGTGACCGCGACCCGCAGCTCGGTGCCCCGCCAGTGCAGCGTGTACTCCAGCGACGGCCAGCCCGCCGGCAGGCGCGGGTCGAACGTCAGGTCGCCGTAGTGGTCGCGCATGCCGCCGAAGCCCGACACGAGCGCCGTCCACACGCCGCCGGCCGACGCCACGTGCACGCCGTCGGTCGCGTTGTTGTGCAGGTCGGCGAGGTCGACGAACAGCGACGCGCGGAAGTACTCCAGAGCCAGGTCGCGGTAGCCGACCTCGGCCGCCAGGATCGACTGGACGACGGCCGACAGCGTCGAGTCGCCCGTGGTCAGCGGGTCGTAGTACTCGAAGTCGACCAGCTTCTCCTCGGCCGTGAAGTGGTTGCCCTGCAGGAACAGCGCGAGCACCACGTCGGCCTGCTTGAGCACCTGGTAGCGGTAGATGACGAGCGGGTGGAAGTGCAGCAGCAGCGGTCGCTGCGACTCCGGCGTGTTCTCCAGGTCCCACACCTCGCGCTCGAGGAAGACGGCGTCCTGGGGGTGGATGCCGAGGCCCTCGCTGAACGGGATGTGCATCGCCTCGGCGGCCGCCTCCCAGGCATCCGCCTCCGCCGGGTCGAACGACAGGCGCTGGACCATCAGCCGGTACGCCTCCGGGGCGTCCTGGGCCATCTCGCGCACCGTCCGCGCCGCGAAGCGCAGGTTGAAGCGGGCCATGACGTTCGTGAACAGGTTGTCGTTGACGACCGTCGTGTACTCGTCGGGACCGGTGACGCCGTGGATGTGGAACGACTCGGCGTCGCCCGCCTCGCCGAACCGCCAGAACCCGAGCGAGGCCCACAGCCGCGCCGTCTCGACCGCGATGTCGACGCCCTCGCGGTGCAGGAACTCCTCGTCTCCGGAGGCGCGGACGTACTTCGCGAGCGCGAAGCTCACGTCGGCGTTGATGTGGTACTGCGCGGTGCCGGCGGCGTAGTAGGCCGACGCCTCCTCGCCGTTGATCGTCCGCCACGGGAAGAGCGCCCCGGCCTCGCTGAGCTGGCCGGCGCGCTTGCGGGCCGCCGGGAGCATCAGGTAGCGCATGCGCAGCGCGTTGCGGGCCCACTGCGGGGTCGTGTACGCCAGGAACGGCAGCACGTAGATCTCGGTGTCCCAGAAGTAGTGGCCGCTGTATCCCGACCCGGTGAGGCCCTTGGCCGGAACGCCCAGCCCGTCCGCGCGCGCGGACGCCTGCGCCAGCTGGAACAGGCACCAGCGCACGGCCTGCTGCAGGTCGTCGTGGCCGCCGATCACGACGTCGGAGCGATGCCAGAACGCCTCGCACCAGGCGGCCTGGCGGTCGAACTGTCGCTGCACGCCCTCGGACTGGACGCGGTCGAGCGTGCGGCGGCCGCGGTCGACGAGCTCGCGCGGGGGCACGCCGGTCGACGTGTGGTAGCTGACCAGCTTCGTGACCGTGACGGGCACGCCCGCCTTCGCCTGCACGCGGAAGACGTTCTTGGCGATGTCGGGCTCGACGAGCGTGCGGGCCGAGTACTCGTTCCCGGTCTCGACGACGTGGTCGGCGACGACCGCGATCGTCATGCCGGATGCCGCGACCCGGTACGACAGCACGGCGCGCAGGCCGTCCTGCCAGTACTCGGCCGGCAGCAGCACGCGCTCGTGGAACGTGTCGGAGCGGCGCGGGTCGAAGCCGGCCTTCTTCGGCGGCAGCGGCGTGCCGCCGTACACGTCCTCGCCGTCCTGGCGGTTGACGAGCTGGCAGCTGATCGTCACCGGAGCGTCGGCGTTGAGGACCGTGACCGTCACGCGCATGACCGCGAGGTGCTTCTCCTCGAACGACACCATGCGGTCGAAGTCGATGACGACGTCCTTGCCGCTGGGCGTCGTCCAGCGCACGTGGCGCGTGAGCACGCCCGCGCGCATGTCGAGCGCCCGCTCGTACTCGCGCATGTCGGCGGTCTCGAGCGTCAGCGGCTCGTCGTCGACGTAGACGCGCATGACCTTCGCGTCGGGCGCGTTGACGAGCGCCTGGCCGACCTCGGCGAGCCCGAACGCCTGCTCGGCGTGACGGATCGGGAAGATCTCGTGGAACCCGTTGATGAAGGTGCCCTGCTCGTGCGCGTGGCGACCCTCCGGGTGGTTGCCGCGGAGCCCGAGATAGCCGTTGCCGACGGCGAACACCGACTCGGTGACGCCGATGTCGTCGGAGGAGTAACGCGTCTCGACCAGACGCCACGGGTCGATGGGGAACCGATCACGATCGAGCATGGGATGCCTCCGGTGAGGGACGGGTGAGCGGGGCGGTCAGACGAACTCGGCGAGATCCTGCACGACGACGTGCGCGCCGGACTCGAGGAGCGCTTCGGCTCCGGCGCCGCGGTCGACGCCGACGACGAGCCCGAACCTGCCCGCGACCGCCGACTGCACCCCGCTGTGAGCGTCCTCGACCGCGACGCTGCGCGCGGGATCGACACCCATCATGCGGGCGGCCTCGACGAAGACGTCGGGAGCGGGCTTGGACGGGAGGTTGTCCCGCTCGGCGACGACGCCGTCCACGAGAACCGGGATGCGCGAGCGCAGACCCGCGGCGGTGAGCACCTCGTCGGCGTTCTTCGAGCTCGACACCACGGCGATCGGCACGTCGGCGGCCTCGAGCTTGTCGAGGAGCGCCACCGAGCCAG
>NZ_JBDIAB010000151.1:0-7522 GCF_039812165.1 Microbacterium sp.
CGGCCGTGGCGGCGCTCGCGCTGACGCCGCTCGCGGCGACCGCTGCCCAGGCCCCGGCCGCCGCGCCGAGCGACCCCGCGGGCAGTGTGGGAGTCTCGGTCGCCCCGTCGGCCGGCGGTCTGGTCCAGGCCGACCAGCCCCTCACCGTGACGGTCAGCGTCACCAACACCACGCCGTCGACCGTGGCCCCCGCCGATGTGCGGGTCGAGGTCGGTCGCGACCCCCTCGACACCCGCGGCGGGCTCGGCGACTGGCTCGCCGGCGACGTGGCCGGCGTCGCACTCGACGCCTTCGGCACGACCCGCGTCGAGTCCGTGGCCCCGCTCGGCACCCAGACCACCGCGATCACGATCGACCCGGTCGCCACCGAGCTGACGACCCGGAGCGCCGGCGTCTACCCGCTCCGCGCGGTGTACGAGACCGATGCCGGTCCCCTCGCCGTCGCGAGCGTCGTGACCGTGCCGCCGCCGGTCGGCGCACCGGCATCCGTCGGCGTCGTCGTCCCGATCGTCGCCGGTCCGCTCGACGAGGGCCTTCTCACGGCGGCCGAGCTGACCGAGCTCACCGGCCCGCTCGGCGCCCTGACCGCGCAGCTCGACGCCGTCACGGGCACCCCGGCGATCCTCGCCGTCGACCCCGCGATCCCGGCGGCGATCCGCGTGCTCGGCGCCTCCGCCCCCGACGACGCGCGTCTGTGGCTCGAGCGCCTGCTGTCGCTTCCCAACTCGCGCTTCGCACTCCAGTTCGGCGACGCCGACCTCGCCACCCAGATCCAGGCCGGTGTGACCCCGCTCCTGGCACCCACGACGCTCGACCCGTACCTGCGGGCGGAGGACTTCGCCCCGACGACGGATGCCGCGACCCCCGAGCCGACCCCGGCGCCGACGCCCACCGACGCGAGCCCGGTGCTCCCGACCCTCGCGGAGCTCACCGACATCGGTCCGGCACGCGCCGCCGCCTTCTGGCCGGCCACCGGCACGGCCGGGGCCGACGTCGTGGCGGCGCTCGCCGGGCTGGATCCGGCATCCCCGATCCTGGTGCCGTCGGCGACGACGTCCGCGAACGTCGGCGCGCGGGCCACCGCCGGCGGCGCCGAGCTGCTCGTCTACGACTCCGACGTCTCGGCGTCCCTCACCGCGTCCGCCGCCACCGAGGACGGCGTGGTCCGCGCGGCCGCGCTCGCCGAGACCGCGGCGTACGCGGCGCTCGCGCGGCAGGAGGCCGGCGATCGCCCGCTGCTCGTCGTGCTCGACCGCGGCGGCGACCGCTCGCGTCTGGGTCTGCGCAGCGCGATCGCGGCCGCGACGACGCTGCCCGGCTACGCCGCCACCGATCTCGGTACCCTGACCGCGGCATCCGCCTACCCGGTCGAGGTGAGCGGCGTCGACGCCGACACCGCCCGCGTCGACGCCCTGACCCAGCTGCTCGCCGACGAGTCCGAACTGGCGGGCTTCGCGACGATCCTCGCCGACCCGGCGGTGCTCACGGCCCCCGAACGCACCGCCATCCTGCAGGTGATGGGCAGCGGGTGGCGTGCGCGGGGGGATGCCTGGACCACCGCCGTCGCCGACCACCACGAGCAGACCCGGCAGACCCTCGACGCCGTGGGCATCAACCCGCCGAGCAACATCAACCTCCTCGGGTCGACCGCGCCGCTCGGGTTCGCGGTGCGCAACGACCTGCCGTGGCCGGTGTCGCTCGTGCTCACGGCCTATCCCACCGATCCGGTGCTGATCGTCCAGACCACGTCGCCGGTCGAGGCCGGCGCCGAGCAGAACACGCGCGTCGAGGTGCCCGTCGAGGCCCGCGTCGGCAGCGGCACGACCGCGATCGATCTGCAGCTGCGCAGCCAGAGCGGCATGCTGATCGGCGAGCCCCGCTCCGTCGCCGTGACGGTGCGCGCCGAATGGGAGTCGGTGTGGGTCGCCGTCCTCGCGGCCGGTGTGGGCCTCCTCCTCGTCCTCGGCATCGTCCGGACGGTGCTGCGCGTACGCCGCCGTGCACGGGGCGGGGCGGATGCCGCGACCGCCGACGCGGCGGCGGCACCCGGCCCGAACGACGGGGCGTCGTCGTGAGCATCGGACGCGCGAGCGCCGTCGTCGGCGCCGGCACGCTCGTCTCGCGCGTGACGGGGCTCGTCCGCAACATCGTGCTCGCCGCGGCGCTCGGCACGATCGGCGCGGAGGCGGCCGACGCCTTCGCCATCGCGGCGCAGCTGCCGACCAACATCTACGCGATCATCTCGTCGGGCCTCCTCGCCGGCGTCATCGTGCCGCAGATCATCAAGGCGGGCAGCCACCGCGACGGCGGCAGCGCGTTCGTCTCGAAGCTCCTGACGCTCGGCGTCGTGGCCCTCGCCGTCACGACGCTCGTCGCGGTCGCCGCGGCTCCCCTGCTCGTGCAGTGGTACGGCTCGCGGCTCGGGCCGGAGGGCGTCGCGCTGACGCTCGCGTTCGCGTACTGGTGCCTGCCGCAGCTGCTGTTCTACGGCCTCTACGCGCTGCTCGGCGAGATCCTCAACGCGCGGCGCGTGTTCGGCCCGTTCGCGTGGTCGCCGATCGTCAACAACATCGTCTCGATCCTCGGCTTCCTCGTCTTCATCTGGGTGTTCGGCCTGCATCGCGACGCCACCGGCTGGACGCCCGGGATGGTCGCGCTCATGGGCGGCACGGCGACCCTCGGCATCGTCGCGCAGGCCCTCGTGCTGCTGCTGTTCTGGCGGCGCGCCGGCCTGCACGTGCGGCCCGACTTCCAGTGGCGCGGCATCGGCCTCCGTCAGATCGGACGCCTCGCCGGCTGGACCTTCCTCATGGTCGTCGTCGGGCAGCTCGCCGGGCTGGTGCAGACGAACCTCGTCGGCGAGGCATCCCGAGCCGGCGCCTCGGTCGCCGCCATGCAGTACGCGTGGCTCGTGTTCATGCTGCCGTTCTCGGTCGTGGTCCTCTCGATCGGCACGCCCTACTTCACGCGGCTGAGCGAGCACGTGGCGGCCGGGCGCGACGACGCGGTGCGCGACGACCTCGACTCGTCCACGCGCATCATCGGCGTGTTCATGGTCGGCGCGCTGGCCGCGATCGTGGCGGCGATCGTGCCGGTGTCGCGCATCTTCACCGACACCGGTCAGGATGCCGTGCAGTTCGCGCTCGTGCTCGGCGCCTACCTCGTCGCCCTCCTCCCCCTGTCGGTGCAGTTCGTGATCCAGCGCACGTTCTACGCGTATCACGACACCCGCACGCCGTTCCTGTTCACGCTCGTGCAGTGCACGCTCGTCGTGATCACCGCGGTCGCCGCGTACACGATGCTGCCGCTGGCCCTCCTGGCCTTCGGCATCGCCCTCGGCCAGTCGCTGTCGAACGTCGTGCAGCTCGCCCTCGCGATGGGACTCCTGCGCCGCAAGATCGGCCGCCTCGGGCTGCGCCCCGCCATGGTCGCCCTCGCCCGCTTCGTCGCCGCGGCCATCCCCGCCGCCGCGGCCGGCTGGCTCGGCTTCCTCCTCCTCGGCGGCGTGGACGGGTGGGCCACCGCCGACCGCGGCACGGCGATCCTCTCCGCGGCCATCGTCGGGGGCGCGACGCTCGTCGTCTACCTGGCCTTCCTGGCGCTCTTTCGCGCGCCCGAGCTGCAGGTCGCCCTGGGCGCCGTCCGTCGGTTCCTGCCCGGGCGCTGACCCCGGCATCCCGAGCCCGCCCCCGAGCGGACACTCGCGGCGCCGCACCCGGGTTCGGGAATGCCACGCGGCTACCATGGGTTGGATGCGCTGGAGCGGTTCACGCTCGGCACGGGAAGGGGCGGCGCGGTGCGTCAGGTCATCATCATCGGTTCGGGACCGGCAGGCTACACGGCGGCGATCTACGCGGCGCGCGCGAATCTGGCGCCGCTCGTGATCGCGAGCTCGGTCGAGGCCGGCGGAGAGCTCATGAACACCACCGAGGTCGAGAACTTCCCCGGCTTCCCCGAGGGCATCATGGGCCCCGAGCTCATGGACAAGATGCAGGCCCAGGCCGAGCGCTTCGGCGCCGAGGTCCTGTACGACGACGTCGTGTCGCTCGACGTCGACGGGCCGGTCAAGCGCGTGACGCTCGGCAGCGGCGCCGCCCACGAGGCCGCGACGATCGTGTACGCCACGGGCTCCGCTCCCCGCAAGCTGGGCCTCGCCGGCGAGGCGCGCCTGTCCGGACACGGCGTCTCGTACTGCGCGACGTGCGACGGCTTCTTCTTCCGCGAGCGGGTCATCGCGGTCGTCGGCGGCGGCGACTCCGCCATCGAGGAGGCGACGTTCCTGACCAAGTTCGCCTCGAAGGTGTACCTGATCCACCGCCGCGACGAACTGCGCGCGTCGAAGATCATGCAGCAGCGCGCGTTCCACAACGAGAAGATCGAGTTCGTCTGGAACAGCGAGGTCGCCGACATCCTCGGCGACGACGCCGTCACGGGTGTCGTGCTCCGTTCCACCCTCGACGGCTCCACGCGCGAGCTGCCGCTCGACGGCCTGTTCGTCGCGATCGGCAACGACCCCCGCACCCAGCTCGTGCACGGGGTGCTCGACCTCACCGCCGAAGGCACCGTGTGGGTCGACGGCCGTTCGTCGCGCACCTCGGTGCCCGGCGTCTTCGCCGCGGGCGACGTCATCGACCCGACCTACCGGCAGGCGGTCACCGCCGCGGGGAGCGGCACCGTCGCGGCCCTCGACGTGGAGCACTACCTCGCGGCTCGGGCGGATGCCGTGTCGTCCGACGAGCTCGAGACGGTCGCCGCCGCCGGCGGTGCGTGACACTCGGAACAATCCACGGCATCCCCACGTTTCATACGCGTGAATCCCATTCTTGAAGGAGACATGACATGACCGCCAAGGCCACCAGCGAGAGCACCTGGCAGCAGGACGTCATCGACGCCGAAGGCCCCGTCCTGGTCGACTTCTGGGCCGTCTGGTGCGGTCCGTGCCGCATGGTCGGACCGATCCTCGACGAGATCGCCACCGAGAACCCCGACAAGATCACGGTGCTGAAGCTCAACGTCGACGAGAACCCCAACCTCGCGATGAAGTACCAGATCACGTCGATCCCGGCGATGAAGGTCTTCCAGAAGGGCGAGGTCGAGAAGACGATCATCGGCGCCAAGCCGAAGTTCGCGCTGGAGCAGGATCTCGCAGCCTACCTGGGCTGAATCACTTTCCGTGAGGGGCATGCAGGCGACACTTCGCTTGTATGCCCCTTTCGGCATGTATCGGCTCAGGATGCCTCTGCGCGCGCCGCGGCATGCCACCGCCGGTGCGGCTCGCTGCCGAGCAGTCGCCATACCGCGCGCGTGAGCGGCGGGTGATCGAGCGCGATCTGACGCAGGACGCGATAGTTCCGCGCTTCGGACGGCCGTGCGCCGCCGTCGGCCACGATGTTCTCCGCACGCAGCGTGAGCACGACGAGCTCGTCGACCGTCGGCAGGTCGTCCATGAAATCCCACGGATCCTCGCCCGCGCGCAGCCTCTCCTCGATCAGCACCGACAGCTCGTCGGCGGCCTCGGCGCGCAGCAGCTCGAGGCTGGCGCGAGGCGGGCGGTTCGTGCTTTCGGTCACCGTGACAGCCTACGCCGGTGCGTGGCCTGCCGGATCAGAGCGCGCCGTAGCCCTGCTCGCCGAGCTCGCCGAGGATCCGATTCAGATCCCCGACGGTCGCGAAATCGATCGTTATCTGGCCTTTTCTTGCCGACAACGAGACCTTCACGCGCGTGTTCAACCGATCGCCGAGGCGCTCGGCGACGTCGTCGAGGTGACCGCGGTGCGGGCCTGCCTGCGGGCGGGCACGGCGGACGGGCACGGCATCCTGCAACCGCGCTGCCGCCTCGGCGGCGCGCACCGACAGATCCTCGTTCACGATCTTGTCGGCGAGGCGCTGCATGGCATCCGGGTCGCCGAGCGACAGGATCGCCCGTGCATGCCCGGCGCTCAGGACACCGGCGGCCACGCGCTGCTGCACCGGCACCGGCAGCTTCAGGAGCCGGATGGTGTTGCTGATCTGCGGACGCGATCGACCGATGCGACCACCGAGCTCCTCCTGCGTGATGCCGAAGTCGTCGAGCAGCTGCGCGTAGGCCGACGCCTCTTCGAGCGGGTTGAGCTGCGAGCGATGCAGGTTCTCGAGAAGCGCGTCGCGCAGCAGGTGCTCGTCGGCGGTGTCGCGCACGATCGCCGGGATCGCGGTGAGACCTGCCTCGCGCGCGGCACGGGTGCGGCGCTCCCCCATGATGAGCTCGTACGTGCCGTCGCCGTTGGATCGGACGACGACCGGCTGCAGCACACCGAACTCGCGCACGCTGTGGACGAGCTCGGCCAGCTCGTCGGCATCGAAGTGCGTGCGGGGCTGACGCGGGTTGGGCACGATGTCGTGCGGGTCGACCTCGACGAGCCGCGTGCCGGGGACTTCGACGAGCTCCTCGGCCGGCGCGGCATCCATCACCGGCGCGCGCTCGGCGGTGAGCGTCGGCGCGTGCGCCGGAGTGGAGCCTCCCGGGAAGAAGACGTCGACGGGACGGGCGGCCGAGGGCTCGGTGGTCGGGATGAGCGCGCCGATGCCGCGCCCGAGGCCGGTTCGCTTGGCCATCAGTCAGCTTCCTTGTCGTGGTGGGTGGGTGCGCCCTTGCGAACGAGCTCGACGGCGACCTCGCGGTAGGCGATCGCGCCGGCGGACTGTCCGTCATAGGCGAGCACGGTCTGGCCGAAGCTCGGCGCCTCGGACACGCGCACCGACCGAGGGATCACCGACTGCAGCACCTCGTGGGGGAAGTGCTGACGCACCTCCTCGGCCACCTGCTGTGCGAGGCGCGTGCGCCCGTCGTACATCGTGAGGAGGATCGTCGACAGCCGCAGCACCGGGTTGAGGTGCTTCTGGATCATCTGGACGCTGCCCATCAGCTGACTGAGTCCCTCGAGCGCGTAGTACTCGCACTGGATCGGGATGAGGAGCTCCTGCGCGGCGGTGAACGCGTTGATCGTGAGGAGGCCCAGCGACGGCGGGCAGTCGATCAGCACGAAGTCGATGTGCTCGGACACGGCCGCGAGGTAGTCGTCGAGAGCACGCTTCAGGCGATGCTCGCGCGCCACCTGCGTGACGAGCTCGATTTCCGCTCCAGCCAGGTGAATTGTGCTGGGCGCGCAGAGCAGTCGGGGCGATTCAGGACTGGTCTCGATGATGTCGGCCAGCGGCGTCTCGTCGGCGAGCACGTCGTAGATGCTCAGGGTGTCGGCAGTGTGCTCGATGCCGAGGGCCGTCGAGGCGTTGCCCTGCGGGTCGAGGTCGATGACGAGCACGCGCCCACCGGCATCCGCGAGCGCCGCGGCCAGGTTGACCGTGGTGGTCGTCTTGCCGACGCCGCCCTTCTGATTCGAGATCGTGATGATCCGCGTCGGCGCACCGAACTCGAGCGAGACCGTCTCGAGCCTCTTGCGACGGGCCGTCAGCTTGGCGAGCTGCCGCGCCAGCGGGGTGTCACCGAGGGAGAAGGATCCTGTGGAGGTCGGGTTCTCCGGGG
>NZ_JBDIAB010000152.1:0-7507 GCF_039812165.1 Microbacterium sp.
CTCGGGCGCGAACCCGGGCGCCGCGCCGAAGCCGTGCCCGCGGTCGTAGGCGGCGCGCGCGTCGGGCGTGCCGACCAGCTCCCACGCGCGCTGCACGAGCACGAACTGCGCGGCGTCGCCGCCGGTGTCGGGATGGGTCTGGCGGAGCCGCACGCGGTAGGCGCGACGGAGGGTCTCGTCGTCGGCATCCCACGCCACCGCGAGGATCTCGTATGCCGACGACGACAGCGGGCTGTCGAACATTGGTGCCTCCCGCTCAGCCGCGCTCGTTGCGTCGAGCGTACGCGGCGGCGTCGCGACTCGACAACGCGAGGAGGATCAGGATGTCGAGCGCGAGCGAGACGAAGCGGCCCTCGAGCTCGATGTCCTCGTGCAGCACACGCCACGCGAAGAAGTCCGCGCTGATCGAGCAGACCGCGATCACCATGACGAGCACGCGCGGCCAGTTCAGCCCGCGGTGGATCAGGAAAGCGAGCACGAGCTCGACGGCCAGGAGCGCCGTGCCTCCGGCGACGACGACCGTGAGCGCGAGCGCGCGGTCGCCGGAGGGCAGCAGCGCGTCGATGAACGGCCCGTGGCCGATCGGCAGCAGGTCCCAGCCGCCCACGAGCGAGAGGATCACGAGGGCGCCCGCCACGACGCGGAGCACCACGAGCACCGCCCCGGTCGTGGTCGCGATCGGGCGCCGCATGCGCGGGTCGAACCGCGTGGGCGCGAGCAGTCCCGCCGCCGGCTCGTACGCGGCGCGCTTTGGCACCGGGCCGCTCATCCCGCCTCCGATCCCGACGGCGACCCGGATGTCGAGCCGATCTCGGGCCGTCCACCCGGCGCGGGCGGCGGCTCGCCGTCTGCCCGCGCGTCCCCCACCGCGCGGACGTCGACGATCGGCAGGTCGCCGTCGGTGCGGATCGAGTCGCCGCCGCCGTTGCGCGCGTGGTACCCGGTCGAGAAGTCCTCGATGACGTCGAGCACGACCGCGGGCTCGGCCTGCGACACGGTCTGCACGATGTAGTCGCGCTCGACGTCGGTGTCGGCGTCGATCTTGTGGGTGACCTGCAGCGTGAACAGCGACAGGCCCACGCTCGTGTCGAACGTGCCGGCGGCGAGCCAGTCGACGCGACGGCCGCCGGGCAGCAGCCACCCCTCCGGACACCGCCAGAACCGCACGTGGTGGCGCTGGCGGGGGTTGCCGTCCATCTCCTGCTGATACGCGAAGTCCTGCTGCCGGCCGAACAGGAACAGCGGGCTCACCGGCGCCTCGTCGTACGAGCGCTTGCGGAGGGTAGAGACGACGATGCGCCACGACGAGGCGAGCGTCACCGGATCGGCCCTCGTCCATCCGGCCGCGCGCATCACGAGCTCGAGCTGCGCCTCGTCGCCGAGGAACGCGAGATTGACCGGGTCGCCGAGCAGCCCGTCGCTCGTGCGCGTGCGGCCGATGAAGTAGTCGGGCACGTAGATCGTGGTGAGGATGCGGTGCACGCGCGGCAGCACCAGGTAGGCGAGGAGCCCCCAGAACAGCACCCCGACGAGGATGCCCGCCCAGCCGGTGCGGAACGTCTCGGTGAGGCTCAGGTAGGCGAGCCACGCGGCCGCGGCGCCGGCGAACACGAAGAAGAACCAGTCGACCGCGATCCCGATCGAGTAGCGGCGCCTCGACGTCGGCCCGTGCGCCACGTGCGCGTCCTCAGTCCCAGAGCGCCGGATCGGGCCGGTACGCGAGGGCGGATGCCACGGTCTCCGGCGTGACGTCGGCGATGCCCGCCGGCTGCCAGCGCGGGGAGCGGTCCTTGTCGACGAGCTGCGCGCGGATGCCCTCGGCGAGGTCGGGCTGCGTCGTCGCGAACCACATCACCAGGCCGTACTCCTGCGCGAGCACCGCACGCAGGTCGGGCCGCGTGCGGGCGCGCCGCACGGCGGCGAGCGTCACGGCGAGCGCGGTGGGCGACAGCTCCTCGAGCACGCGGGCGGCGGCGGATGCCGCGTCCTCGGGCCGCGCGCGCAGCCGCTCGACGATCTCGGCGACCGTGTCGGCCGAGAAGGCGTCGTCGATCCACGGCTGCTGCGCCGCGAGCGCGGAAGGCGGCGGCGGCACCGCCATCCACTCCACGGCGGCGGCCGGGTCGGGCTCGACCGCGAGCGCCGCGGTGAGCTCGGCGAGCCGCTCGGACGGCACGAGGTGGTCGGCGAGACCCGCGAAGATCGCGTCGGCGGCATCCATCGCCGTGCCCGTGAGCGCGAGGTACTCGCCGAGACGCCCCGGTGCGCGGCTCAGCAGCCACGTGCCGCCGACGTCGGGGGTGAACCCGATGCGCGTCTCGGGCATCGCGAGACGGGAGCGCTCGGTCACGACGCGCAGCCGCGCGTGGCCGGCGAGGCCGATGCCGCCGCCCATCGTGATCCCGTCGGCGAGCGCGACGACCGGCTTGGCGTACTCGGCGATGCGCGCGTCGACCGCGTACTCGACGCGGAAGAACGTCGCGGTCTCGTCGGCCCGGCCGGCGACGACCTGGTCGTAGAGCGTGCGCACGTCGCCGCCGGCGCAGAAACCGCGCTCTCCCGCGCCGTCGAGCACGACGACGGCGACGGCCGGGTCGTGCTCCCACTCGTCGAGCGCGTCGGCGATGCTCTGGAGCATGCCGAGGTCGACGGCATTGATGGCTCGCGGGCGGTCGAGCGTGATCCGCCCGGCGTGCCCGTCGACGACGGTGCGGACGTGCGGGATCTCGCTCACACCCGCCACGTTACCCCGCCCGCGTTCCGGCGGCCGGATGCCGCCGGCCTTCAGGCGGCCGCATCTCGGCGGTCGAGCGTCCGCCGAGGTCAGGGCGGAGTGATCCGTGCGATGGAGGTGATCGGGATAGGGGCCCCGCTCTTGCCGAGAGCGCACGAATCACGGAGCCCGGAAGCCGACAACGTGCAGAGACCGGCAAGAATGGAGAGGGAGCACGCCACAGACACGCACCGATACGGAACGAGACGAGAGGACCGAGATGCCCGAAGGACACGTCCTCGAGTTCACCGGCCTGACCAAGCGCTTCGGCCCCGTGACCGCCGTCGACCGGCTCACCGCACGCGTCGAGCCCGGCGTCGTGACCGGGTTCCTCGGCCCGAACGGGGCCGGAAAGACGACGACCCTGCGCATCCTCCTGGGTCTCGTCGCGCCGACCGAGGGCACCGCGACGATCGGCGGCAAGCGCTACGAGCAGCTGCGGCATCCGCTGCAGACCGTCGGCGCCGCGCTCGAGGCGTCGAGCTTCCACCCCGGCCGCACCGCGGCCAATCACCTGGCCGTGTACGCGCAGGCCGCCGGCATCCCGCGCACGCGCGTCGACGAGGCGCTCGGCGTCGTCGGGCTCGCCGACGTCGCCGGGCGCAAGGTCGGCGGCTTCTCGCTCGGGATGCGCCAGCGCCTCGGCCTCGCCTACACGCTGCTGGGCGACCCCGGCGTGCTGGTCCTCGACGAGCCGGCCAACGGCCTCGACCCCGAGGGCATCAAGTGGATGCGCGGGTTCCTCCGCGACCTCGCCGCACAGGGGCGCACCGTGCTCGTCTCGTCGCACCTGCTCGCCGAGATCCAGCAGTCCGCCGACGCGGTGCTGATCATCGCGCGCGGACGCCTCGTGCACGAGGGCTCGCTCGACCAGCTCGTCGCCGCCGACGAGGTGGCCACGATCGTCGACGCCCCCGACCGCGCGGCGCTGGCCGCCGCCCTGACCGCCGCCGGCATCGACGTCCAGACGGTGCGCGCGGGACTGTCGGTGCGCGGCGCCGACACCGCCGCGGTGGGCGCGATCGCCGCCGCCGCCGGAGTCGCGCTGTCGTGGCTGCAGCGCCGCGGACCGGCCCTCGAGGAGGTCTTCCTCGAGCTCGTCGACGGCACGCGCGCCTCCCCCGCCCCACCCGCGGACGCCCACGAGGAAGGAGGCCGGCCATGAGCCTCGCGAACGCGACCCGCTCCGAGCTGACGAAGCAGTTCTCCACCTCGATGTGGTGGATCCTCGGGATCGTCCTCGTCTTCTACATCGGCAGCACCGCCGGCGGGCTCGCCGGAGTGTTCGGCGCCGCGGCATCCGGCGCCCTCCCGCCCGGCTCGACCAACATGCCGGCCCTGCCCGACGACATGGTGCCGCCGCTCATCTACAGCCTGGCGACCGCGGTCGGCTACGTCTTCCCGCTCATGATCGGGACGCTGCTGGTCACCGGCGAGTTCCGCCACAAGACCCTCACGCCGACCTTCCTCGCGACCCCGCGACGCGGCGTCGCCCTCGCCGGCAAGGTCGTCGCGGGCGTCGTCATGGGGGCGCTGTACGGGGCCGTGGCCCTGGTCGCCGTGCTCCTCCCCGGTGCGGGGCTGCTGGCCGTGTTCGGCATCGGCACGCAGCTCGACGACGGGGCCACGTGGGCGCTCCTCGGGCGCATGGTCGTCGCGTTCGTGCTGTGGGCGCTGATCGGCATCGGCATCGGCACGCTCGTGCGCAACCAGGTCGGCGCGGTCGTGGGCGTCCTCGCGTTCACACAGTTCGTCGAGCCGATCGCGCGCCTGGCCGGCGGGTTCGTCGACGGACTGTCGGATGCCACGACCTTCCTGCCCGGCGCCGCCTCCGACGCCCTCGTCGGCGCGAGCCTGTTCACGACGATCGGCGGCTCGGGGTCGACCGCGCCCGGCATGGAGTCGCTCGCCGGCGGCCTCGTGCTGCTCGGCTACGCCGCCGTGCTCCTCGTGCTCGGCTACCTGTTCAGCTGGCGCCGCGACGTGACCTGATCAGCCCTCGGGCTGGGTCGGCGTGGGGTGGGTCTGGATCGCGCCGGTGGCGAGGTCGACGACGTCGGCGAGCTCGTCCTCGGCCTCGACCTCGAGGCGCAGAGCCTGCTGGAGCGCGGTGCCGTGGCGGGTGGTGAGCACGACGCGCTGGAACTCGGCATCCCCGTCGAGATCGATCACGACGGCCGGCTGACGGCGCCGCACGAGCACGAAGTCCGAGCCGCCCGCGGCCTTCCAGGTGCCCATCGCGAGCACGCCGGGCACGTGCGAGCCGCGCGCGCGGACGCCGCGGAGCCACGTCCAGGCATCGTCGGTGAGCTGCACCGTCCGGATGCTCGACCGCGCGATGCGCACGTCGTCGGAGCGGAAGGCGAGGGCCCGCTCAGTGGCCGAGAGCACGACTTCCAGCTGCGTAGAGTCCAGCAGCAGAGTCACCATGCCCACCAGTCTGCCAGCCCGTGGCTCCGGGTTTGCTCACAGACCGGCAACGATCCGATCAGACCACGAACTCGTCCGCCGCGTGCGGCAGCGCGAGCGCCGAGACGGCGCCGATGAGGCCCGCGACGGTCTGCTCCTCGGCCACCACGCGCACCCCGAGCCCCGCCTTGCGGGCGTCCTTCGCGGTCCACGGGCCGATCGCCGCGATGACGGTCCGCTCGGGGATCTCGGGGAACTGCTCGTGCACCTGCTCGGCGACCGAGCCGCTCGTGACGAGGATCGCGTTGATGCGACCCGAGCGCACGTCCTTCGCGATGCGTTCGGTGACCGGCACGCCCACGGTGCGGTACGCGATCACGCTGCGCACGTCGTGGCCGGCCTCGGCGAGCAGCTCGGTCAGCACGGGCTTGGCCGCCTCGCTGCGGAGGGTCAGGATGCGGCGCGGCTCGGACTCGAGCGCGATGATCTGGTGCGCCATGCCCGCGGCCGAGTTGTCGTCGTCGGGCACGAGGTCGACGCGGTAGCCGACCGCGGTGAGCGCAGCGGCCGTCGTCTCGCCCACCGCGGCGATGCGGGTGGATGCCGGGATCTCGGCCCGGTACGCGTACAGCACGTCGACGGTGGTCGCGCTCGTGACCGTCAGCCAGTCGAACGCACCCGCGCCGAGGTCGGCCAGCGCGGCCTCGAGCGTGGCCTGGTCGGCGGACGGCGCGAAGTTGATGAGGGGGGCGATGACCGCCACCGCGCCCTGGGCACGGAGGGTCGCAGCGACCCCGTCGCCCCACGGTCCGCCCCGCGGCACGAGCACACGCCAGCCGAGCAGCGGCTTGTCCGCCGAGGGTGACTGTGCATTCATGGGTGGGACTCTCATATCGGTCGACCGCCCACGCGCGAGCGGCCCGGTGAGCGTTTCGGGAACGCCCGCCGGCAGCATGTGCGCCCTTGCCGCTGCCTGGACTCCGAGCATACTCCCGCCCGCGGCGACGGTCGGCCGGTCAGCGCGTGTACAGCCGCACGAGACCCCAGACCACCGTCCCGACGGCGAGCGCGACGCCCACCGCCGCGGCCGCGGCCTGCACCGGCTGCTGCTGGGCGAAACGCCGCGCCTGCACGACCGCGCGCTCCCGTGCGAGCTCCACGCGGCGCGGCACGTTCGCCTTCTCCTCGATGGCCGCCAGCGCGGCCTTGAGCTCGGCGCGCGCCTTCTCGACCGGGTCGGTGATGCCGAGGGCCACGGCCGTCCGGGGAAGCTCAATACTCATCGGCAGCGTCCTTCACGATCTGTGCGTCGACGGTGATCGCCTGCACGGGGTTCTCGGCGCGGGTCAGTCGCTTCATCCGCACGACGCCGAGCAGCGCGAACACCGCGGCGAGCACGATCAGCGCGACCAGGAGGATGAGCGCGGCCAGCCACGCCGGCATCCAGATCGACAGCGTGATGATGATGAGCGCCCCGAGCGCCGGGATCGCCCAGAACGCGAAGAACAGGGCGACCAGGAACCAGACGCCGCCCATCCCGGCATCCTTGCCCGCCTTCTTCGCCCACTTCTTGGCGGAGTCGATCTCGGCGACGACGAGGTTGCGGACGAGCTCGGGGATCTCTCCGAGCAGCGTGAACAGGCTGTCGTCGGAGCGGTCTCGGTAGCCCCCGGGCGTGGTCATCAGTCGTCCGCCGCCTCGTGCAGCTTGTCGGCCGCGCGCTCGGCGGCGCGCTTGACCTCGTCGGCCGTGGTCTCGGCGCCGCGCGCGACGTCGCCGGCCGACGCCTTGCCCGCCTTGATGGCGGCGTCGAGCTTCTCGCCGGGCGTGCCCTTCTTCGCGGCGGCCTTGGTCACCTTGACCGCGCCGTCCCACACCGCGCTCGGCAGGGCGAGCGCCGCGGACTTGCCGAACTCCTTGGCCTTGTCGACCTGCTGCTGCACCGGTCCGAGGTTCCAGAGCTTCAGGAAGCCGTCCTTGATCTGCTCGTACCGCTCGCGCCCCGCGCGGGAGCCCAGCACGTATCCCACGCCCAGCCCGATGACGATGCCAACCTTGCCCCTCATGGGGTCTCCTCACGCTCGAGTGTGTCGGTCATCCACCAGGTTAGCCCTGTATTCCGATTCCGGCATCCGTTGTTCCGGCCCCCTTGACATCCGGGCTCTCACTCGTTCTCGCTCGCGCGCGCCGCGCCCCACAGCGCCGCACCGCGCACGCGGTCGGTCTCGGCGGTCGTGTCGGCCACGACGCGGGCGAGCCCGCTGCCCGAGACCCACGCGCCCGTGACCGCGAGGCCGGCAAGCCGGCGGGTCGCGGCGCGCACCG
>NZ_JBDIAB010000153.1:0-7495 GCF_039812165.1 Microbacterium sp.
TGCCACGGCCTGCGCGCACGACGAGCACCTCCCGCTCGCCGGGTCCGGCCCGCGCGGCGGTGCCCCGGACGGCGACCGACGCGCCGAGGTCGAGGCCCTCCGGCCGCGTGGCGGCGAGCACGACCACCGGGAAGGAGACCGCGCGCTCGACCGGCCCGTAGCGCACGCGCTCGGCGACCGCGTCGAACCGCCAGCCGACGGCGGACGGCTCGACCTTCCCGACGACCGTCGCGACGACGGTGACCGCCCGACCGCCCTCGACGGCGAGCGAGGCGGCCTCGGCGCGTGCGGGCTGGACGATCGCCACCTGGGTCGCGACGGCGCCGCCGAGCGCCAGTGCCACGGCGGTGATCGCGACCACGGCGCGGAGCGAATCCCGAACACCGGACCCGACCGTGCGCGACCCCGGCAGCGAGGCGTGGCCAGGCGAGCCGATCGCACGGGTGTCGCGATGCCTCATCCGGTTCGCCGGAGCGTCGGTCGGTCCCTCTCTCGCACGAGCGAGTCGCACCGCGGCCAGCAGCGCGGCCGCCGCACCGACCCACAGACACCCGGCGACGATCCCGGCGGCGTCGGGAGCGTGCGTGGCGACCGCCGCGGCGATCCACGCCGCCGTCGCGACCGGCAGCAGCCGCAGATCGCGGCGCCGTGCCGACCGCAGGCTCACACCGTCACCAGCTCGCGCAGGGTCTCGAGCATCTTCTCGCCGATGCCGGGGACGGCGAGGAGGTCGTCGACGCTCGTGAACCGGCCGTTGCGCTCGCGCCACTCGACGATGCGCGCCGCGAGCGCGGGCCCGATCCGCGGCAGCGTGTCGAGTGCGGCCCCATCGGCGGCGTTGAGGTCGACGCGACCGTTCGACGGCGCGGCCGCCCCGGGCGGCCCCGCGGTCGCGGGTGGTGCCGCCTCGCCCACGAGCGGCACGTACACCTGCTCGCCGTCGGTGAGCGGACGGGCGAGGTTCACGGCATCCCGGGCCGCGCCCTCGGCGAAGCCGCCGGCGGCGGTGACGACGTCGACGATCCGGGCGCCCTGGCTGAGCCGGTACAGGCCGGGAGCCGCCACGGCGCCCGACACGTGCACGAACAGCCCGGCGGGCTCCACGGTGGCGGGTGCGTCGGGCTGCAGCGGCACGGTCTGGGCGGCGGGCGCGCGGACGATCCCGATCACGACGGTGAGCGCCGCCGCCGCGATCACGAGCGCGATCGCGGCGCCGACGCCGAGCCGTCGTCGGCGTGTGTCGGGAGCGGTGGCCACGACGGCGACGCTAGGCGTCGCGCAGGCCGCGCGGAGCCGCGATCCCCCGATCCGTGGAGAGTCCGGTGAGATCGCCTGCTGTGGAGGAGGACCCGGACCTGGCGCCGGGTCCGGTCAGGCGTCGCCCTCCGCGGCCTCCGCCACTGGCTCGGCGTCCACCACGAGGAACCGGCCCTCGTACGCGCCGAGCTCGACGGCGAAGCTGAGGAGGTCGTCGACCTGGCCGATCAGGTCGCCCGACTCGGCGTCGCGCACCGCGCGGCGCGGCACGAGCGACTCCGAGCGCACCGTGCCCTGCACGGGCTGCGCGGTGAAGTTCAGCACGGTGATCTGGATCCGCGCGTCGACGCCCGCGTCGCCGCCGTCGAGGCGGTGCACCATCACGAGCATGCCGGGATGCGCGACGTCGGGAACGTCGATCTGCGTGCCCACCGCGATGTCGAAGCGCTCGCGCACGCGCAGCACCGTGCGCAACTGCTGGACGAACGACCCCCGCTCGCGGAGCTGCCGCGGCAGCGAGCCGTACAGCGAGCGGCCGCGAGGGACGCCGGACGACGAGCTCACGGCATCCGGATTGACGTCGAGCAGGTCGTGCGCGCCGCGCTCGACCCAGCGGGTGTCGCCGCCCTCGACGAGCACGTCGACGTCGTCGGCGCGGAGCGGGAGGAGTCCGAGGAGATCCCACGCCGACAGCGCGAACACGCCGGGCTGCCACGCGTTGAACTTCGCCAGGAGCAGGTGGGCGCGCTGGATGTCGGCGACGTGCTCGGGGCCGATCGCGTCGAGGGTCGCGTGCCCCTGCGTCGCGGCGATGACGGATGCCGTCGTGCACGCGATGCCGTTGGTCGTGAACACCAGGTTGTAGTCGGCGCTGTCGCCGGTGAGGCGGTCGAGGAGGTCCTGCCTGATCGTCTCGGCCAGCTCTGCCCCGGTGACCTCGCCGCCGCGGAACGGGTAGAGGTCGGCGTGGTGCTCGGTCGCCCAGTGCACGAGCTCATACGTCAGCTCGTCGTGGTTCTGGAGCGCGTGCACGAGCATCGCCGGCTCGACGCCGACCTCGAGCGACGTGCGCAGCGTGAGCCGCAGGAACTCGGTGTCGCCGGTGGCGAGCGCGTGCTGGTAGGCGGGCCGGTTGATGAAGTCGTACGACAGGTCGGCGCCCACGCGGCCCGTGTCGCGGATGTCCTCCATGGTGAGGTTGAGCTCTTGGAACGAGAAGCCGCCCACCTTGCGCACCATGCTGGCGATGAGGTGGTTGGCCGCCTCGGACAGCGGGTGGCCCTCCGACCAGGCCGGTCCCTCCGCGCTCTTCTCCACACCCAGGAAGCCGTTCGCGTCGAGGCGGAGCGCGCTCGTCCCGAGGTCGCCGAGCGAGTGCAGGGCGTCGCCGATGACGAGACGCATGCCGGCGAAGGTGGGGTCGAGCCAGTTGATCGACGGCTGGCCCTGCTTGAAGTAGTGCAGGTACACCCAGCGCCGCGTCCTGCCGTCGACGCCCTTCACCTGACCGGTGGCCGACCAGTTGGTCTCCTTGATCCCGGGGGCGAAGAAGATCACCCGCTGCAGGCGCCCGATGATGTAGCCGTTCTCGGCGAGCTTCTGCTCCGACTCGGTGTCGAGGTTGACGGCATCCCGCCCGTCGGGCACGTCGGGGAGCAGCCCCCAGTCCTCCTCGGGGATCTCGACCATGTGGTAGATGCCCGGGTAGTCCTTGTACGCCATCTCGGCGAGCCGGAAGTCGGCGCCCTTGCCGGTGTGGCCCGGCACGATGTCGTCGATGACGCTGCCGCCGTGCTGGTCGGCCACGTCGGTGAGCGTGCGGAACTCGTCCTCGGTGCCGAACGCCGGGTCGATCTGCGTGCTGATGCGGTCGAAGTGGCCGTCGACGCTCGCCGTGTGGGCCCAGCCCGAGATGCCCCCGGCGAGCTTCACGGGGCCGGTGTGCACCGCGTGGATGCCGATCCGCTGGAACGCGCGCCACAGCTGCTCGTCGCCGAGCGCGCCGAGGAACGACTCGCCGGGGCGCGTGATGAGCGAGATCGGGTAGGCGGTGAACCACACCGAGGCGGTCCGGATCGCCCGGCGCGCGTCCGGGCGCGCATAGGGGTTGCGCCACATGCTCGGCTGCCCGGACAGTCCGCGACCGAGGATGTCGGCGTCGCCCAGCATCGACTGCCGCTTGAGCCACTCGACGTAGGACGGGTTCGAGGCGTCCGCCGCCCGCGGATCGGCGAACGAGCGGCGGATGTTGCTCGAGCGCAGCTGTGCTCGGGGACGCAGCCGCATCGGCCGGGCCGGGTACCGCTCCTCGTCGAAGCTGATCTCCTCGGGCGTCGACGCCTCGTCCGCGTCGGCGTCGGGCGTGGCCGGGTCGACGTCCTGAGGCCGGATGACGGGGATCGCCTCCGTCCGGGCCTCGGCGAGGATCTCCAGGTCGTCGTGAGCGCTCATTCGACTCCGTTCCGCGGGGACAGCGATGCGTCAACGCTAACCCGAGGCCGGGGACGGTGGGCCCGTCCCGGCCTCTCAGCGGGTGGAGAAGCTCACGACCTTCGGGGCCCGCACGACGGCGCGCGTGATCTCGCGACCGGCGAGCGAGCGCACGATGCGCTCGTCCCCGCGCGCGAGCGCCTCCAGCTCGTCGGACGAGATGCGCGCGGGCACGGTGAGCGTGCCGCGCACCTTGCCGTCGATCTGGACGACCGCGGTGACCGACTCCTCGACGAGGAGCGTCGCGTCGGGCTGCCGCCACGGCGCGAGGCCCACGAACGGCTGGTAGCCGAGCGTCGCCCACATCTCCTCGGCGGTGTGCGGGGCGAAGAGGTCCAGGATCAGCGCGGTCGCCTCGGCGGCTTCGCGCACCGCGGGGTCGGCCGCGCCGGCGCCCGAGTCGATGACCTTGCGCGTCGCGTTGACGAGCTCCATGAGCCGCGCCACGACGACGTTGAACTTGGTCTGCTCGACGAGGGTCGGCGCGTCCTGCCAGAGCCGGTGCGTCACGCGGCGGAGCGCGGCATCGCCCTCGGCCCACACGACCTCGGGGGCGCTCGTGACGTCGGCCGCGACGCGCAGGGCGCGGGCGAGGAACTTCGCGGCTCCGGTGGTGGAGACGTCGTCCCAGTCCTTGTCGTCCTCGACGGGCCCCGCGAAGGCGAGCGCCACGCGCAGCGTGTCGGCGCCGTGCAGGTTCAGCTCCTCCTGGAACAGCACGAGGTTGCCCTTGCTCTTGGACATCTTCGCGCCGCCGAGGATCACCATGCCCTGGTTGATGAGGCTCGAGAACGGCTCGGTGAACTCGACCAGGCCCATGTCGAACAGCGCCTTGGTGATGAAGCGCGCGTACAGCAGGTGCAGGATCGCGTGCTCGACGCCGCCGATGTAGAAGTCGACCGGGCCCCACTTGTCGGCCTCGCGCGCCGAGAACGCCTCGGCGGCGTCGTTCGGCGAGAGGAAGCGCAGGAAGTACCACGAGCTGTCGACGAACGTGTCCATCGTGTCGGGGTCACGGCGGGCGGGCTCGCCCGTCTCGGGGTCGGTCGTGGTGACCCACTCGGTGGCTGCGCCCAGCGGCGAGGAGCCCTTGGGCGTGAGGTCGAGGCCCTGCACGGTCGGCAGCTGCACGGGCAGCTGGTCGTCGGGCACCGGCACGATGCGGCCGTCGTCGGTGTGCACCATCGGGATCGGCGTGCCCCAGAAGCGCTGCCGCGAGATGAGCCAGTCGCGCAGGCGATAGGTCTTCGCCGCCCGCCCCCTGCCGGTGGCCTCGAGCTCCTCGATGACGCGCGCGATCGCGTTGCGCTTGCTGAGGCCGTCGAGCGAGCCCGAGTTGACCATGCGGCCCTCGCCCGTGAGGGCGACGCCGGTGGATGCCGGATCGATCGTCGCCAGGTCGGCCCCCTCGGGCTCGATCGGCACGCCGTCGTCGTCGAGCTCGATCACCGGGATCGCCCCGGTGACCGGAGCGGTCGTGTCGACCACGACGCGCACCGGCAGATCGAACGCACGCGCGAAGTCGAGGTCGCGCTGGTCGTGCGCGGGCACCGCCATCACCGCCCCGTGACCGTAGTCGGCCAGCACGTAGTCGGCGGCCCAGATGGGGAGGCGCTCGCCGTTGATCGGGTTGATCGCGTACCGCTCGAGGAACACCCCGGTCTTGGCGCGGTCGGCGGTCTGCCGGTCGATCTCGCTGGTCTTCTGCACGCGCTCCAGGTAGTCCTGGAAGCGCGTGCGCACCTCGGCCGAGGCGCCCGCGGCGAGCTCTGCCGCGAGGTCGGAGTCGGGAGCCACCACGAAGAACGTCGCGCCGTGCAGCGTGTCGGGGCGGGTCGAGAAGACGGTCACCGGCGACGGATGCCCCTCGATCGCGAAGTCGATGTCGGCACCGGTCGAGCGGCCGATCCAGTTGCGCTGCATCTGCAGCACCTTGTGCGGCCAGAAGCCCTCGAGCTGGTTGAGGTCGTCGAGCAGCCGGTCGGCGTACTGCGTGATGCGGAAGTACCACTGCGTGAGCTTCTTCTTGACGACCTCGGCGCCGCAGCGCTCGCACCGGCCGTCGACGACCTGCTCGTTCGCGAGCACGGTCTGGTCGTTGGGGCACCAGTTGACCGCGCTCTCCTTGCGATAGGCGAGACCGCGCTCGTGCAGGCGCTGGAACAGCCACTGGTTCCAGCGGTAGTACTCCGGGTCGCTCGTGCGCAGCACGCGCGACCAGTCGAACGAGACGCCGTACTGGTGCAGGCTCGCGCGCTGCTGCGCGATGTTCTCGTAGGTCCACTCGCGCGGGTCGGCGCCGCGCTTGATCGCGGCGTTCTCGGCCGGCAGGCCGAAGCTGTCCCACCCGATCGGGTTCAGCACGTTGTGCCCGCGGTGCCGCCAGAAACGGGCCACGATGTCGGAGTACAGGTAGTTCTCGGCGTGGCCCATGTGCAGGTCGCCGGACGGGTACGGGAACATCGCCAGCACGTACTTGCGGGGCCGCGTGTCGTCGTCGCCGCCGGCGCGGAACGGGTCGGCCTCGGCCCAGCGGCGCTGCCACTTCTCCTGGATGGCGTGCGCGTCGAAACCTCCGGAGTCAGCGGCAGCGGCGGTGTCGGGCGTGGAGGTCATGGACACGGAGAACCAATCGTGCGGCGGGAGGGGGCGGGGCGCGGACGGACGCGACACCCTAGATTACCGGACGGCCCGCCGGCCCGGTCTGGGCCGGACCACCCGGCACGCGGCGCGACGTCGTCACCAGCCGGGCGGGAGCGCGGCGCCCAGCGCGGCCAGGGGTGCACGGGCCTTGATGCCGACCTCGGCGACCTCGGCCGCGGCATCCGACCCCCACGTGATGCCGCCGCCCGCGCCCACGTACGCGCCGGCCTCGTGCATGACGATCGAGCGGATCACCATCGCGAGGTCGGCGGCGCCGTCGGCGCCGATCCAGCCGAAGCACCCCGCGTAGACGCCCCGCGGATCGCCCTCCAGACGATGCAGGATCGTCATCGCCGACAGCTTGGGCGCGCCGGTCATGCTGCCCGCGGGAAACGCGGCGTCCCACACCCCGCCCATCGTCGTGCCGGGGCGCAGCCGGCCCGCGACCGTGCTGACGAGCTGGTGCACGGTGGGGTAGGTCTCCACGACGAGCAGCTCCTCGGCGGCGACCGTGCCGGGCAGGCACACGCGCTGCAGGTCGTTGCGCATGAGGTCGACGATCATGACGTTCTCGGCGCGCTCCTTGGCGCTCTCGCGCAGCTCGCGGGCCTGCCGCGCGTCGTCGGCCGGGTCGGCGCCGCGCGGACGCGTGCCCTTGATCGGCCGCGTCCGCACGATGCCGTCCGCCAGCCGCAGGAACGTCTCGGGGCTCGCGCTCGCGAGCGCGACGCCACCGCTGCGGATCAGGCCGCCGTGGTGGGTGGACGACGCCGCCCGCAGCCGCAGATAGGTCTCGACCGGGTCGAGATCGGATGCCGTCACCTCGAACCGCGTCGTCAGGCACAGCTGGTAGGCGTCGCCGTCGCGGATCGCCTCGCGGCAGCGCGCGATGAGGGCCGCGTACTCGTCCGGCGTGTGGCGGCCGGCGACCTCGCGCGGCGGCGGCGCCTCCACGTGCGGCGCCGCGCCCCGGAACCATCCCTCGACGAGAGCCGCGAACGCGTCGGCCTCGGAGGCCGGCGCGATCGCCCACGCGCGCCGCGCGGCGTGGTCGAACGCGACGAACCGGTCGGCCCGCAGCCACAGCTCCTCCGGCGCGGACGGG
>NZ_JBDIAB010000154.1:0-7308 GCF_039812165.1 Microbacterium sp.
ACCGTGTCGCCCGACCGTGTCGCGTCGGACGCGCCGGATGCCGCGCCCGCCCCCGCCGCCGACCGCGCGCCGCGATCGCGACGCGCCGCGTGGATCGCGGGGGCCGTGGGAGCGGCCGTGGTGGTGGTCGCGGGCATCGTGCTCGCGAGCGTCCTCATGCCGCAGGCCGAGCCCGAGCCGGTCACGACCGGTGCCCCGCAGGATCCGCGCGACGGCGTCGTCCCGGCGCCCGCCGAGGTCGCCGGCACGGTGACGGACGCCGGCGCCTCCTTCACGTGGCAGAACCCCGACCCGCTGGAGGGCGACGTCTTCCTCTGGTACCCGGTGACCCTCGACGGCAACGGCGAGGCCGAGCGCACCGACGCGACCGCGGTCACGATCCCGCCCGCCGCGGGCGGCCGCACGTGCATCGAGGTCGTGCTCGTGCGCGCGGACGGCGCCGCGAGCAATCCGAAGAGGGGGTGCACGCCATGACCGACGGCGACGCAGACACCGACACCGGCGGCGCCACGGAGCCGGCGCCCGACGGCCGCTCCGATCGCGCGTCTGCCAGCGGCACGGCGACCGATCCCGTCGCCGATCGCGGTACGGCGACCGACCGCGACACCGGCGCAGGACCCGCCGACGGCCACGACGTCGCGGCCGACCGCGACCCCGGCACGGAGGCCGTGACCGCGCCGCCGCAGCCCCGGCCGGCCGGAGACGTGACCGTCGAGTTCGCCGGCGAGTTCTTCCGGGTCGCGCCGGGCGCGCGCTTCGCGATCGGCCGCGAGGGCGACCTCGCGCTCGACGACAACCGCTTCCTGCACCGGCACTTCCTCGTGATCGAGCACGCCGGCGGGCTGTGGTGGCTCGCCAACGTCGGGTCCCGGCTGTCGGCGACCGTCACCGACACCGACGGCCGCGTGCACGCGCAGCTCGCCCCGGGCGCGCGGCTTCCGATCGTCTTCGCCGTCATGACCGTCGTCTTCAGCGCCGGGCCCACCACCTACGAGCTGTCCGTGCACGCCGAGCAGCCCGCGTTCCGCGCCACCCGGCCCGAGGACGACGGCGACGGGCTGTCGACGATCGGCGCCGTGCCGCTCACACTGAGCCAGCGGCAGCTGATCGTCGCGCTCGCCGAGCCCGTGCTGCGTCGCGAGGGCACCGGAATGAGCGAGCTGCCCACCTCGGCCCGGGCCGCCGAACGGCTGGGCTGGACGATCACGCGGTTCAACCGCAAGCTCGACAACGTGTGCGACAAGCTCGACCGGCAGGGCGTGCCGGGCCTGCGCGGCGGCATCTCGTCGTCGGCGACCAACCGGCGCGTGCGGCTCGTCGAGCACGCCGTGGCGTCGCGCCTGGTCACGCGCGACGACCTCGAACTGCTCGACCGCACGGCCGACGCGGCCGACGACACCGGGGAGGGCGGCGCATGAGGCTGCGCACCACCCTCGTGCGGCCGGACGGGCCGAACGAGGACATCGTCGTGACGGCGGATGCCGACGCCACCGTCGGCGACGTCGCTCGCGCGATCGTGGAGCGCGACCCGCACGGCGCCCCGCCGGCCGGTCTCGACGTCACCCTCGAGGCGTTCGGCACGATCGCGCCGGGCGCCGGTGAGGTGCTCGATCCCGCCGCGACGGTCGCCCACGTGCAGCTGGCCGCCGGCTCGGCGGTGCGCGTGGTCCCCGCCGACTACGAGCCGCGGCAGCGGCTCGGCGAGCTCGTGGTCGCCTCGGGCCCCGACGCCGGCCGCCGCGTGCCGCTGCGCCGCAACGTCACGATCATCGGCCGCGACGCGCAGTGCGACGTGGTCCTCGACGACCCGCTCGTCTCCAAGCGCCACGCGCGGCTGGAGATCGGGCAGGGCCGCGCCGAGCTCGTCGACCTGAACTCCGCCAACGGCATCCTCGTCGACGGCGGCCCGGTCACCCACCTCACCGCGACCGACGGGCGCCTGGAGGCCGTGCTCGGCGACACGCTCGTCGCCGTCGAGGCGAACGCGAGCGCGCCGGAGGGCCCGGTCGCGTCGCGGCAGGTGGCGTTCGTGCGCTCGCCGCGCGTCGAGGCGCGCTACCTCGGCGAGGAGCTGCCCGGCACCGACCTGCCGGTGCCGCCGCAGCCGCAGATCTTCCCGTGGCTCGCGATGCTCGCCCCCGCCCT
Source organism: Microbacterium sp. (assembly GCF_039812165.1). Classification (GTDB taxonomy): domain Bacteria; phylum Actinomycetota; class Actinomycetes; order Actinomycetales; family Microbacteriaceae; genus Microbacterium. Next base: position 2,146 of record NZ_JBDIAB010000154.1, read on the forward strand.
CATGGGCGCGATCCTCTACGCGGTGACGCAGTCGGCGATGTCGCTCGTCTTCGTGGCCGCGTCGCCGCTCCTCATGCTCGGCACCTGGGTCACCAGCCGGCTGCAGGCGCGCGCGCAGCTGCGCGCCGACAAGGAGCGCTTCGAGCAGCAGCTGTCGCGGCTGCGCGACCGGCTCGAGGGCGAGCGGGTGGCCGAGCGCACCGTGCGCCGCGCCGAGGTGCCCGAGCTCGACCCGATCTGCGCCGGCGCCCTCGCCGGCGGGCCGCTCGTGTGGACGCGCCGGCCCGAGCACTGGTCGTTCCTGCACGTGCGCCTGGGCGACGGCACCGCGACGAGCCGCAACACGGTCGCCGCGTCGTCTCAGCGCGACAAGGCCATCCCCGATTACGTCGCGCGCCTCGACGAGGTCGTGGACGGGTTCCGCGACGTCGCCGACGTGCCGATCCTCGAGTCGCTCCCCGAGGCCGGCGCGCTCGGCATCGCCGGCGAGCCCGCGCGCGTCGCCGACCTCGCCCGCGCCCTGCTCGCCCAGCTCGGGGGCCTCCACGCCCCCTCCGACGTCCGCATCGCGGCCTTCGCCGGACCGGGGTCGCGCGACCTGTTCGGCGACCTCAAGTGGATGCCGCACACGTGGGCCGCCGAGGAGCTCCTCGGCACCGCGCCCATCGCCGACAGCGCCGCGACCGCCGGGCGCCTCCTCGCCCAGCTCGAGGAGCTCGTCGACGCGCGCGGTCGCGCGCAGGCCCGCCTCGGCGCCCGCAAGTCGTCCGACGCCGCCACCGCCGCCGGCGCCGCGGTGGGCGAGTCGCGCTCCACCGAGACGGACGTGCCCCTGCCCGCGATCGTGGTGCTGATCGGCCCCGACGCCCCCGTCGACCGCGGCCGGCTCATCCAGCTCAGCGAGCGCGCCGCGGGTCGCGGCATCCTGCCGATCTGGCTGGCCGCGACCTCCGCCGCCCTCCCGGCCGCCTGCCGGACGTGGGTCGAGCTGCCGGCGGGCGGCCCCGACAGCGCGCACTTCGTGCGCCTCGGCGTCTCGACGACACCGCTGCGCACCGAGGCGCTCGACGCGGCGCGGTTCGGCGTCGTCGCGCGCGCGCTCGCGCGGCTGACCGACATCGCCGACGTCGCCGAGGACGCCGGCGACGTGCCGCGCTCGATCCCGCTGCTGCAGCTGCTCGGTCCCGAGACGGCCACGAGCGCGGCCGCCGTCGTCGACCGCTGGACGCAGAACCACTCCGTGCACTCCGCGCGCACCGGCAGCGGCTACCAGCCGAAGCTGCGCGCCCTCGTCGGCCAGGGCGCTCAGGGCGCGCTGCACCTCGACCTGCGACAGCACGGGCCGCACGCGCTCGTGGGCGGCACCACCGGGTCGGGCAAGAGCGAGTTCCTGCAGGCCTGGGTGCTCGGCATGGCCGCCGAGTACAGCCCGGAGCGCGTCACGTTCCTGTTCGTGGACTACAAGGGCGGCTCGGCCTTCGCCGACTGCATCCGCCTGCCGCACTGCGTGGGCCTCGTCACCGACCTCAACCCGCACCTCGTGCGCCGCGTGCTCGTGAGCCTGCGCGCGGAGCTGCACCACCGCGAGCGCCTGTTCAACCGCAAGAAGGCCAAGGACCTGCTCGAGCTCGAGAAGGCCGCCGACCCCGACGCCCCGCCCGCGCTCGTGCTCGTGATCGACGAGTTCGCCGCGCTCGCCAAAGAGGTCCCCGAGTTCGTCGACGGCGTCGTCGACATCGCCCAGCGCGGCCGCTCCCTCGGCATCCACCTGATCATGGCGACGCAGCGCCCCGCCGGCGTCATCAAGGACAACCTGCGCGCCAACACCAACCTGCGCGTCGCCCTGCGCATGGCCGACGAGACCGACAGCGACGACGTCATCGGGTCGAAGGATGCCGCGCTGTTCGACCCCGGCATCCCCGGTCGCGGCATCGCGAAGACCGGTCCTGGCCGCACGACGCTGTTCCAGTCCGCGTACGCGGGCGGCTGGAGCCTCGGCGGCACCGTCGAGGCCGCCGTCGAGGTGCGTCCGTTCCGGCTCGGCGACGGCGCGCCGTGGGAGGCGCCCGCCGTCGAGGCCGCCTCGGTCACCGAGGACCTCGGTCCGAACGACCAGCAGCTGCTCGTCGACCGCTTCGGCGACGCCGCCGAGCTCGCCCGCATCGCCCGGCCGCGACGCCCCTGGCTCGACGAGCTCGCGCCGAGCTTCGACCAGACCCGGCTGCCGCAGCGCACCGACGAGCGCCTCGTGCTCGGCGTCGTCGACCTGCCCGAGGCGCAGGACCAGGTGCCGTTCTCGTTCGAGCCCGACGCCGAGGGCCACCTCGCGGTCTTCGGCACCGGCGGCACCGGCAAGAGCACGGCCCTGCGCACGCTCGCGATCTCGGCCGGCATCACCCCGCGCGGCGGCCCGGTGCACGTGTACGGCGTCGACGCCGCCGCCGGCGGGCTGCGCATGCTCGACGCGCTGCCGCACGTCGGCGCGGTCATCCCCGGCGACGACGCGGAGCGCATCGAGCGGCTGTTCGGGATGCTGCGCGCGGAGCTGGATCGCCGCGGCGACGCCTACGCGGCCGCCGGCGCGGCGACCCTCACCGAGTACCGGGCGCTCGCCGGGCGCCCCGACGAGCCGCGCATCCTCGTGCTGGTCGACGGCTTCCCGGCCTTCCGCGCCGCCTACGAGGCCGTCACGGGACGGGCCGAGACCTACCGCGTCTTCCAGCAGGTGCTGACCGACGGCCGGGGTCTCGGCATCCACGTCGCCCTCACCGCCGACCGCGGCCAGAGCGTGCCGATCTCGCTGCAGGCGATGATCCAGCGCCGCATCGTGCTGCGCATGGCCGACGAGGACGGCTACGCGCTGCTCGGCGTGCCGCGCGACGTCCTCGGCCCCGACGCCGTGCCCGGCCGGGCGATCGTCGACGACCACGAGGCGCAGCTCGCCGTCATCGGCGGCACGCGCAGCACCAAGGAGCAGTCGATCTCGGTCGAGCGCATGGCCGACGCGATGCGCCGCCGCGGCACGCCGCCGGCCCCCGGCATCCGGTCGCTCCCCACCGAGTACGCGGTCGACGAGCTGCCGGCGACCGCCGGCGCCGGCGTCGCGATCGGCCTGTCCGACCTCGACCTCGGCCCGTTCGGCATCGAGCCGAGCGGCACCTTCATCGTCGCCGGCTCGCCCGGAGCGGGCCGCAGCAACGCCCTCGCGGCGATCGCCACGCAGACCCTGCGCGCGCGACCCGGCACGCCGGCGTTCTACATCGGCGACCCGCGCTCGCCCGCGGCGTCCGCCGTGACGTGGACGGACACGGCCGACGCCGCCTCGCGCGCGATGGCGATGCTCACCGCGGTGGGCGAGGCGGCCGACGCCGTCGCAGACGGCGGGCCGGTGCCGCTCGTGGCGCTGGAGGGCATCGGCGAGTTCGCCACGTCGGTCATCGAGATGGGCCTCTCGACGCTCGTCAAGCGCGCCGGCCGCGGTGAGGCGTTCCTCGTCGTCGCGGGCGAGCTGGCCGAGTGGACGAGCAGCTTCGGCCTGCTCGGCGAGATCAAGTCCGCGCGCCGCGGCGTGATCCTCCAGCCCGAGACCCACGACGGCGAGCTCGTGCTGAAGACCCCGTTCCCGCGGCTCATGCGCGGCGAGCTGCCGGTGGGACGCGGCATCCTGGCCCACCGCGGCAAGCTCGTGCGCGTGCAGTTCCCGCTCATGGCCGAGCCGCAGGCGGGGCAGGGCAAGGGGTAGGGGAGTTCTCCCCATGGGCGATCGCGACGGCCGCCCGTACGCTCGACAACGACAGACCACCCGGAACCACCCGGGTCACACGAACCCGGAGAAGACCGGGACACACGAAGGGGGCTCCCATGGCCAACATGAACGTCACGTACGACCAGATGCACTCGGCGGCCGCACGCCTGCGCTCGGGGCAGTCCGAGATCGAGGCGAACCTGCAGCGCCTGCGCCAGCTGGTCGCGCAGCTCGTCCAGGACGGCTTCACCACGACGCGCGCGTCGGGTGCGTTCGACGCGTCGTACAACGAGTTCTCCACCGGCGCCACCAAGACCGTCCAGGGCATCGAGGGCATGGCCTCGTTCCTCGAGAAGGCCGCGCAGGCGCTCCAGTCCACCGACGAGCAGCTGGCGAGCCAGCTGGGCCAGTAGTCCGGCGAGGGCGACGGATGCCTCGGGGAGGGGCATCCGTCGTCTCTTCGACACGGCTTCACTGACATCGGGGGGACACATGCCGGATCTCAGTCTGGACTTCGAGGCGCTGCGGCTCGCCCGCGGCCGCGTCGTGACCTCGCTGGAGACCTTCCAGAGCGCGGGCACGGTGGGCCAGGACGTCGCGGACCTCACCGGCGAGCACCGGCTCGCGGGCAAGGTCCGCGACTTCGCGGACAACTGGGACTACAACCGGGGCAAGCTCGAGGAGAAGCTCGAGTTCCTGCGCGACGCGCTCGACGCGGTGATCGAGACCATGGCGGAGGTCGATGCCGAGCTCGAGCGGTCGGCCGAGGAGGCCGCCCCGGAGTCGACGTCGTCGGACGACTCGACGTCGTCGGAGGACGAGGGATGAGCGCGCTGTCGGTGGAGTTCGAGGACCTCTTCGTCGGGCGCCCCGACCAGCTCGAGCCACGCGCGGACGCGCTCGTGACGGCGGCCGAGGCGATCGCGCGGGCCACCGAGTCGCTGCGGGCGATCGTCGACGGCCAGACCAGCCAGTCCACCGACGCGATCGCCCAGACGTCGTCGGAGGTCGCGCGCTCGCTCAGCCGGGCCCGGCGACGCTATCGCGACACGGGCACCGCGCTGCAGACGTACGCCGTCGAGCTGCGCCCGATCCAGCGCGACGCGCGCGACGCGCTGAGCACCGCGGAGTACTACGAGCAGCGCACGTACTCGCTGCCGCACGACATCTCCGACCGCGAGGGCGACCTCGTGCGCGCGCAGGCGAGCGAGGCGTCGCCCGCCGCGATCGAGCGCATCGAGGACGACCTCTGGCGGCTGCGCCAGGCGCAGGGCAACGCCCACGGCGGGCTGCAGGACGCCCGCTCGACCCTGTACGCGGCGCGCGACCGCATCCGTGCGATCGCCGACACCGCGATCGCCCAGATCGAGACCGCCATCGAGGGCGACCGCGACAGCGCTGCCGACAACTGGAACCAG
>NZ_JBDIAB010000155.1:0-7176 GCF_039812165.1 Microbacterium sp.
AAGTTCAACCATCCGCGACACCGGCGCCGCGGCATCCGCTCCTCTCTCGAAGGATCTCCATGTCTGCTCCCGACGTGCCGGCGATGTCCCGCCGGCAGGTGCTCGAGGCGCTGTCCGGCCTGCTGCTGGGCATGTTCGTCTCGATGCTCTCGGCGACGGTCGTCTCGACCGCGCTCCCCGTCATCGTCCACGACCTCGGCGGCGATCAGGCCGCGTTCACGTGGGTCGTCACCGCGACGCTGCTGACCACCGCGATCTCGACCCCGATCTGGGGAAAGCTCGCCGACCTCCTGAACCGCAAGGTGCTCATCCAGGTCGCGCTCGCCATCTTCGTGCTCGCCACCGCGGCGGCGGGCCTCGCGCAGGACGCGTCGATGCTGATCGCCTTCCGCGCCGTGCAGGGCATCGGCGCCGGCGGCCTCGCCGCGCTCAGCCAGATCATCATGGCCGACATCATCAGCCCGCGCGAGCGCGGCCGGTACATGGGCCTGTTCGGCGCGGTCATGGCGCTCGCGACGATCGGCGGCCCGCTCCTGGGCGGCGTCATCACCGACGCGTTCGGCTGGCGCTGGAACTTCTACGTCGCGATCCCGTTCGCGATCGCGGCGCTCATCGTGCTGCAGACGACGCTGCACATCGCGCGACGTCCGCGGAAGGTCCGCATCGACGTGGTCGGCGCCGTGCTGCTGTCGGTCGCCGTCTCGCTGCTGCTCGTCTGGGTCACCGGAGCCGGCCGCGACTACGACTGGTGGAGCCTGCAGACCGTGCTCATGGTCGGCGGCGCGATCCTCGCCGCCGTGCTGTTCGTCGTGGCCGAGCTCCGCAGCGCCGAGCCGCTCGTGCCCCTGCGCCTCTTCCGCAACCGCACCTTCACGCTGTCGGTGCTCGCGTCGATCGCGACCGGCATCGCGATGTTCGGGGCATCCGTCTTCCTGAGCCAGTACATGCAGATGGCGCGCGGGGCGACCCCCACCGAGGCGGGCCTCATGACCATCCCGATGATCGGCGGACTGCTCGTCGCCTCGATCGTCGTGGGACAGCTCATCAGCCGCTTCGGCCGCTGGAAGGGCTACCTCGTCGTCGGCTCGATCCTGCTGACGCTGGGACTCGTGCTCCTCACGACCCTCCACTACGACACGAACTTCCTGCTCGTCTCGCTGTACATGTTCCTGATGGGCTCGGGCGTCGGCATGACGATGCAGAACCTCGTCCTCATCGTGCAGAACACCGCCGACCCGTCCGAGATCGGCGTCGCCAGTTCGGGCGTCACCTTCTTCCGCAGCCTCGGCGGCACCGTCGGCGTCGCGGTCATGGGCGCGGCCCTCGCCGCGCGCGTCGTCGACCTGTTCGCCGCGAACAAGACCGCGCTCATGGAGGCCATCGCGAGCCTCGGCAGCCAGGGGGCCGACGTCGCCGCCCAGCTGCAGTCGGGCACGCTCCCCGCGGTGTCGACCCTCCCCCACGCGGTGCGCATCATCGTCGAGGACGTGTACGCGCAGGGCATCTCGCACTCGTTCCTCATCGCCGTGCCGTTCGCGGTGCTGAGCTTCGTCGCGATCCTGTTCCTCCCCAACATCCCGCTCACGCGCATGACGACGAGCGAGCGCGTCACCGCGGGCGAGGCGGACCTCGCGACGGTGTCGGTGCCCGCGGGCATGGAGGCGGCGACGGGCTCGATCGCGACGATCGACCCGGATGCCACGACCGAGGGACGCCGCGATGCCTGACCGGCAGGGCGATACGCTCGACGCCATGCGGGAGGAGACTCGGGCGGAGGGCATCGACCGCGACCGCCGCGCGCCCGATGCGGCGGGCGCCGACGACGCCGACCGGAACGCGGCGGGTGCGGACGACGCCGACCGGGATGCCGCCGTGCACGAGCTGGAGGCCGAGTTCAGCGCCCTGTTCGTCCGGGCGCGCAAGGCGATCGCCGAGGCGGCGAACGCGGTGAGTCCCGGGCTGCAGCCGGGCGCCTACAAGGTCTTCACGACGATCGCGCGGCGGTCGGGGTGCACGCTGTCGGCGCTCGCCGACGAGCTCGGCCTCGACAAGGGCCAGCTCAGCCGCGCCGTGACCGAGCTGGAGGGTCTGGGCCTGGTCTCGCGGACTCCCGACCCCGACGACAGGCGGGCGCAGCTGCTGGCGCTCACCGAGCACGGCAGCGCGCAGCTGTCCGCCGCGCAGACCGGTCGCCGTCGCGCGATGGACGCGAGCCTGTCGACGTGGCCGGTGCAGGACATCCGCCACCTCTCCCGGTTGCTGCATGCGCTGAGCGGCGGCCTGGAACGGCATCCCGCGTCCTGAGCGCCCGGGAGCGCGCGGTCCGCGTGGTGCGCGATGCCGGAATCGAGGGCTCATTCCGCCGAGCACGAGCCGGGCGGGCGCCCGTGCACGCGTCGGACCCGCACCGCTACGGTGGGCTCATGCGCATCGCCATGGCCAACGACCACGCCGGAACGGCACTGAAGAACGAGATCGCAGCCTGGCTGCGGAGCGAGGGGCACGAGGTCGTCGACTTCGGCGCCCACGACGAGCAGGCGTGCGACCTGCCCGATCACGTGTACCCGGCCGCGCTGGCCGTCGCGAACGGCGAGGTCGACCGCGGGCTGTTCGTCGACGGCGTCGGCTACGGGTCGGCGATGATCGCCAACAAGCTGCCCGGCGTCTTCGCGGCCGTCGCCCAGGACCCGTTCTGCGCCACGCTCGCACGCTCGCACTCCGACACCAACGTGCTGTGCATCGGCGGCAAGATCATCGGATCGGCCCTCGCGATGGAGGTCGCGAAGGCCTGGATGACCACCGACTGGCTCGGCGACACCGAGGAGAAGTACGCGCGGCGCGTCGCGAAGGTCGTCGAGATCGACGAGCGCCACATCCCCCGGCTCTGAGCCGCTCGCATCCTCATCACCCGCAGGGCACGATGGAGTCATGCGACGCGTGCACGTGGTGGTGACCGGCGAGGTGCAGGGCGTGGGCTATCGGTACACGATGCAGCACGTGGCGACCGATGCCGGCGTGTCGGGTTGGGTCCGCAACCGCTACGACGGCAGCGTCGAGGCCGAGGTCGAGGGCACCGACGAGCAGGTCGACCGCGTGCTGGGCTGGATGGCGCGCGGCCCGCGCTGGGGTCGCGTGCGCGACGCGCGGGTCACCGAGGCCACGCCCACCGGCGACACCGGCTTCGAGGTGCGGCGCGACGGCTGACCTCGGCGGACGAGTTCACCGTCGCCCCACACGTCGTCGCGGACGATCGCCTGGTGGCGGAAGTCGATCGGGTCGTCGCAGACCGCCTGCTCCGCGAGGTGGCTCGAGATCGCGTAGACCTTGAGCCCGTGCCGGTCGAGGATCTCCAGGCGCGAGCGCGCGTACGCGTCGTCCTCGTCGGCGCGCTCGAGGTCGAGGTGGTCGCCGGATGCCGCGATCTCGAGGCCGTCGTAGCCCCACTCGGCGGCGAGACCGGCCACCTCCTCGAACGGCAGGTCGGCCCACTGGCCGGTGAACAGGGTGACCGGGCGCGATCCGGTGGTCATGGCAGCTCCTTCGGAAGGTCGGGGCTCACGGGGTGGGGACGTCGGTCCAGGCTCCGCCGTCGGCGGCGGAGCGCAGCACGGCTTCGGTGACGATGCCCGCGCGCAGCCCGTCGCGGAACGTCGGCAGCCCGTCGGGCGTCTCGCCCCGCACGGCGGCGTAGGCGTCGCGCACGAAGGCGTTGAACGCGTCCTGGTAGCCCATCGGATGCCCCGGCGGGACGATCGACAGGCGCGCGGCGTCGGGGCTGAGCGCGCCGGCATCCCGCAGGCGCAGCTGCGACGTGTCGCGCCCGCCGATCCACAGCTCCTCGGGCCGCTCCTGCTCGAACCGGGCCGCGTGCGTCGAGCCGTGCAGCTCGAAGACGAGCCCGTTCTTGCGGCCGGCCGCCATCTGCGACACCAGCAGCGTGCCGAGCGCCCCGTTCCCGAGCTCGACGAGCAGCGCCGCGATGTCCTCGTTGGCGACGCGCTTGCCGTCGCGCTCGGCGTAGACGGTGCGGGTGCGCGCCGACAGCCGCACGATGCGGTCGCCGGTGACGAACTCGAGCAGGTCGCACAGGTGCGAGCCGATGTCGGCGAACGCGCGGGACGCTCCCCCGGCGTCGCCCGTCGCGCGCCAGTTGCCGTCGGTCTCCAGCAGCATCCAGTCCTGCAGGTAGGCGGCGTCGACGCTCAGGATCACGCCCAGCTCACCGGAGGCGACGAGAGCGCGCGCCTCGCGCACCATCGGGTGGAAGCGGTACACGAACGGCACGGCGCCGACGAGCCCCGCGGCGTCGAGCGCCTCGACGAGCGACCGCGCGTCGGCCACGCTCGTCGCGAGCGGCTTCTCGCAGACGACGTGCTTGCCGACGGCGATCGCGGCGTGCGCGTGGGCCGCGTGGTCGGCGTTCGGGGTGCACACGTGCACGACGTCGGATGCTGCGATCGCGTCGGCGATGTCGGCTGCACCGCGCTCGACGCCGAGCGCCGCCGCCGCGGCGGCGGCACGCTCGGCCGACGAGCTGGCCAGCGCGGTGAGCTCGGCCCCCGCCGCACGCGCCGCGCGCGTGTGGACGGTGGCCATGAACCCGCCGCCGAGGAACCCGGCGCGCAGCGCGCTCACGAGGTCGCCTCGAACGGGTCGCGGACGGTTGCAACGGGTCGAGAGCCACCCGCGATCGGAGAGACGGACATGGGCACTCCCTTCAGCGGCGATTGTAATGAGGCGCCCTCCGCGGCGCGCCCGTGGCGTTCGTCACGCCGGGTCCCCGGCGTCGGGCGGAGTTGATACTGTTGCGGCGGGGCGCATTCCGGGCGCTCTGTCGTAACGAAGCGAGGTCCTTTCTCCATGTCTCTACCGGTAGCGTCCGTCCAGCTGTACACACTCGCCGAGCAGTTCACCGCCGACCCGCAGGGGTCGCTCGACAAGCTCGCCGCGATCGGCTTGCGCAACGTCGAGGCCTTCGACTTCGTGCGCCAGCCCGCCGAGATCCGTGCCGCCCTCGACGCCAGCGGCCTGGCCGCCCCCACCGGACACGCCCCGCTGCTGTCCGACGAACTGTGGACGCCGGACGGCTCCATCCCCACTCCCGCGCCGGAGGTCGTGTTCGAGGCGGCCGCCACCATCGGCATCCAGACCGTGATCGACCCGTTCGTGGACCCGGCGCGCTGGCTGACCGAGGAGGGCGTCACCGACATCGCCGAGCGTCTGAACCAGGCGGCCGAGGTCGCCGCGGGCTTCGGGCTCACCGTCGGCTACCACAACCACGCACAGGAGTTCGTGGCCTCGTTCGACGGGCAGTCCGCGTACGAGCGGTTCGTCGCGCTGACCGACGAGCGCGTCCTCCTCGAGCTCGACCTGTTCTGGGCCCTCACGGGCGGGCAGGACGTCCCCGCGCTCGTTCGTGCGCTCGGCCCGCGCCTCGTGGCCGTGCACGTGAAGGACGGCGTCGTCCCCGCCAGCAATCCGTGGGCGCCGGGCGCTCCCGCGTTCGGCACCGACAGCCTCGACCAGCGTCGCGCGGGCACGGCGCAGGTGCCGCTCGCCGAGTCGCTGCACGCCGCTGCCGACCTGAAGTACGCGGTCATCGAGTACGACCGGGCTCCGGGCGACGTGTTCGACGACATCGCGGCCAGCTACGCGTTCCTCCGCGACGGGGGGTTCATCGCATGAGCGGGCCCGTCGGCATCGGCTTCATCGGGGTCGGGGTCATCAGCGACACCTATCTCGAGAACCTGAACTCGTTCCCGGACGTCCGTGTCGTCATCCTCGGCGACCTCGACACCGACCGCGCCCGCGCGCAGGCCGAGAAGCACGGCGTCCCCGAGTCGGGCACCGTGGACGACGTCCTCTCGCACCCCGACGTGCAGCTGGTCGTGAACCTCACGATCCCCGCGGCGCACGTCGAGGTGTCGGGCAAGGCGATCGCGGCGGGCAAGCACGTGTGGACCGAGAAGCCGCTCGGACTCGACCGCGACGGCACGGCCGCGCTCCTGCGCGACGCCGCCGCCGCAGGGCTGCGGATCGGATCGGCTCCCGACACCGTCCTCGGCCCGGGCTTCCAGACGGCCAAGCGCGCGATCCAGGACGGCCTCATCGGCACGCCGATGTTCGCGCTGACGGCGTTCCAGACGCAGGGGCCGGATGCGTGGCATCCGAACCCCGCGTTCCTCTTCGCCGAGGGCGCCGGCCCCCTCATGGACATGGGGCCGTACTACTTCAGCGCGCTGGTGAGCCTGTTCGGCGCCGCCGACCGCGTCGCCGCGTTCGGTTCGAAGCCCCGTCCGGAGCGGGCGCCGAAGATGGGCCCGCTCGCGGGCACCGCCTTCCCGGTGCAGGTTCCGACGACCGTGTCGGTGCTCGTCTCCTTCGACGGCGGGCAGCAGTCGCAGTCGATGCTGAGCTTCGACTCGGCGCTGGAACGCCACGGATTCCTCGAGATCCACGGCACCGAGGGCTCGCTCATCCTGCCCGACCCGAACACGTTCGAGGGCAGCAGCGCACTCGTGCGGCCGATGACCGCGATCGCCGACGGTTTCGACTTCTCGCAGGAGCAGATCGAGATCGTGCAGCAGGGTCTCGGCCCCGGCCGCGGCCTCGGCCTGCTCGACATGGTCCGTGCGATCGCCGAGGACCGTCCGCACGTCGCCAGCGGCGAGCTCGGCTATCACGTGCTCGACATCATGCTCTCGGCGGGCGAGTCCATCGCCACCGGCGAGGTGGTCGAGGTGGCCAGCACGGTCGCGCCCGTGCCCGCGGTGCCCGCCGACTTCGACCCGTTCGCGCGCACGCTCTGACGCCGGTCCCGCGCCCCTCCCCGCATCGCGTGGGAGGGGCGCGGTCCGTCAGCCGTCGATCTGCGCCTTGCGCGCGAGCACCAGCGCACGGACCGTGTCATCCGGCAGCGGCTCCTCCGGAGCGAACCGGATCGTGCCCTTCGCTCGGTCGAGGCCTCCCGGCATGCCCTCGATCGCCGCGATCGCGGCAGGGCTGAACGGGTACACGCCGACGTGCTTCTTGGCCCGCATGACCGACAGCAGCGACTTGCCGCGGTAGACGAGGGCGGGCATGCCGTAGCCGAGCCCCTGCTCGGCGTCGGGCACGATCTCGCGGGCGATGTCGTACACGTGCCCGATGACCGCGGCATCCGCCGGGTCGAGCCCG
>NZ_JBDIAB010000156.1:0-7099 GCF_039812165.1 Microbacterium sp.
CGCCGCCGACCGCGCCCGAACCGCCGGAGCCGGTGCCCGCACCCGCGCCGACCAGCGTGCCCGAGCCGCCGGAGCCCGTCGCGGAGCCGGCTGCGGCACCCGCGGCATCCTGCCCCGCGACCGTGGCACCCGGCCACATCGGCGTCGTGCCGGCCGCCAGGGCCACGATGGGCGCTGCTCCGCCCTGAACCGTCGCGAGGTAGGCCGTCGCCGCTCCGCCGCCGATCGCGAGGGGCAGCAGGATCAGCGCGAGGCGGTGCGAGACGTCCTTCGCCTCGGACGCCACGATCGCGCAGCGCGCGCAGTCGGCGAGGTGAGCCTCGACCTTGCCGTGGTCACGCCGGCCGAGGTTGTTGCGCGCGTATGCGCCGAGCCGCTCGATGGTCCACTGACAGGGCGATCCGTCGGCGACCGAGTTGAGGTGCGCCTGGATCCACGCCTCGCGCAGACCCTCGCGCGCGCGGAACGTCAGCTGCGCGACGGCCGTCGCCTTCATGCCGAGGAGCGGGGCGATCTCGGCCGGCTTCATCTGCTCGATCTCGGAGTACCACAGCACCTCCTGCCAGCGGGTCGGGAGGCTGCGGAACGCGCGATGCGTGAGGCTGCGGTCGAGGGCCTCGTCGGTGGCCTGGTCGGAGGTCTGCGGGTCCTCGAACTCCTCGATCTCGTCGATCGCGGTCTCGCGGCGCGCGCGCCCCCAGCCCGCGGCGGTGTTGCGGATGCTCGTGAACAGGTAGGCGCGGAACGATCCGGTGGGTCCGCCGCCCTTGACGATCGACTGGTAGATGCGCGTGTAGGCCTCTTGCACGAGGTCGTCCGGGTCGAGCGTCGAGGTGACCGACCGGGCCACCGTGATGCCCGAGCGGTAGTGGCGCCGCCACAGCTCTCCGAAGGCGTCGCTGTCCCCCGAGCGGGTGCGCAGGACGAGGTCCGCATCGGCGATGTCGGAGACGTCGCGCGGCACGTCGGAGTTCGGGTCCATCGGTGTTCCTTCGGGTCGGCCCACGTGGTCTTCTATGAGACGCGCGCGGGGCGCGTTCATGACGCGCCTTTTCCATTCTCACCCCGGAACCTCCATTCTCGCCCGTGAGGGCCGCTCGCGGGAGCCCCCTCGGCGCGCGGACGGCCCGTCTCGGCGACGGCTCGGGGCGAGTGCCTTCGCGCGCGCCGGCTCCGGGAAAGTTCCGGAAAAACTTCTGAAGTCGCGTAATAGACCCGGACGGAGTGCATCCCATGAGTAAGAAGGCTCTCGCTCGGACGGTCCGGGGGGACGTGCGAACGAGGTGATGGCGGGGAGGAACGGGGCCATCTGACGGGTGGTCGGGAAGCTCTCGGGGGAGGGCGACCCGGCCACTCGCGGGGGACGGAAGGGCGGTCGATCGGGGGATCGGCCGCCCTTCACCATTCGGCGGCGGTCGTCGGCGCGCCGCTGGTGCGGAGGCCGTCGGCACCGCGACGCACGGCGTGGACGTCCACTGCTCGGACGGCGCCCGGGCGCACGAACGCCCCGGCTCAGTCGTCCGCGACCCGGATGCCGTCGACCCAGACCGCCTCGACCCGGAGATCGTCGTCGAGCAGCACCGCGTCGGCGGCGGCGCCCGCGCGCAGGCTCCCGAACCGGTCGCCGAGGCCGAGCGCGCGGGCCGGCACGGCGGTCAGCGCCGCCACGGCCTCGGGAAGCGGCACGCCGCAGTCGACGGCGAGGCGGAGCGCGGCATCCTGCGTGAGCGTCGACCCGGCAATCGTGCCGCCCTCGTCGAGACGCGCCACGCCGTCGACGACGGTGACCGCGAGCCCGCCCAGCACGTAGCCGCCGTCGGCGGCGCCCGCCGCCGCCATCGCATCGGTGATGAGCGCGATGCGCCCCGGTGCGCCGGCGAACGCGAGCCGGATCACGTCGGGGTGCACGTGGATGCCGTCGGCGATCACCTCGAGCGTCACCCGTCCGTCGCCCATCGCGGCCACGATCGGCCCCGGGGCCCGATGGTGGATGCCGGGCATGGCGTTGAAGGCGTGCGTGAGGAGCGTCGCGCCGGCGTCGAACGCCGCGGCCGTCTGCGCGGCGTCGGCTCCGGTGTGGCCGACGGCGACGGCCGTGCCCGCCGCGACGAAGCGGCGGATGGCATCGAGCGCGCCGGGCAGCTCGGGGGCGAGCGTCACCTGCCGGATCGTGCCGCGGCCCGCGGCGAGGAGGCGGTCGACGGATGCCGGGTCCGCCGGCCGCAGCAGGCTCTCGGTGTGCGCGCCCTTGTGCCCCGGGTCGAGGAACGGGCCCTCCAGGTGCGAGCCGAGGATCGTCGCGTCGCGCTCGGCGAGGTCGGCGACCATCGCGGCCCGCGCGGCGAGGTCGTCGATCGACGCGGTCACGAGCGAGACGACGGCGCGCGTCGTGCCGTGGGCGCGGTGGATCGCTCGCCCCGTCGCGATTGCGGCGGGGCCGTCGTCGAACGCCGCACCGCCGCCGCCGTGTCCGTGCAGATCGACGAAGCCGGGGGTCAGGTACCGGTTGCCGCCGTCGACGACGTCGACGCCGGCGGTCGCGTCGGCTGCGGCGAGGGCGCGCCAGGTGTCGCCGGTGCCGGTCGCCGAGACGGTGCCGTCGGCGAAGGCGATCCACGCGGCATCCGTCACGCGGCCGTCATCGACCAGCCGGACCGAGTGCAGCACGGTGGTCATGTCAGGCTCCTGTCCGTCGTGGGCTGCTCGACCGCCCAGGGGAAGTCGTCGAGCGGGGTGTAGCCGATGCCGAGCGCGGTCCACAGCGGCGCGAGGCGGCCGACGCGCTCGCGGAACGACGCCCACGAGCGCTGCGGCGTCGTCCCGAGCGCGGGAGACCAGGCGGCCTCGGCGGCGGCGGCGATGCGGGGGAACGCGAGCGCGTCGATCGTGGCGAGGTCGCGCACCGTCTCGGTCCACAGCGGTGCCTCGACGCCGAGGATGCCGGCCTCGCCGATGCCGTCGACGACCTCCGCCGGCTCCCACTCGTACGCCTGCCGCGCGTCCACGACACCCGCCCAGCGCAGGCCGAACGGCGCGTCGGCGGCGTAGGCCATGTCGAGGTAGACGGCGTCGGCGGGCGACAGGATCACGCGCCCGCCGCGGTCGACGAACGCGCGCGCCTTGTCGTCCATGCCGCCGGTGGGCGTGCGATAGCCCCAGTACTGGCCGATCGTCCCGGCGGCGAGCCGGTCGCCGATCGCACCCGCCTCGTGCCAGCTGACCGGCGTCTTGCCGGTATCGGCGGCGATGCGCGTGACGCGTTCGACGAAGTACGCGAAGTCCTCGGGCGGCGTGCCGAGCGCCTCGTCGCCCCCGACGTGCAGGTACGGACCGGGGGTCAGCGCGGCGACCTCGGCGAGCACGTCCGAGACGAAGGCGTACGTCGCCTCGTCGTGGATCCGCAGCGACGAGAAGCCCACGGCCAGCCCGTCGTAGGGCGCGCCGTTGCGGGGCAGGTCGCCGCCGAACTCGCGCACGACGCGGCGCACCTCGTCGGACAGCACGGGCTCCTCGGACAGCTCCGGGTACGCGAGCGACACCGCGTGCGTGTGACCGGGCAGGTCGATCTCGGGCACGACGGTCAGGTGGCGTGCGGCCGCGTACGCGACCAGCTCGCGATAGTCGTCCTGCGTGTAGCGGCCGCCCGGATCGCCCCCGATGGAGCTGCCCGACGCACGCGCGGTCAGCTCGGGGCGGCTCGCGATCTCGAGACGCCACCCCTGGTCGTCGCTCAGGTGCAGGTGGAAGTGGTTGAACTTCAGCCCCGCGGCGCGGTCGATGTACGCCTTGACCGTCTCGACCGGGTGGAAGTGGCGGGCGACGTCGAGCATCACGCCGCGGTACGCGAAGCGCGGGGCGTCCTCGACGCGCACGGCCGGCACGGTCCACGCATCGTCGTCGCGCTCGATGAGCTGGGCGAGGGTCTGGATGCCGTAGAAGAGCCCCGCGGCATCAGCCCCGGCGATCGTGGCGCCGTGCTCGTCGACAGCCAGCCGGTACGACTCGGGGGCGCCGTCGTCCGTCACCGTCAGCGCGATGCGGGCGGGTGCGGGTGCGCCGTCGAGGGCGACGGGCAGGCCGGTACGGGCGGCGATCAGCCGTTCGAGGGCGGCCGCGGCATCCGCGGGCCCGTCGATCGCGACGCCGCCGGCCAGGCGCAACGGCGCGGCGGCGCGCGCGTCGAGCGAGAGCGGCGCGGGCACCGGCCCCGGTGAGGTCATGACGCTCCGTTCGATGGGGGATGCGGCATCCCGCGAGCTATGTAAGGGTTCCTAACAAACGTCCTCGCAAGCCTACCAGCCGACGCGTCGACCGATCCAGGCCGACCCGGTGCGCGGCCGCACGAGGGTCGATCGAGCGCCGCGACCGGGCGCGTGCCGCTGACCGCGCCCGCCGGCATGCCCGCGACCCGTCCTCGGCACGCGTCGGCGACCAGCAGAAGCCCAGGCCGAGGCGCGCGCGATCCGTTATGCTCAGGGGGTCGCGACTGGCGTTGAGGTGGGACACCACCGGGGAGCGACCGACCACCGAGCCGACACGGAATCGACCGCACGCCTGGGCCGATGAGAACCCGCTGCTTGGAGTGCGCCATGACCGATTCCCTGTTCAACGCCCCGCTCGCCGAGGTCGACCCCGAGATCGCCGCGGTCCTCGACCGCGAGCTCGAGCGCCAGCGCGGGTACCTCGAGATGATCGCGTCCGAGAACTTCGTGCCCGTCTCTGTGCTGCAGTCGCAGGGCTCGGTGCTGACCAACAAGTACGCCGAGGGCTACCCCGGCCGCCGGTACTACGGCGGCTGCGAGGAGGTCGACGTCGCCGAGGAGCTCGCGATCGCGCGCGCCAAGGAGCTGTTCGGCGCCGAGTTCGCCAACGTGCAGCCGCACTCCGGCGCGACCGCGAACGCCGCCGTGCTGCACGCCATCGCACGCCCCGGCGACACGCTGCTCGGCCTCTCGCTCGACCAGGGCGGGCACCTCACGCACGGCATGAAGATCAACTTCTCCGGCCGGCTGTACGACATCGTCGCGTACGGCGTGAACCCCGAGACCTCGGTCATCGACATGGACGAGGTGCGTCGCCTCGCGATCGAGCACAAGCCGAAGGTCATCATCGCGGGCTGGTCGGCGTACCCGCGCCAGCTCGACTTCGCCGCGTTCCGCGCGATCGCCGACGAGGTCGGCGCGCTCCTGTGGGTCGACATGGCCCACTTCGCCGGTCTCGTGGCCGCGGGCCTGCACCCGTCGCCCGTGCCGCACGCGCACGTCGTGTCGTCGACGGTGCACAAGACCATCGGCGGCCCCCGCTCGGGCTTCATCCTCACCAACGACGCCGACATCGCCAAGAAGATCAACTCCGCGGTGTTCCCGGGCCAGCAGGGCGGCCCGCTCATGCACGTGATCGCCGCGAAGGCGACCGCGTTCAAGCTGGCAGGCACGCCCGAGTTCAAGGAGCGCCAGGAGCGCGTCGTCCGGGGAGCTGCGATCCTCGCCGAGCGGCTGACCCAGCAGGACGTGAAGGATGCCGGCATCGCCGTCCGCTCGGGCGGCACCGACGTGCACCTCGTGCTGGTCGACCTGCGCGACGCCGCGATCGACGGCAAGCAGGCCGAGGACCTGCTGCACGAGATCCACATCACGGTCAACCGCAACGCGGTGCCGAACGACCCGCGCCCCCCGATGGTCACGTCGGGCCTGCGGATCGGCACGCCCGCGCTCGCGACGCGCGGCTTCGGCGACGCCGAGTTCACCGAGGTCGCCGACGTGATCGCGCTCGCGCTGCAGCCGGGCGCCGACGTCGAGGCGCTGCGCGCGCGCGTCGCCGCCCTGGCCGACGCGTTCCCGCTCTACCCCGGCCTGCAGCAGTAACGTCGAGCCGGTCCGGGGTCCCGGCGCCGGTGGGCTCCCGGTCCGGCCCGACCGCCGGCATCCGCCCCGCCCCGACCCCGCCCCCGCCGCTGACCGCGAGAATGCAATGGTGCACCGAGACAGCAGGCTCAGCACGCACTCTCGGTGCACAGTCGCACTCTCGCGGTCGAGCGGCGGGCGGGGGTGCGGGACGAGACAGTGAGGGAGACACAGGAATGACGGCTCAGAAGCTCGACGGCCGCGCCGCGGCCGCCGACATCAAGGCAGAGCTCGCCGAGCGCATCGCGGCCCTGCGCGAGCGGGGCATCGTGCCCGGCATCGCGACCGTGCTGGTGGGCGCCGACCCGGCGTCGCAGCTGTACGTGGGCATGAAGCACAAGCAGTCCGTCGCGATCGGGATGAACTCGATCGAGCGGCAGCTCCCTGCCGACGCCACGCAGGCTGAGGTCGAGGCGGTCATCGACGAGCTCAACGCCGATCCGGCCTGCCACGGGTACATCGTGCAGCTGCCGCTGCCGAAGCACCTCGACACCGACGCGATCCTGGAGCGGATCGACCCCGCGAAGGATGCCGACGGCCTCCATCCCACGAACCTCGGGCGGCTCGTGCTCAACGTCAACGGGCGCATCGACTCGCCGCTGCCGTGCACGCCGCGGGGCGCGATCGAGCTGCTGCTGCGCAATGACTACGACCTCAAGGGCAAGCACGTGGTCGTGGTCGGCCGCGGCGTGACGATCGGCCGGTCGATCGGCCTGCTGTTGACGCGTCGTGCGGTGAACGCGACCGTCACCCTGACCCACACCGGCACGGTCGACCTGCCGTCCTACCTGCGCCAGGCAGACGTGATCGTCGCGGCTGCCGGGGTCAAACACCTCGTGCGCGCCGAGGACGTCAAGCCGGGCGCCGCCGTGCTCGACGTGGGCGTGACCCGCGAGACCGATCCCGAGACGGGCAAGGACCGGGTCTACGGCGACGTGGCTCCCGGCGTCGAGGACGTCGCGGGCTGGCTCTCGCCCAATCCCGGGGGAGTGGGGCCCATGACGGTCGCGCTGCTCATGACGAACGTGGTCGAGGCCGCCGAGCGCTCCCTCTAGCGCGCTCGCTCCGGCATCCCGCGCTCCCTTCCCGCGCTCCCTTCCCGCGCTCCCTTCCCGCGCTCCCTTCCCGCGAGTCACTGCCGTAGCTCCGGGTCACTGTGCTGGTGCGCAGTGAGTGGGCGGTAGCGCAGTGACTCG
>NZ_JBDIAB010000157.1:0-7015 GCF_039812165.1 Microbacterium sp.
CGGGCGGGATGCCGACGCTCAGGCCCTCCACGATCGTGCGGGCGCCGTAGGCGAGGGTCAGCGCCTCGGCCGAGAGCCGGTGGGATTCGGTCACAGCGAGCCTCCGGAGCGGTTCATCCTGACGAGGAGGTAGATGAGATAGGGGGCGCCGAGGACGCCCGTGATGACGCCGACCGGGTAGCGGTTGCCGAACGCGAACTGGCCGACGAGGTCGGCGAGCAGCACCAGGAGGGCGCCGACGAAGGCGGACGGCAGGAGCAGCGACGCCCCGGGTCCGATGATGCGCGCGGCGATCGGGCCGGCCATGAACGCGACGAACGCGATCGGCCCGCTCGCGGCGGTCGCGAAGGCGAGGAGGGCGACGGCGGCGAGGATCGCGAGCACGCGCGTGCCGCGGACGGCGACACCGAGGCCCGCCGCCGAGTCGTCGCCGAGCCGCAGCACGCCGAGCGGACGCCCCTGGGCCAGCAGCAGCGGGACGAAGACGATCGAGGCGAGCAGCAGCGGGGCGGTGCTCTCCCAGTTGGCGCTGTTGAGGCTGCCGGTGAGCCACCGCATCGCCGCCTGCAGGTCCCAGGCCGGCGCCTTCGAGAGGACGTAGGTGACGACACTGTCGAGCATCGCCGCGACCCCGATCCCGATGAGGATCAGCCGCGTGCCGGCGAAGCCGCCGCGATGGGCGAGGAGATAGATCGCGACGGCGGTGAGGATCGCTCCGCCGAGCGCCAGCAGCGACACGGTCGTCTCGTCGACGGCGAGGACGATGATGCCGAACACGGCGGCGGCGCTCGCGCCCGAGCTGATGCCGATGATGTCGGGGGATGCCAGGGGGTTGCGCAGCATGGTCTGGAAGGTCACGCCGGCGATGCCGAACGCGAAGCCGGCGAGCAGCCCCATCACGGCGCGGGGGAGGCGCAGCTCGCCGACGGTGAACGAGGCGCCGGGGACGGTCTCGCCGAGGATGACGCGGGCCACCTCGATCGGACCGTAGAAGGTGTTGCCGATCATGAGGCTCAGGGCGAACACGACGACGATCGCGACCGCGAGCGCACCGGTCGCGACGGCGCGCCGGCGCATCCGCGCGCGGCGGCCCGCGACGACGGCGGCGACGGAGACGGCGGTCACAGCTCGCGCACCTTCTGCTGGCGCACGATCCAGATGAAGAACGGCGCGCCCACGAAAGCGGTGACGATGCCCACCGCGATCTCCTCGGGACGGGCGACGACGCGCCCCACCACGTCGGCGGCGACCAGGAGCGCGGCGCCCGCGATCGTCGAGAACGGCAGCAGCCAGCGGTGGTCGGTGCCGACCAGCAGGCGGCACATGTGCGGCACGACGAGGCCGACGAAGCCGATGGGACCGGCGACCGCGGTCGCCGCGCCGCACAGGATCACGGCGCCGGCGGAGGCGATCACGCGCGTGCGGAACACGTTCTCGCCGAGGCCCGTGGCCAGGTCGTCGCCGAGCGCCAGCGAGTTCATCCCGCGCGCGCACAGAGCGCAGACGAGTGCGCCGGCGGCGAGCACCGGGACGACGGCGCCGATGCGTTCCCAGGTCGCGCCGCCGACCCCGCCGATCTGCCAGAAGCGGAAGGTCTCCATGATGTCCACGCGAGGGAGGAGCACGGCGCTCACGAGCGACATGAACGCCGCCGACGCGGCGGCCCCGGCGAGGGCGAGCTTGAGCGGCGTCGCGCCGCCGCGGCCGAGCGAGCCCACCGCGTAGACGAAGACGGCCGCGACGGCCGCTCCGCCGATGGCGACGGCCATCGTCAGCGACGGATCGGAGAGGCCGAAGAAGGCGATGCCGCACACCACCGCGAGCGACGCGCCGCCCGAGACGCCGAGGATGCCGGGGTCGGCGAGGGGGTTGCGGGTCACCGCCTGCATGGTCGCGCCGGAGAGCGCCAGCGCGGCGCCGACCAGGATCGCGAGGACCGTGCGCGGGATCCGCTTGACCACCGCGGCCTGCGCGATCGTCTCGGTGTCACCGCCCAGCGCGGCGAGGATGTCGCCGAACGACACCTCGCGCACGCCGAAGGCGACGGATGCCGCGCACAGCGCCGCCAGCACTCCCAGGCCCGTGACGAGCCAGAGCAGGCGCACCGTCGCCGGACGCCGCAGGGTCGCGGCATCCGGCGGCGGCGCACTCCTGACGGAGACGCTCACCCGGTCTAGCCGAGGGTGCCGGCGAGCAGAGCGAAGTACTCGTCGATGCCCCAGCCGATCGACAGCGGCGACGGGTTCGCCGAGGCGGCCAGCGGCGTGGAGTTCTCCAGGATCGCGATGCGACCGGCAGCGATCGCGGGGATCTTCGACAGCAGCGGGTCGGCCTGGAGCTGCGCGATCAGCGCGCCGTCGGCCTCGCCGTACGTGACGAACAGGTCGACGTCGGAGAGCCGGTCGGCCTCCTCGGCGCTGACCGAGACGTAGAAGTCGTCGGTCTTCGCCGACTCGTCGGCCACGACCTGCGGCGTCGGGAGCCCCAGGCTCTCGAGGAAGCCCGGCCGGGTGTCGTGGCTCGTGTAGAAGCCGATCTGGCTGAAGTCGGCGGGGTCGATGAAGGAGAACAGCACGCTGCTGTCGGCGAGCGCGGGCTGCTTCGCGAGGGCGGCGTCGACCTTCGCATGGAGGTCCTCGATGAGCTGCTCGCCCTCGTCGGCGAGGCCGATGGCGGTCGAGTCGAGCCGGATCATGTCCTCGTACGAGGTCCCCCAGGCGACCTCCGGGTAGGCCACGACCGGGGCGATCTTCGACAGCTTCTCGTACTCGTCCTTCGTGAGGCCCGAGTACGCGGCGAGGATGACGTCGGGCTTCGTGTCGGCGACGGCCTCGAAGTCGATCCCGTCGGTCTCGTCGAACAGCACCGGCGTGTCGGCACCGAGCTCGTCGAGCTTGTCCTCGACCCACGGCAGCACGCCGTTGTCGTTGTCGTCGCCCCACGTGGCCTTGCTCATGCCGACCGGGACGACGCCCAGCGCCAGCGGCACCTCGTGGTTGGCCCATGCGACGGTCGCGATGCGCTCGGGCTTGGACTCGATCGTCGTCTCGCCATAGGCGTGCTCGATCGTGACGGGGAAGCCCTCGCCGCCGCTGTCGGCGGAGGACGAGTCGGAGTCGGAAGCGCCGGCGGCGCAGCCGGAGAGGAGCAGGGCGGCGGCGGCCGCGAGAGCGACGGTCGCGGTGCGTAGACGGGTCAAGAGGTCCTCCGTGGTCGGGATCGGCAGAACGAGAAGCGGGTTAGGTAAGCCTAAGGTTACCGCCGCCATCGTACGCGAACCGCGACGCATCGCAACACTGTTTCGACGTGAGCGGCGGTCGGCCGGCGCCGTCAGCCCTTGCGCTTGTCGACGGCGCGCACGAGCGCCCAGGCTGCGGGGACGAGCAGCGCGGCGAAGGCGGCCTTGAGGAGGCCCGGCAGGATGAACGGCCACACGCCGGCGTCGAGCACGGAGGCGAGCGTCACGTCGGCCCCGACGACGACGGCGAGGATCAGCGCCATGTACGGCACGCCGATCAGGAACGGGATGACGCTCGCCGCGACGAACCCGACGAACGCCAGCCAGGGCTTGCGGTCCCAGGCGCGCTCTGCGAACCACCCCGCGACGAACGCGGCCGGGATGAAGCCGAGGATGAAGCCGAACGACGGCGAGAGCACGTACACGGGTCCGGCGATCGGGCCGGCGAAGACCGGCAGGCCGGCCAGGCCCGCCACCAGGTAGGCCGTGAGGCTCGCGGCGCCGCGCCGCGCGCCGAGGGCAGCGCCCACGACGATGACGCCGAGCGTCTGGCCGGTGATCGGGATGGGCCCGATGAAGAACGAGACCTTCGCCAGCAGCGCCACGAGGGCCACGCCGGCGAGCACGAGCGCCGCGTCGGCCAGGAGTGCGCGCGAGCGGTCGGACGGGCGGGCGACGAGGTCGGCGAGCACACGGCGGCGCGGTGCGGCGGCGAGGGACATTGCTGCTCCTAGGCGTTCGTGCGCGCGCCCGGTGGCGCGCGTCGCGACCAGCCTAAGCGGTGCGCGCCCGTTGTTGGACGCGGTCCAGAAACCTGCCGTCACAGGCATCCGCCGGCCCGGATCGGACCCGACGAACCTCGCAGAATCCGACGTGCTTCGCAGGATCCTCGCGAAATCCTCCGAAGTCCGCGCGACTCTGCGACGTTCGCGGGCGGCCGGGATGCCGGGGTGCAGCAGCTGGGCGGCCGCGAACCGCGTGCGCCGGTAGACTGGGGCCTTCGGCCGCTCGGCCTCCCTCCCCGCCATCGAAGAACGGACGTCCGCTGTGCTCGCCGTGCACGACCTCGAGATCCGCGTGGGCGCGCGGACGCTCATGTCGGACGTGTCGTTCCGCGTCTCCGACGGAGACAAGATCGGCCTGGTCGGCCGCAACGGCGCGGGCAAGACGACCCTGACGAAGGTGCTCGCCGGCGACGTGCTGCCCTCCGCCGGCTCGGTCGACCGCTCCGGCGAGCTCGGCTACCTGCCGCAGGACCCGCGCTCGGGCGACCCCGACATGCTCGCGCGCACGCGCATCCTCGACGCGCGCGGCCTCGGCACGCTCGCGATCGGCATGCACGAGGCATCCCTCGCGATGGCGTCCGACGACCAGGATGCCGCGGCCAAGGCCATGCGCCGCTACGCGCACCTCACCGAGCGCTTCGAGGCGCTCGGCGGCTACGCGGCCGAGGCCGAGGCGGCGTCCATCGCCCACAACCTGTCGCTGCCCGACCGCATCCTCGACCAGCCGCTGCGCACGCTCTCCGGCGGCCAGCGGCGTCGCATCGAGCTGGCGCGCATCCTCTTCTCGGATGCCGGCACGATGATCCTCGACGAGCCCACCAACCACCTCGACGCCGACAGCGTCGTGTGGCTGCGCGAGTTCCTGAAGGGCTACAAGGGCGGGCTCATCGTCATCAGCCACGACGTCGAGCTGGTCGGCGAGACCGTCAACCGCGTCTTCTACCTCGACGCGATGCGCCAGGTCATCGACATCTACAACATGAACTGGAAGAACTACCTGCGTCAGCGGGTGGCCGACGAGGAGCGCCGCAAGAAGGAGCGCGCCAACGCCGAGAAGAAGGCGACCGCGCTGCAGCAGCAGGCGGCGAAGTTCGGCGCGAAGGCCACGAAGGCCGCCGCGGCGCACCAGATGATGGCGCGCGCCGAGAAGCTGCTGTCGGGCCTGGAAGAGGTGCGGCAGGAGGACCGGGTCGCCAAGCTCCGGTTCCCCAAGCCCGCGCCGTGCGGCAAGACGCCGCTCATGGCGTCGAACCTGTCGAAGTCGTACGGGTCGCTGGAGATCTTCACCGACGTCGATCTCGCGATCGACCGCGGGTCGAAGGTCGTCGTGCTGGGCCTCAACGGCGCGGGCAAGACCACGCTGCTGCGCATCCTCGCCGGCGTCGACCGCCCCGACACCGGGCAGATCGAGCCCGGCCACGGCCTGAAGATCGGGTACTACGCGCAGGAGCACGAGAACCTCGACGTCGGGCGCTCGGTGCTCGACAACATGATGTCGGCGGCGCCCGACATCACGCAGGTCGAGGCGCGCAAGGTGCTCGGATCGTTCCTGTTCACCGGCGACGACGTGCTCAAGCCCGCGGGCGTGCTCTCGGGCGGCGAGAAGACGCGGCTGTCGCTCGCGACGCTCGTCGTGTCGAGCGCGAACGTGCTGCTGCTCGACGAGCCGACGAACAACCTCGACCCCGCGTCGCGCGAGGAGATCCTCGGCGCGCTCGCGCACTACGAGGGCTCGGTCGTGCTCGTCTCGCACGACGAGGGCGCTGTGCACGCCCTCAATCCGGAGCGGGTGCTCATCCTCCCCGACGGCGTCGAGGACATCTGGGGTCGCGACTACGCCGACCTCGTCTCGCTCGCCTGAGTCGCGGCCGACGGCGCACCGACCCGTCGGGCTCGGGCGGCGCCGACCGCCACCGGGGTCAGGGGAGCCAGACGTCCTCGAGCTTGCCGGATGCCGCCGACCGCGCGGCCGCCTCCATGAGCGCGAGGCTGCCGAGGTTGGCGGTGCCGCTCGTCTCGGGCACGAACCCCTCGGCGATGGCTTGCGCGAACAGCTGCAGGCCCGCGGAGCGGCCGTAGAGCCGGCTCTCGGGCAGGGTGACGGGCTCCGGCGTCTCGGCATCCGCGCGCAGGAGCGTGACGCGGTCGCCCGCGGCGGTCTTGTCGGAGCCGTCGGCGCGGCTCGTGAAGAAGATCTCGCCGGCCTCGCCCTGGATGCTCCACTCGCCCGCCCACGCCGTGCGCCGCGCGCGGCTCAGCCAGCTGCCGCGGTAGCTCACGAGGAGCCCGCTCTCCATCTCGATCGTGATGACGGCGGACGCCTCTTCGTCGTACTTGCTGAACGAGGGGTCCCACACCTTGGCGAACACGCGCACGGCCTCCTGGCCGGTCACCATGCGCAGCAGGTCGAAGTGGTGGATCGCCATGTCGTTGATCATGGGATGCGGGAACGCGTAGTGCGGGTGGCTCGCCTTGGGCCGGTCGTTGTCCCACTGCCGGAAGTCGATGCTGATCGCCGAGAGCTCGCCGACGGCGCCCTCGCGCACGAGGCGCTGCACCACGCGCGGCGCCGGGTAGTTCCGGTAGTTCTGGCTCACCTGCAGCACGAGGCCGAGCTCCTCCGCGCGCCGCGCGGCCACGGCGGCCTCCTCCGCCGTGTTGGCGAACGGCTTCTCGACCAGCACGTGCTTGCCGGCGCCGAGCGCCTCGATCGCGAGCGGCACGTGCGTCACGGCGGGCGCCGTGATGACGACCGCGTCGGCGTCGACGGCGGCGAGCGCCTCGGTGAGCGAGCCGAAGGCGAGCGTCTCGGGCAGGGCCAGCGCCGTGGCCGTCTTCGTGCGTGTCGGCGCGTGCGGGTCGACGATCGCGGCGACCTCGACCTCGCGCACCGGCGGGATCGCGTTGCGCGCCCAATCGCCGCCCCAGCCGCCCAGTCCGACGTGGATGATTCTGATGGTCACGGACGACGTCCTTCGAGGTAGGGGGAGAG
>NZ_JBDIAB010000158.1:0-6796 GCF_039812165.1 Microbacterium sp.
GTGGACCGGTTCCGCATCAACTGGGTGTGGATGCCGCCGTGGGGGCCGGAGCGCATCACCGACGACGGCCGCGACATGATGCGGGCGCTCGGCTTCGCCATCTGATCCGGGCCGGCCGGGACGATTCCCGCCGGACGACCCCCGCCGCTGCGCGGGACGCTGATCGTCGGGCGGGGAGCGCCAGCGCGTCTCGATCGCGCGTGCGCTCCTCAAGCCCGCGCCGGTGCTGCTCGTGGACGAGGCCACCAGCGCGCTCGACGCCGAGAACGAGGCGGCCGTGGCGGCCGCGCTGGCCGACGACCCGCGCCCGCGCACGCGCGTCATCGTGGCGCACCGGCTCAGCAGCATCCGCGCCGCCGACCGCGTCGTCTTCCTCGAGGACGGCCGCGTCGTCGAGGACGGCACGATCGACGGGCTGCTCGCCGCCGGCGGGCGCTTCGCCGAGTTCTGGCGGCAGCAGGATGCCGCGAGCGCCTGGCGTCTCGGCGGCACGGAGACCGGGGGTCGGCCCGGGTAGGCTCGAACGATGAGCGCGACCCCACTCGAAGCGCTGCCGCTCGAGGCCCTGCGCCGGCGCAGCAGCACGAAATGGCGCACGTACCCCGACGACGTGCTGCCCATGTTCGTGGCCGAGACCGACTTCCCGCTCGCCGAGCCCATCACGGCCGCGCTCGCCGAGGCCGTCGCGCTCGGCGACACCGGCTATACGCCGCCCGAGCCGGGCCTGCGCGACGCGTTCGCCGACTTCGCGCTGCGCCGCTTCGGCTGGCACGTCGACCCCGCGCGCGTGCGCTCCACGGGCGACGTCATGATGGGCGTCGTCGAGCTGCTGCGGGCGACCGTCGCCCCGGGCGACCGCGTCGTCACGACGCCGCCGGTGTACCCGCCGTTCCCGATGTGCATCGACGAGGCCGGCGCCGTCACCGCCCCCGTGCCGCTCTTCGACACCGGCGCCGGGTGGGAGCTCGACCTGGCCGGCATCGATGCGGCGCTCGCCGCCGGCGCCCGCGCGGTGCTCCTGTGCAACCCGCACAACCCCACCGGCACCGTGCACGCGCGCGAGACGCTGGCCGCGCTGGCCGCGTCGGCCGAGCGCCACGGCGCGGTCGTGATCAGCGACGAGATCCACGCGCCGCTCGTGCGCGACGGCATCGCGTACACCCCGTTCCTCGCCGCGTCCGACGCGGCCGCGCGCGTCGGGTTCGCGGTCACGAGCGCCTCGAAGGCGTTCAACCTCGCGGGCCTCAAGTGCGCCCTCATGGTCGCGGCCGACCCGGCGCGAACGGCGACGCTGCGGGGCCTTCCCGCGGAGGTGGAGTGGCGCACGGGCCTGTTCGGAGCGCTCGCCGGCGTGGCGGCGTTCTCCGAGGCGTCCGACCCGTGGCTCGACGGCCTGCGCGCCACGCTCGAGTCGAACCGGCTCCTCCTGGCCGAGCTGCTGGCCGAGCACCTGCCGCGCGCCCGTTACCGGGTGCCGGATGCCGGGTTCCTCGCCTGGATCGACGTCTCCGACCACGGGTGGGGCGACGACCCCGCCGAGCACATCCGCACCCGGGCGCGCGTGGCGCTCAACCCGGGTCCGAGCTTCGGCCTCGAGGGCATCGGACACGTGCGCCTGAACTACGGCTGCGCGCCCGAGGTGCTGCGCGAGGCCGTCGCGCGCATCGGCGCGCTCGCGTCGTGACGCCCGCGGGCGAGGGCGTCTGGCATCCGCGGTACGCGTGGGTGACCGCGGGCGCCGTCGCGATGATCTTCCTGGCGGCGACGCAGGCGCTCGCCGTCACCACCGTCATGCCGCTCGTGAGCGCCGACCTCGACGGGGCGACCCTCTACGCGGTCGCGTTCGCCGGCACTCTCGCCACGAGCGTGGTCGGCATGGTCGCCGTCGGCGCGTGGTGCGACCGCAAGGACCCGATCCTGCCGCTCGCCACCGCCGTCGCGGTGTTCGTCGCCGGCCTCCTCGTCGCCGGGCTCGCCTCGACCATGCCGGTGCTGGTCGCCGGGCGCCTCCTGCAGGGGCTCGGCACCGGGGGGCAGACCGTCGCGCTGTACGTCGTCGTCGCCCGCGTCTATCCCTCCGAGCTGCACGGCCGCGTGTTCGCGGCGTTCTCGGCCGCGTGGGTCGTGCCGTCGATCATCGGGCCGTTCCTCGCCGGCGTCGTGGCCGAGTACCTGCACTGGCGGTGGGTGTTCCTCGGGGTGGCCGTGCTCACCGGGCTGGCGTTCACCATGGTCTACGTCAAGCTGCACGGGCTGTCGCTGCGCACCGACGACCCGAGCCGCGCCCCGATCGCGGCGCGGCTGGGCTGGTCGGTGCTCGTCGCGGTCGCGGCGCTCGCGCTGAGCCTGGCCGGCGAGGCCGGCGGCCTCGCGCCGGTCGTGATCGCGGCATCCCTCGCCCTGATCGCCTTCGCCTCGCGCCCGCTGCTGCCGCGCGGCACGCTGCTCGCGCGACCGGGGCTGCCGAGCGTCATCCTGATGCGCGCGCTCATCGCCGGATGCCTGTTCGGCGCCGAGATCTACGTGCCCTACCTGCTGATCGACGGCTACGGCTTCTCGCCGACATGGGCGGGGCTCGGCCTCACCGCCGCCGCGCTGCTCTGGGCGCTCGGCGCCGACCTGCAGGGACGCTTCGGCGACCGGCTCGGCAACACCCGCATCGCCCTGATCGGCGTGACGCTCCTCTCCTCGGCGACGGCCATCGCCGCCGTCACCGCGGCGCTGCACCTGCCGCCCGCCGTCGTGATCGCCGGCTGGGCCCTCGCCGGCGGCGGCATGGGTCTCATGTATCCGCGGCTGACGGTCCTCACGCTCGCGTACTCCACGCCGCGCAACCAGGGCTTCAACTCGTCGGCGCTGTCGATCGCCGACTCGGTCGGGGCCGCGGCGTCCATCGCGGTCCTCGGGCTCACGTTCGTCGCGCTCACGGCGACGGATGCCGGATTCCCCGCGGTGTTCGCGATCGCGACCGGCCTCGCGCTCCTCGCGCTCCTGCCCGGGCTGCGGGTGGGCCGGGCGCACGAGCAGGCGACGCAGCCGCGCTGAGCGGGCACGGAAAGCGTCACGGGCGTATCACCCGTATCGCCGCGCACTCCTGTCCGTATCATGCGAGCGGGGAGAGCGGGAGGGGCTCGGAAGGTCTCGACGGCACGCCGCTCGTCGGGAGGTGGGCAGCAATGAACCGCACGTCCGTGCGCATCGACGCGCGCGACCCGATCTCGGAGGCGGGCATCGTCAGCCAGCTCCGCCCGAGACCGGAGGTGAGGCTCGTCTCGACCGAGGAGCCGGACGATCCCGACGTCGCCGTGGTCGTCGCCGACGCGGTCGACGAGGAGACCCTCACGACCCTCCGCTCGCTGAAGCGGCAGGGGCGGTCGCGCGCGGTGCTCATCGCGACCCAGCTCGGCGACGGCGACCTCGTCCGCGCCGTCGAGGCCGGCGTCGTGGGGCTCATCCGCCGGGCGGAGGCGCGGCCCGACCGGCTCGTCGCCGCGATCCGCGCCGCCGCCGCCGGCGAGGGGACCGTGCCGCCCGACCTGCTGGGCAAGCTCCTCGACGAGGTCGGGCGCCTGCAGCGCACGGTGCTCGGGCCGCGCGGCATCCCGTTCTCGGGCCTCGCCGCGCGCGAGGTCGAGGTGCTGCGGCTGGTCGCCGAGGGGTGGGGCACCGCGCAGATCGCCCGCAAGCTGTCGTACTCCGAGCGCACCGTGAAGAACGTGCTGCACGACGTCACCACGCGGCTGCAGCTGCGCAACCGCTCGCACGCCGTCGCCTACGCCATGCGTGAAGGGCTGATCTGACCCGACGCCCCGTGGCGGCGTCGTGCCCTCATGCCTCGACGGGCGTGCACGACTGCCCTTTCGGGCAGATCGAGGTGCCCTCACGGGCCGCACCGATGGACGTCGTGCGCTGCCCTCGGGGGCCTCGACGTGCATCCCTCGGGGCAGACCGAAGGGCAGCGCTCGCTGCCCGAGCGGGGCCCCGTTCGCGCAGCGTGCGCTGCCCGCGGGACGGCCCGAGCGGACTGCGCGACACGGCGGGCGCCGCTCGATCCTGGATGTGTGGGCGGGGGGACCGCCCAGCGAAAGGAGAGAACAATGAACGCAACACCCGCCCTCGACGAGGACACCCGCCGGCTCGTGGACGCCATCGCCCGCGACCTCACGGCCGCCCAGGTGAGCTCGGGTCAGCGCGACCTCGGCGCCGACGTCGCGGAGGCCCCGGTCTCGGCCGACGCCGCCGAGCAGCAGCGGTTCTTCGGCGCGGCCCTCGGTGCGCTCGCCTCGGTCGTGGTCCCGAAGGTGGCCACCGGCATCCTGGGCCTGCTCCAGCAGCGCCGGCGCGACCTCGGCATCCCCGAGCAGCGCGACGCCGACGCGGTCTCGCGCGACTTCAGCGCCATCCTGAGCGCGCTGCTGCCCAAGCTCATCGACGCGGTGCCGACGCTCGTCGGCGCGCTGCAGGGCCGCCCCGCGCCGCGCAGCGTCGAGGAGGAGAACGAGCGCTTCCTGCCGTTCCTCGCGGCAGTGGTGCCCGCCATCGTGTCGGCTGCGCCGTCGATCATCTCGCTGTTCAACAAGCAGCGCGGGGTGGACGACGCGCCTCCGTCGATCTCCGACCCGGAGGTCTCGGAGCGCTTCATCGGATCGCTGCTCGGCGCCGTCGTGCCGCAGATCCTCCAGGCCGCGCCGTCGATCCTCGGCTCCATCTTCGGCGGACGCCGCGACGTCGCCGAGACCGCCTGGTGACACCCGGCCACACGACCGGTGGGCTCGCGGCGGAGGGGCGACAGCATCCTCCGCCGCGAGCCGCCTCAGCACACGAAAGGAAAATCCCATGCTCAGCATGAATCGAGCGGTCTTCGCTCGCACGCTCCGCCGTGGCGACAAGGGGGAGGACGTCCGTCAGCTCCAGGAGATGCTCGGCCAGGCCGGGTACGACCCCGGACCGATCGACGGCGACTTCGGGCCGCGGACGCTGGCCGCCGTGCAGGCGTTCCAGCGCGCCGCCGGCCTCGTCGTCGACGGCGCGGTCGGTCCTCTGACGATCGCCGCGCTCACGTCGGCGCTCCTCGGCTCCGGCGCGCCGGCCGGCCGCAAGCCGGTCGGGCTGTCGTTGCACATCGGCCTCAACAACGTCGATCCGGCGTCGTACCCGTTCCACGTGCCGCCCCTCGCGGGCTGCATCAACGACGCGAACGACATGCGCGACCTCGCCCAGCAGCAGGGCTTCCGGGTCCGGCAGCTGCTCGACGGGGCGGCGACGTCCGCGGCCGTGATCGACGGCATCCGGGCGGCGGCCGGTCAGCTGGCCGCCGGCGACATCTTCCTGCTCACGTACTCCGGACACGGCAGCCAGGTTCCCGACCCCGCCGAGGACGACGGCCGCAGCGAGACCTGGGTGCTGTGGGACCGTCAGCTCATCGACGACGAGCTGTACGCCCTGTGGGGCCTGTTCCAGCCCGACGTCCGGGTGCTGGTGATCTCGGACAGCTGTCACAGCGGCACGGTCACGCGCGCGCTGGAGATGCTCACGGCGCAGGTGTCGCGGGCGACCGAGCAGGCGCGGGACACCCGTCTCGTCGACCTCGCACCCGCCGACGCCACGCGCCTCGAGCTGTCGCTGGCCGAGTCGATGGCCGCGGTGCTGCAGCAGGCCGGCGACGTGCGTCCCGGCGCGTCGCGCGACCTGGCGGCCTCGGTCGTCGGGAGTCTCGTCGGCGCCTGGGGTGCGGAGCGCGACCTCGGCGTCATCGACCGGCCTCGCCTCCTCGACCTGGACGACGCGCGTCGGGACGTCCTCGCGCGCGCCGAGCTGTACCGGGATGCCGTGGACCGCGCGGCCGGCGCACCGACGCCGCGCTGCAAGGTGCTGCTCCTCTCGGCGTGCCAGGACAACCAGACGGCGAGCGACGGGCGCCCCGATCCGACCGGGCACCAGAACGGCGCGTTCACGCGGGAGCTGCGGCAGAAGTGGTCGTCGGCACGGGACTACGCCGATCTCCACGCCCGCATCCTCGCCGACATGCCGGCGACGCAGTCGCCGAACCTGTTCTGGTCGACGCCCCGCGATGCCGCGTTCGAGGGCCAGCGCCCCCTGACGGTCTGACTCGCGCCCCGGCACCCGCGTCGTTCCGCGAGACTCCGTCCGCGCACCGAGACCGCATGTCCGACGTGCGGTCTCGGTGCACGACAGGGGTCTCGCGAAACGGCGCCGGGTCAGGTCTGCGGCTCGGCGAGCCCCGAGGCGCCCGGACGGGGCAGCACGTGGTGACGCCCGCGCGGCAGCACGATGGGGGTTCCCGAGACCGGGTCGTCGATGACGACGGCATCCAGCGCGAAGATCTCGCGGATCAGGTCGCTCGTCATGACCGCGTGCGGCGGGCCGTCGGCGACGACCTCGCCCGCGCGCATCGCGAACACGTGGTCGGCGTAGCGCGCCGCGAGGTTCATGTCGTGCAGCACCATCACGATGGTCGTGCCGCGGTCGCGGTTGAGGTCGGTGAGCAGGTCGAGCACCTCGATCTGGTGCGACACGTCGAGGAACGTCGTCGGCTCGTCCAGGAGCAGGATGTCGGTCTCCTGCGCGAGCGCCATCGCGATCCACACCCGTTGCCGCTGGCCGCCCGAGAGCTCGTCGACCGAACGGTCGGCGAGGTCGGCGATGCCGGTGGCGGCCAGTGATGCGGCCACCACCTCGTAGTCGTGCTCGTTCCAGCGCGCGAGGGGGCGCTGATGCGGATGCCGGCCCCGCCCGACGAGGTCGGCGACCGCGATGCCCTCCGGAGCGGTCGGGC
>NZ_JBDIAB010000159.1:0-6703 GCF_039812165.1 Microbacterium sp.
ACGTCGATCGTCACGACGGCCTCGCCGTCATCGGGCGCCGCGACCCGTCCGGTGCGCACGGCCCACGCGCCGAGCGCCATCGTGCCGTGCCCGCAGGCGGTCGAGAAGCCGTCCTTGTGCCGTGGATGGAGGCGCCGTCGGACAGGCGGTCCCGGCATCCGTCATCGACGAGGGCCGGGCCGGGGGAGCCCTCGCGTCAGAAGATCATCGGGCGGTCGTCGTCGTCCGGACCGGTGAGGTCGAGGTCGACGACCACGGGCACGTGGTCGCTCGGGGCGTCGCCCTTGCGTTCGTTGCGGTGGATGCCCGCGCCCACGACCGCGTTCGCGAACGCGTGCGAGCCGAGCACGAAGTCGATGCGCATGCCCTCGTTGCGCGGGAAGCGCAGCTGCTTGTAGTCCCAGTAGGTGTAGCCCGTCGGCACGAGCGGGCGCACGGCGTCGGCGAGCCCCGCGTCGAGCAGCGACTGGAACGCGGCGCGCTCGGGCGGCGACACGTGGGTCGTGACGCCCTCGATCACCGCGGGGTCGCCGTTGTCGGCGTCGGTCGGGGCGATGTTGAAGTCGCCGGTGAGCGCGAGCGCGAGGTCGGGGCTCGTCTCGAGCGTGTCGCGCGCGTACCGCTCGAGGGCGGCGAGCCAGTGCAGCTTGTACACGTAGTGCGGGTCGCCGAGCGAACGGCCGTTGGGCACGTAGAGGCTCCACACCCGGACGCCGCCGATCGTCGCCCCCATCGCGCGCGCCTCGAGCGGGGCATCCGGACCCTCGTGACCCTTCGCGAAGCCGGGCATGCCGGGGAAGGCCAGCTCGACGTCCTCGAGCGGCTCGCGGCTGGCGATCGCGACGCCGTTCCACTGGCTGAGGCCGTGTGCCTCGACCGTGTAGCCCGCGGCCTCGAACTCCGCGTACGGGAACTGCTCCGGCTTGCACTTGATCTCCTGCATGGCCAGGACGTCGATGTTCTCGCGCACGGCGAAGTCGACGGTGCGGGCCACCCGCGCGCGGATGGAGTTCACGTTCCAGGTGGCGAGGCGCATGGCATCCAGCCTAGAACGGCCCTCCGACAGCATCCGCTCACCGCGAGTCACTGCACGCCGGTCGGGTCACTGTGCTCTTGCGCGGTGATTCGGCGGCAGGACAGTGACTCGGGCTGCGGGGGAGGGCGGATGCCGGTCGCCGTAGACTCGACGGCATGACCGTCGCCAGCACGCCCGAGCTCGAAGCCGACCGCCAGGACCTCATCTCGCTCATCACCGACGAGGCGGTGTTCCACGGCGACTTCACGCTCGCCAGCGGCAAGAAGGCGACCTACTACGTCGACATGCGCAAGCTCACGCTCGACCACCGGGCGGCGCCGGCGATCGGACGCATCATGCTCGACCTCATCCGCGACCAGGGCGACATCGCCGCCGTGGGCGGGCTGACGCTCGGGGCCGACCCGATCGCGAACGCGGTCCTGCACGAGTCGGTGCGCGCCGGCACGCCGCTCGACGCGTTCGTCGTGCGCAAGGAGCCCAAGGACCACGGCCGCGGCCGGCAGATCGAGGGCGCCGAGCTCGAGGGCAAGCGCGTCGTCGTGGTCGAGGACACCTCCACCACGGGCCAGTCGCCGCTCAAGGCCGTCGCCGCGCTGCGTGCCGCGGGCGCGATCCCGGTCGCCGTCGCGACGATCGTCGACCGCAAGACCGGGGCGCAGGCCGCCGTCGAGGCCGAGGGCCTCACGTGGCTCGCCGCGATCGACCTCGACGACCTGGGCCTCCAGCCGCAGTAGTCCCGGCCCCGTCCGGCCCGGGCGGCGCCCCCGCCTGCCGCACTCCCCGCCGCTCCAGGTCTCGTCCCCCGGCATCCCCGCCGAGTCACTGCCCTGGTGCCGAGTCATTGCGCTGCTGCACAGTGTCTCGGCGCGGGCACAGTGACTCGATGCCCGGGCGGTGACTCGGCGCAGGGCGTGGGCCGGGCGGCGGCCACGGCCGCGGACGGGAGTCCTGCGGGAGCGGGCGTCAGCCGCGGAAGACCGGCAGCTGCGACGCCAGCGCCAGCGCCAGTCCCACGAAGACGAGCAGGATCAGCCCGCGCCGCGTCGAGCCGACGTTCGTGCCGTCGGGGCCCGTGTTCCGGTTCTTCACGTAGATCACGGTCGCGGCGATCAGCAGCACGAACGCGGTGACGATGAGGACGATCGACATCAGTCCTCGCCCTCGTCGCGGCGCCGGCGCGACCCGTAGCGACGGACGTACTGGACCACGAGGACGACGAGCGTTCCGGTCAGCACGACGCCGGTCGCCGCGAACAGCAGCGTCTGCTCGGAGGGGTTCACGGGTGCCGCCCCTTCGCGGCATCCCTCGCGACGCCCGTCTCGTCCCACGTGCCCATGCAGGCGAGACTACACATGGCCGGCGCCGATCCCGCCCGCGCGGGCGGCGTCCTCCGGCGCGTCGCCGCCGCAGGGCATGCGGGGCGGGGCCGCTGAGCCCTAGTCTCGGTCTCGTGGCACGTGACGCGTGGGATCCGGAGGACCTGCCAGACCTGACCGGTCGGCGGTTCCTCGTGACGGGCTCCAACGCCGGGATCGGGTTCTTCTCGTCGCTGCAGCTGGCGGCCGCCGGCGCCCACGTCATCATGACCGGTCGCAACCCCAATCGGCTCGCGGCGGCGCGCGCGGCGGTGCTCGCGCAGTACTCCGACGCCCGCGTCGAGACGCTGCTGCTCGACACCAGCAACCTCGGCTCGGTGCGCGCCGCGGCGGCGACCGCGCGCGGACGGACGGGACTGGCGGGACTCCTCCTGAACGCCGGCATCGTCCACGCGCCGCGAGAGCGCGAGGTCACCCACGACGGGCACGAGATCGTGTTCGCCACCAACGTGCTCGGGCACTACGCGCTGGCCGGCGAGCTGCTCACCGCGCTCGCCGCGGGTCGCGGGCGCATGGTATGGCTGGGGTCGATCTCGACGTCGTTCCGCGCGCTCGACCCGGAAGACCTCGACTTCGAGCTGGAGCGCGACTACACGCCCTGGCGGGCGTACGTCCAGTCGAAGGTCGCCGCCGCCGCGCTCGGACTCGAGGCCGATCGTCGACTGCACGCCGCGCGCGTGCCGGTGGCGAGCGTCGTCGCGCACCCCGGCTACGCGATCGGCGGACGCACGCGCACGATCGAGGGCGTCAACGACCCGACCTCGTGGAAGCGCTTCACCGACGGGCTGCAGGCGCCGATCGCGCGCTCGAAGGAGATCGGCGCCGAGGCGATCGTGCGCGCGCTCATCGATCCGCACGTCGAGAGCGGCGAGTACTGGGGGCCGTCGCTGATGGTGCGCGGTGCGCCGCGCGCGTCGCGTCCGCCGCGCATCGTGCGCGACCCCGAGCTCGCCGCGCGGCTGTGGGACTACTGCGAGCGCGTCACGCGGATGAGCTGGCCGTACCTCAAGGCGAGCAAGACGCGCCGTCGCTGAGCGGCCGCGCACCGGACGAGCACGGGAGAGCGGGCATGGCCGAGGCGCCGCCGTCGACCTGGACGCGGGTCCGGGCGGTGTTCCGCGACCCCGCGTCGTTCCGCGGGTGGATGCCGGAGGTCAACGACGGCATCATCGCCACCGCGGGCGTGCTCGAGGGCTTCGCCGGGGCGGGCGGCGACGACCGGACGCTCATGATCGTCGCGATCGTCCTCACGGTCGCCGGCGCGCTCGCCTCGGGAGGCGCGAAGTGGGCGGAGGAAGAGTCCGAGCGCGAGGCGCAGCTGCGCGTGATCGCGCAGGAGAGCGCGCTGCTGGCCACGAGCCCCGACGACGAGGTCGACGAGCTCGCCGCGTACTACGAGGCCAAGGGGCTCACGGCCGACGTCGCCCGCCAGGTCGCCGAGCAGCTGAGCGCGCGCGACGCGCTCGCGGCCCAGCTGGAGACCGAGTACGGGATCGACGAGGTCATGTCGCGCGCGCAGCCGGTGTGGACCGGCGTGCAGGCCGCGATCGCGTTCGTCGTCGGGGCGCTCGTGCCGCTCCTGATCACGATCTTCGTGCCCGTCGCGATCGAGGTGTGGGCGATCGTGTTCGCCGTGGTCGCGTCGCTCACGGTCACGTCGATCGTCGCCGCGCGTGCGGGCGGCACCGCCGTCTGGCGCACACTCGTGCGCACCCTCGCGGTCGGCATCGGCACGATGGCGGTCAGCTACACGGTCGGGCTGCTCCTGCTGTCGTGATGGGCCGCTCTGTGGCCGGGTCGGCCGCCGAATGCGTCCCGAACCAAGGCCGGATGCGAGCGGACGGCGGTCCGGAGGGCTCAGCGTCCCGCCTGGCCCTCACCCGGGACGCATTCCGGCCGAGCCCGTCGCTCGCCGCGCCGTCCCGGCGGCCTCCGCGCTGCTCCAGACGTCTACCGGGCGAGCCAGACGGCCTCCGTGGCCGCCGGGGGCAGGGTCACGGTCTCGCCGCCGTCCAGACGCACGACGCCGGCCGACACCACGGTCAGCACGTGGCCGACGTCGATGCCGGCGTCCTGCAGTGCGCGCAGCACGGCCGGGTCGCGATCCGACACGCGCAGGACCGGACCGCCTGCGCCCTCCTCGACCTCGGCGAGGAGGACGAACGGTGCGCGGTCGACGGCGCCCCCGGCGTCGGGGATCGCGTCACCGTGCGGGTCGAACCGGGGATGGCCGAGCCGCGCGTCGATCGCCTCGAGCAGACGGTCGCTGATCGTGTGCTCGAGCACCTCGGCCTCGTCGTGCACCTCGTCCCACGCGTACCCGAACTCGCGCACGAGCCACGTCTCGATCAGCCGGTGCCGGCGGATGATCGCCGCCGCACGTGCCGCGCCGGCCGGCGTCAGCCGCACCGGGCCGTACGGCCGGTGCGACACGAGCCCCTGTGCGGCGAGCTTCTGCACCATCTCGGTGACGGTCGACGGGGCCAGGCGCAGCTCGGCCGCGAGCTGCGACGGCGTGATCGGATCGTCTTGCCACTCGGTGTGGTTGTAGATCGTCTTCAGGTAGTCGTCGATCGCGGGAGAGGCCACGCTTCAGGCTAACCGGATGCGAGCACCAGCCACAGGAGCAGCCCGTTGAGAGCGATCAGCAGGACGGACGCGACGATTCCCGCCGCGGTCGTGAGCGGACGGTTGCGATGGCTTCCGAGCACGCCCGCATCCGCGGTCAGCCGGACGAGCGGCACGAGCGCGAACGGGATGCCGAAGCTCAGGACGACCTGGCTGAGTATGAGCGCGAGTGTGGGGTCGAAGCCGAGCGCGAGGATCGCGAGCGCCGGGATCAGGGTCACGAGCCGCCGGGCCAGCAACGGCACACGGACGCGCAGGAGTCCGTGCATGATCTCGGCTCCGGCGTAGGCCCCGACCGAGGTGCTCGCCAGGCCGCTCGCGAGGAGGCCAACCGCGAACAGCGTCGCCACCGCCGGTCCGAGCCCGGCCTGGAGCGCGGCGTAGGCGCCCTCGAGGCTGTCGGTGCCGGGCACGCCCGCGAGATTGGCCGCCGCCAGCAGCAGGATGCACAGGTTCACTGTGCCCGCGATCACCATCGCGATCGTGACGTCCCAGCGCGTGGCGCGCAGCAGGCGGGTCGTGGCGATGCCGCGCCGGTCCTCGAGCGTGGCGGCATCCGCGTCGTCGATCGCTTCGAGCAACACCGGGGCGAACCGGTCGCGCGAGAGCGCGGAGTGCGCGTAGATCGCGTGCGGCATGATCGTCGCGCCGAGGATGGACGCCGCGAGCAGCACTGAATCGGTCCCCTCGAAGCGGGGGAGCAGCCCGCCGACCACGCCGGCGGGGTCGGGCGGCCCGATGAAGACGCCGTATGTGAACCCGAACGCGATGATCGCGACCAGGCCGATCACGACGAACTCGAAGCTGCGGGCGCCGCGTCGGGACTGGATCAGCAGCAGCGCGATCGAGACCGCGCCGGTCGCCATTCCGCCCCACAGGAGCGGAACCCCGAACAGCAGCCACAGCGCGACGGCGCCGCCGATCACCTCGGCGATGTCGGTGGCCATCGCCACGAGCTCCGCCTGCAGCCAGTACGCGCGGCGCGCCCACGGGTTGCGTAGACGACGGCCGAGGGTCTCAGGCAGGCTCTGGCCGGTGACGATGCCGAGCTTCGCGGACAGGTATTGGATGAGCCAGGCCATGACGTTGCCGACCACGACGACCCACACGAGCAGATAGCCGTAGCGGGCGCCGGCCGTCATGTTGCTCGCCACGTTGCCGGGGTCGAGGTAGGCGACGCCCGCGACGAGGGCCGGACCGAGCAGCCACGCGACGCGCGGCGTGCTCGTCCGCTGCTCGCGTGTCGCTGATTTCGGCATACCGAAAACCTAGCATCATTTCGGTGCGCCGAAACCCGTGTCCGGGGCCGCGGGGCTGCCCTCTTTGGTGTGTTGGTGCCACCTTTCTGCTTTGGCTCTCGCGGGCGACGGCTTCGGCGCCACTTTCCTGCTTTGGCCCTACGAAATATGTGGCGCCATCGCAGAGAACTGGCGCCGAAGCTCGGAGGCCCCGGACGGCGGCAGAAAGGTGTCGCCAATCGACGGACGGGCGTGGGGTTAGCCTGACGGAATGACCGCGGCCGCCTCTGCCTCCGACGCCGGGGCTGCCTCTGCGTCGGATGCCGGGGCCGCGGGCGAACCAGATGCCACCGCCAGCGCCCTCGCGAGCTCAGGACCGCGTCAGGCTGCCGGTTCGCGATCCTGGCCGACCGTCGACCTGAGCC
>NZ_JBDIAB010000160.1:0-6686 GCF_039812165.1 Microbacterium sp.
GGGCGGGCGCCCGGCCTGGGCGCGCCGGCGGCGGATGCGCCGTCGGCCGGCTTGCCGGCGCCGTCGGCCGCGAGCGCGGCGCGAAGCTTTCGAGCCACCGGGGGCGCGATCGTCGACGACGGGCTCTTGACGTATTCGCCGAGCTCCTTGAGCTTCGCGAGCGCGAGCTTGCTGTCGACGCCGAGCTCGGAGGCGATCTCGTGTACGCGTGGGTTTGCCACAATTCTCCTGTCTGGGGGCCTACCCCGGACAGGGCAGACCGTTAGTCGCGGACGGGTCTCATTTCGAGCCGTTCACTTTGTGTCCATAGCCGTTCAGCCGTTTCGCTGGGGGTGGTCTTGAATGGTCTGCGTGTCCAGTGGGCCGGGCACGCGCAATGCTCGTCCGAAGGCGCGACGCCGGATGGCGGCATCCACGCACTCGGTCGTGTCGTGCACCCACGCGCCTCGCCCGGGAAGCGATGCACGCTCGTCGGGGACGAGGAGGGCATCACGAACCACGACTCGCAAGAGGGTGGATCGGGGAGCACGCGCGCGGCACCCCACGCACGTTCGAACGGGTTCCATCGTACACCCCGGTCCTGGGCGGACGCCCCGCCCGTCGCTCAGTTGTCCTCGAGGATGCTGTCGGGCTGGATGTCGATCTTCGCGCCGGTGAGCTTGGCGGCCAGGCGGGCGTTCTGGCCCTCCTTGCCGATCGCGAGCGACAGCTGGTAGTCGGGGACGAGGGCGCGCACGGCCTTGATGTTCGCGTCGAGGATGAAGCTCGAGGTGACCTTCGCGGGCGACAGCGCGTTCGCGACGAACTTCGCGAGCTCGGGGTCGTAGTCGACGATGTCGATCTTCTCGCCGCCGAGCTCCTCGGTGACCGCGCGCACGCGACGCCCGAGCTCGCCGATGCAGGCGCCCTTCGCGTTGATCGTCGGGTCGTCGGACTTCACCGCGATCTTCGTGCGGTGCCCGGCCTCGCGCGCGAGCGAGACGATCTCGACGAGGCCCGCGGCGATCTCGGGCACCTCGAGGGCGAACAGCTTCCGCACGAGGCCCGGGTGGGTGCGCGACACGGTGATCGAGGGGCCCTTCGTGCCCTTGGCGACCGAGGTCACGTACACGCGCAGGCGCGAGCCGTGCGGGTACTCCTCGCCGGCGACCTGCTCCTCGGGCGGCAGGATGGCCTCGACCGTGCCGAGGTCGACGTGGACCATGCGCGGGTTGGGGCCCTGCTGGATGACGCCGGCGACGATGTCGCCCTCCTTGCCGCGGAACTCGCCGAGGATCGCGTCGTCGGCGATGTCGCGCAGCCGCTGGCTGATGACCTGCTTCGCGGCGAACGCGGCGATGCGGCCGAAGTCGTCGGGAGTGGTCTCCTCCTCGCCGATGACCGCGCCCTCCTCGTCGAGGAGCGGCACGTAGATCGCGACGTGGCCGGTCTTCCGATCGAGGTGCGCGCGAGTCCCGGCGGGGGCGGCGCCCGTCTGCGAGTGGTTCTTGCCGTAGGCGGTCAGGATCGCCTGCTCGATGATTCCGACGAGCTCGTCGAACGGGATCTCCCGTTCGCGTTCGACCGTCCGCAGCAACCCGAGATCGATGTCCACGGTGTCCTCCCTATTCAGCTCTCGCGAGGACGTCGCCGTCCCGGCATCCCTCCAGGGTACCGGATGGAGCCGTGCGGGATGGCGGGGCGCCGGCCCTCAGGCGGGCGCGGAGCCGAGCGCGTTGACGGCCCGGATCAGCCGGTGGAGCTCGCCGACCCGGAACTGGTTCAGCCGCATCACGAGCCGCGGAAGCTCGACGCGATCGCCGTCCTCGCGCTCGACGCGCAGCGGACCGGTGCGCTCGATGCGGCCCGCGGCGAGGAGCCCCTCGAACTCGCGGTTCAACGCCTCGAGCTCGCCGTCGGTCGGCTCCGCCCGCAGGCGCAGCACGAGCCGGCCGCCCACCCAGCGGAGGGAGTCGTAGTTGCGCCAGAAGCCGGTGATCTCCGCCGCGGCGGCCTCGACCGAGTCGGTGACGAGCACGCGGTCGAAGTCGCCCGGCGAGATCACGCCCGCGGGGATCAGCTGCTCGTCGACGAAGCGGCGCAGACCCTCCCAGAACGTTCCGCCCGGTGCGTCGAGGAGCACGATCGGCGTCGGCTCGGCCTTGCCGGTCTGCTGCAGCGTGAGCAGCTCGAACATCTCGTCCAGAGTGCCGAAGCCGCCGGGCACGCACACGAACCCGCTCGACTCCTTCACGAGCATGAGCTTGCGCGTGAAGAAGTACTTCATGGCGACGTTGCGCGCGTTCGCCTCGACGATCGCGTTGGGCCGCTCCTCGAACGGCAGCCGGATGGACACGCCCAACGAGTGGTCGGGGCCGGCGCCCTCGGCGGCGGCCTGCATGATGCCGGGGCCGGCGCCGGTGACCACCATCCACCCGTTGGCGGCGAGGGCCGCGGCGACGTCGGAGGCCTGCCGGTACAGGGCGTCGTCGGGGAGCGTGCGCGCGGAGCCGAAGATCGTGACCTTCGGCACGCCGGCATAGGGTGCGAACAGGCGGAACGCCGCGCGCATCTCGGTGAGCGCGGCCGAGGTGATCTTGAGATCCAGCCGTCCCGGGGTGTCCAGGCCCATGCCGATGCCGGTGGCGAGGATGCGCGCGACGAGGTCGGCGTGCTGCGCGATGCCCGCCTCCTCGATCACGGCGCGGAGCGCCTCGGTCACGGCACCGGACACGGGGTTGTTCGAGCTCTCGGTCATGCAGTCAGGATGTCATGGCGGGGTGAACGGCAGGCGAAGAGGCCGTCGGCGCCCGCCACCGCGCGACCTA
Source organism: Microbacterium sp. (assembly GCF_039812165.1). GTDB lineage: Bacteria > Actinomycetota > Actinomycetes > Actinomycetales > Microbacteriaceae > Microbacterium. Next base: position 2,808 of record NZ_JBDIAB010000160.1, read on the forward strand.
GCCGCGCGGCATCCCGCTGTCAACCCGCTCGGAGACACGGCGCCGGCGGGGCATGATCGCGCCATGACCGAACTCACAGGCGCAGAGGCGCTCGCCCGCGTGAAGGACCTCGTCGAGGACATCGACTTCACGATGCTGACCACGCTCGACGACGCGGGGCATCTCGTCTCGCGTCCGATGAGCACCCGCCGCATGGACGACAGCGGCGACATCTGGTTCTTCACGTCGGACCACACGAAGAAGGTCGACGAGGTCGAGGCCGATCGGGACGTGGGCCTCGCCTACAGCGACGCGAAGGGCATGCGGTACGTCTCCGTCGCCGGTCGCGCCCGCGTCGTGCACGACCGCGCGCTCATGGAGGAGCTCTACACCCCCGCGCTCGACGTGTGGTTCGCCGACGGCCTCGACACCCCCGGCGTCGCGCTGCTCCGGGTGACCCCGGTCGAGACGGAGTTCTGGGAGCCCGCGAAGGGCAAGATCGCGATGGCGGCCGACCTGGTCAAGGCGTTCGTGACCCGTGACACGCCCGACGAGGACATCATGAACCACGGCCGCATCACCTGCTGAGCCCGCCGCATCCGCTCTATGCGTATTTTTGTTCACATATGGGCATAGACATACCGCGCTTAGTTTCGAATCCTATGCTAGTATTGGTGCATGTCACCGGAGCTTGGAGTCGAGCAGTTGAGCGAGTCTCGCATGCTCGGGTTGTGCTTCGAGGACGTGGAGCGGCATCAGTACGTGCTGCACCGTGACGCGTCCCGGCGGGCGGCGGCACTTGCCGATGCGATCGGTTTCGCCCGGCAGCATCCCTCCGTGTATGCGCTGCCCGGCGACCCCGATCCGGTGGGCACAGCGGAGCGCTGCGCGGTGACCGAGGCGTCGTGCCGTCTCCAGCTGTCCGAGAACACGGTCCGGAACCTCGTCCATACCGCCGACGCCGCACGAGCCTCACTGCCCGCCCTGTGGGCGCAGGCATGGGAAGGGTTCGCCTCGCTTGCCCAGGTGGATGCCGCCCTGGCCCTCGTCCCGCGTTTCGACGCTCACCCGGTCGGCGCGCTCACCGCCTTCGACGAGGCTCTCGCCGACCTGGCCCCGGACTGCTCCCCCGCCCTGTTTCGCGCCCGGGCCCGGAGGCTCGCCGATCGGCTCGCGCCGGTAGACCCGGCGGCCGAGCACACCGCCGCCCGCCGGGCACGCACCATGGTCGTGGAGACATGCGAGGCGGGGATGTCGTGGGTGCACCTGCTCACCGCGACCACCGACGCCATCGCGATCAAACGGCGCCTCACCGCCACCGCCAAGCACGTGCAGCACAACGTCCGCGACGGCCGCACCCGTGACCAGGTCCGTGCCGACCTCGCCACCGCCTGGCTGAGAGGCACCGGAACCCCCACCGCCGTCACGACGAAGGTCTACGTCACCGTGCCCCTCGATCAGCTCACCCCCGAGGCGCAGCGCACCGTCCGCCAGGACCTGCCTGTCCCGGCCGGCGCTCCCGACCTGAACCAGACCGCGCGCCTGGACACCGGCGACACCATCGACAAGACCACCGCGATCCGGCTGCTCCTGGAAGCCGGGAGCTTCACCCGGATCATCACCGATCCGGTCACCGGCGTCATCCTCGACATGGACCGCACCGCCCGCACCGCCACCCGGCAGCAACGCGAGTGGCTCCTCCACACCCACGCGACCTGCACCCGCGACGGGTGCAGCCATCCCGCAGCCGAGAGCGACATCGACCACTGGGACGCCTTCCACGGACCCGGCCGGGGACCCACCGATCTCCGGAACCTGCATCCCTTCTGCGCCCCCGACAACCAGGCCAAAGAGAAGACCCGCTACCAGTACCGGCGCCGCGACGACGGCACCGTCCAGCTCATCTCCCCCACCGGCTACGCCACCCGGCGACCCCGCCACGGCGAACGAGAAGCCACCGCGATCCTCACACGCCTGCACGCGCAGACGAGCACCGCCACCGACGACCCGCCCTTCTGAGATTCCTGGTCGATCCCCGCTGAGACAGGATCCCAGCTGAGACAGTTCGCCTCGGCGAAACCGAAGGGTCAGTGGTGGCGGGTCAGGCGCGCGACGGCCTCCGCCGCCGCCACGACCTCGCGGTCGCCGGTGCGGCGATCCCACAGCTCGACCCGGCCGTCGGCGGCGCCGCGACCGACGATCACGATGCGCGGCACGCCGATGAGCTCGGCGTCGCCGAACTTCACGCCCGGAGACGCCTTGGGCCGGTCGTCGTAGAGCACGTCGAGGCCGGCGTTCTCGAGGTCGTCCGCGAGGGATGCCGCGAGGTCGAACGCCACGGCATCCTTGCCCGTCGCCACGACGTGCACGTCGAACGGCGCGACCGACTCGGGCCAGATCAGCCCGCGCGCGTCGTTGCTCAGCTCGGCGATGATCGCGAGGATGCGCGTCACGCCGATGCCGTACGAGCCCATCGTGACGGTGACGAGCTTGCCGTTCTCGTCGAGGACCTTCAGGCCCAGCGTCTCGGCGAAGAAGCGTCCGAGCTGGAAGACGTGGCCGATCTCCATGCCGCGAGCGAGCTCGACCGGACCCGAGCCGTCCGGGGCGGGGTCGCCGGCGCGGACGTTCGCGACCTCGACGTACCCGTCCGCGGTGAAGTCGCGGCCGGCGACCAGCGAGTGCACGTGCTTCTGGTCGATGTTCGCGCCGGTGACCCAGCTCGTCCCGTCGACCACGCGCGGGTCGAGCAGGAAGCGGATGCCGGTGGCGGACTCCTCGCCGAGGATCGCGCCCTGCGGCGACCAGGGGCCCATGTAGCCCTTGACCAGCAGCGGGTGCCGCTCGAAGTCCTCTGGCGTCGCGGCCTCGACCGCGGCGGGCGCGAAGGCGACCTCGACGCGCTTCTCGTCGACCTCGCGGTCGCCGGGGATGCCGACGACGACGAGCTCGCGCGTGCCGTCGAGGTGCGTGAGGGCGAGCACGACGTTCTTCAGCGTGTGCGCGGCGGTCCACTCGGCGGCGGCGTCCGTCGCCGGACCGGCGATTCCCGGTGCGGGCGCGGCGAGGTGCGCGTTGGAATGCGCGACGAGCGTCTCGATCGTGGGGGTGTCGGGCGAGTCGAAGATCACCGGCTCGGGCAGCCCCTCGAACGGGATCGGCTCCGGCGCGACCGTCGTGAAGGCCTCGACGTTGGCCGCGTAGCCACCGGCGGAGCGCACGAAGGTGTCCTCGCCGACGGGGGTCGGGTGCAGGAACTCCTCCGAGCGCGCACCCCCCATGAGGCCGTTGTCGGCGTTGACGATGACGTACTCGAGGCCGAGGCGTCGGAAGATGCGCTCGTAGGCGTCGCGCTGCGCCTGGTACGAGGCATCCAGCCCCGCGTCGGTGTAGTCGAAGGTGTAGGCGTCCTTCATCGTGAACTCGCGGCCGCGCAGCAGGCCCGCCCGGGGCCGGGCCTCGTCGCGGTACTTGTCCTGGATCTGGTAGATCGCCAGCGGCAGGTCCTTGTACGACGAGTACAGGTCCTTCACGAGCAGCGTGAACAGCTCCTCGTGCGTGGGGGCGAGCAGGTAGTCCGCGCCCTTGCGGTCCTGCAGGCGGAAGATGCCGTCGCCGTAGGCCTCCCACCGGCCCGACTCGCGGTAGGGGTCGGCGGGCACGAGCGCCGGGAAGTGCACCTCGTACGCGCCGGCGTTCGCCATCTCCTCGCGGACGACCGCCTCGACCCTCGCCTTGACCTTCAGCCCCAGCGGCAGCCACGTGAAGATCCCGGGCGCGGTGCGCCGGATGTAGCCGGCGCGCACGAGCAGCTTGTGGCTCGTGACCTCCGCGTCGGCGGGGTCCTCACGGAGCGTGCGGAGGAAGAAGTGCGAGAGACGGGTGACCACGAGGGTCAAG
>NZ_JBDIAB010000161.1:0-6619 GCF_039812165.1 Microbacterium sp.
GGCGGCGCGCGACTCGGGCGTGGCGTCCGCGCCCTGCGCGATCGCGGGGGAGGCGGTGGACGCCGCGGCGACCTCGGCGCGCTCCTCGGCGCTCAGCTGGCCGGCCGGGGCGGCGGCGCCCTTGCGGTAGGCGGGGGTGGAGCTCGGCGACGTCCAGAGTCGCTCGAGCTCGTCGTCGAGCCAGAACAGGGTGAGCGAGACGCCCGACATGTCGAGGCTCGTGCACAGCTCGCCGATGTCGGGCGAGACGATCTCGATCCCGGCATCCCGCAGCAGCGCGTGCACGCGCCGGTAGACGACGAACAGCTCCTCGTACTTGACGGTGCCCAGGCCGTTCAGGATCACCGCCGCACGGTCGCCGCGGTCGTCCGGGACGTCCTCCAGCAGGCGGCCGACCAGCAGCTCGGCCAGCTCGTCGGCGGTCGGGATGGGCACCTCCTCGATGCCCGGCTCGCCGTGGATGCCGAGACCGACCGACATCATGCCCTCCGGCACCGTGAACAGCGGCGCGTCGGCCCCGGGCAGCGTGCAGCCGCCGAAGGCGACGCCGAGCGTGCGGGTGCGCTCGTTGGCGCGCTCGCCGATCGCGCACACCGCGTCGAGGTCGCGGCCCTCGCCGGCGGCGGCGCCGGCGATCTTGAACACGACGAGGTCGCCGGCGATGCCGCGGCGACGCTCGCGCTGGCTCGGCGGCGCCGAGGCGATGTCGTCGGTGACGATCAGCACGCGGGCGGGGATGCCCTCGGCCTCGAGCCGCTCGACGGCCTCGCCGAAGTGCAGCACGTCGCCGGCGTAGTTGCCGAACGAGAACACGACGCCCTTGCCGCGGTCGGCGGCGCGGGCGACCGACAGGGCCTGGGATGCCGAGGGGGAGGAGAACAGGTTGCCGACGACGGCCCCGTGGGCCAGGCCCTCGCCCACCAGCCCGCAGAACGCGGGGTAGTGGCCGGAGCCGCCGCCGGCGAGGACGGCGACCTCGTCGTAGCGGGTGCTCCGCACGACGCCGCCGGGGACGGCGACGACGTGGTCGGGATACGCGGCGGCGAAGCCCTCCAGCAGCTCGGTGGGGAACGCATCGGGAGCGTTGAACAGGCGGGTCATCGGCGACCTCCTCGGTAGGCGTTGCCCTCACCATACTTGACTGTCAACAGTCGAACAACTAACATCGGCCACGCCTGCGACGTCGAGGTCCGCGTCGCCCTGGTCGTCCGAATCTGGAGGCGCCGATGCCGTTCGATCCCGACCTCGTGATCTGCTCGACGATCACGCTGCGTCACCTGCCGCTCGAGGAGGCGCTCACCGCGATCGCCGCGGAGGGCTTCACGGCCGTCGACCTCGGGGCCCTCCCCGGAGTGTGCGACCACGTCCCCGTGCCGCTCGACGACGAGGCGGTCGCCCAGGTCGCCGAGACCGTGCGGCGGTCGGGGCTGTCGGTCGTCTCGGTCAACGCCGACGTCGGCGACCTCAACCGTCCGCTCTCCGACGACGAGGCCGCCGCACGTCGCGCGCACGTCGACCGGCTCGTCGCGCTGTGCACCGCCGTCGGCGCGCGCGCGCTGGTGCTGCCCAACGGACGGCAGGACCACGAGCCGTTCGTCTCGGCCGAGGCCGACACTGCGCTCGTGGCCGCCGAGCTGGAGCGCGTCCGCGAGGTCGTCCAGGCCGCCGGGCTCGAGCTGTGGGTCGAGGCGCCGCACCTGTTCCGCCTCCACCACACGGTCGACGGCAGCGCGCCGCTGTACGACCAGCTCGACCCGCGCGTCGGCGCCGTGTGCGACGTGAGCCACATCGTCGCCTCCGGCGGCACCGTCGCCGAGTTCGCGCGCAGGTTCGGCCCGCGCATCGCCCACGTGCACATCCGCGACGCCGAGCCCGGCTACATCCACCACTCCGTGGGCCGCGGCACGATCGACTTCGCCGCGGCGCTCGCCGCGCTCGCCGACGCCGGCTACCGCGGCGTCTACTCGCTCGAGCTCGAGACGCGCGACGTCGCGAACGACGACCGTGCGCGCGTCGCGCACGAGTCCGCAGACCTCATCACCGCCGCACACCCTGAGAAAGGCACAGCATGACCGAGACCACCCAACAGCTCACCGCCGTCGTCACCGGCGCGGCATCCATCCGGGGGATCGGACGAGCGACCGCGCGCCGCCTCGCCTCGGACGGGTGGGCGGTCGCGATCGTCGACCTCGACGGCGACGCCGCGGCGGCCGCCGCCGCGGAGCTGGCCGAGGAGTTCGGCGTGCCCGCGCTCGGGCTCGGCGCCGACGTGACCGACGAGGCGTCCGTCGACGCGGCCGTCTCGCGCATCGAGGCCGAGCTGCCGCCGGTCGGCGGGCTCGCCAACATCGCCGGCATCACCTCGCCGGTGCCCTTCTTCGAGACCACTCTCGCGGAGTGGAACCGGGTCATGGCCATCAACGCGACCGGCACGTACCTGACCACCAAGCGCGTCGCGGCGGGCATGGTCGCGCGCGGCTACGGCCGCATCGTCAACATGTCGTCGGTGTCGGCCCAGCGCGGCGGCGGCGTCTTCGGCAAGGTGCCCTACTCGGCCGCCAAGGCCGCGATCCTCGGCTTCACGCGCGCCCTCGCGCGCGAGCTCGGCCCCACCGGCGTGACCGTCAACGCCGTCACGCCGGGCGTCGTCGACACCGACATCCGCGTCGGCGCGACCAACCCCGAGCTCGAGGCCAAGCTCGCCGCCGACGTGCCGCTCGGCCGCCAGGGCACGCCGCAGGACATCGCCGCGCTGTTCGCGTTCCTCCTGAGCCACGACGCCGGCTACATCACCGGCGCGACGTACGACATCAACGGCGGGTCGCACATCAACTGAGCCCCCGCGCGACGAAGGGCCGATCGCTGGTGCGATCGGCCCTTCGTCGTCGGCTCATGCGGTCAGAGCGCGCCCTTCGCGGGGTCGCCGACCGGCAGCGGCACGAGACGCTCGACGGCCACGGGGCGCTCCAGAAGGCCCTCCAGCGCGGCGTTGAGGCGCGCGACCGGCTGCCCCACGCCGTGCGCGTCGAGGAGCTCGTGCGAGGTCCACTTCTCGATCATGACGATCGTGCCGTCGTTCTGCTCCTGGATGCAGTAGAGCAGGCAGCCGACCTCTTCGTGCACGTCCGGGATGGCGGTGTTCAGCGCGGCGAGCACCGACTCGCGCGCGCCCTCCTTGGGCACGAAGATCGCGGTGACGACGACGGGTTCCGACATGGGGTTCTCCTTCTTCTCTGACTGCTCCGACGCGCCGACGGCGGCGCGGCGTTCGATTCCACGGTAGACGGCGGTGTGGTCGAGGTCGCCGTCGCCGTCCGCGACGAGCTCGGCGAAGAGGCCCTGCACGACGCCGGCCAGCGGCAGGCTCAGGCCGGCGCTCGCGGCGGCATCCGCCGCGAAGCGCAGATCCTTCAGCTGGTTGACGGCCGATCCGCCCGGCGCGAAGTCCTCGTCGAGCCAGTTCGCGGCCTTCTGCCGCAGCACCTCGGAGCCGGCGAGGCCGCCCTCGAGGATGTCGGCGAGCGCCGAGAGGTCGAGCCCGGTGCGACGGGCGAGCAGCATCGCCTCCGAGATCGCGGTGACGCTCGCCGCGACGATGAGCTGGTTGCAGGCCTTCGCGAGCTGACCCGAGCCCACGGCGCCCATGTGGCGGATCGTGGAGCCCAGGCGCTCGAACGCCGGCATGGCCCGTTCGACGTCGGCGGGGTCGCCGCCCACCATGATCGACAGCGTGCCGGCGGCGGCGCCGACGACGCCGCCGCTGACCGGGGCGTCGACGAGCCGGATGCCGTCGCGCGCGAGCGTCGCGGCGAGCTCGGCCACCGCGACCGGCGACACGGTGCCCATGACCACGAGCACGGGGTCGGACACACCGGCATCCCGCCACCCGCGGCGCAGCCCCTCGGGGCCGTCGAGGACGGCGAGGACGCCGTCGAGGTCGGTGAGCATCGTCAGGACGACCGGCGCCGCGGCGGCCGCCGGCGTCGCGGCGACCGGCGTCCGGCCGCGGAACGGCTCGACGGCCGACCGTGAGCGGTTCCAGACGACCGGCGCGAAGCCCGCGGCGACGAGCCGCTCGGCCATCGGCGCACCCATGGCGCCGAGGCCGAGCAGGCCGATGCGGGCGGTCATGAGCCCGCGGTCGCCGCGAGCGCCTCGGTCTCGCGACGCAGCTCGATGGCCTGCTGGAGGGTCTCGTCGACCTCGACGTCGGCCCAGCGCACGATGCCGCCCTTGGGGACATCGCGCGTGAGCGGGATGTGGTGGGCGAGCGCCACGGGCAGGTAGCCCTCGCGCACCGACGACTCGGCCGAGACGAGCTTGCCCCACACGGTGTAGCCGCCCTCGCCGTCGAGCGTCTCGCCGGCGACCAGGTCGCGCTTGGCGGTCGCGACGACGTCGGCGGTGAAGCCGACCGGGTGGCCGGTGGAGACGCCGCGCAGCGCCGCGTTGGCGACCGAGACGTTCAGCTCGAGCCCCACGTAGTGGTACGGGCGGTACAGGGCCGCGTAGCGGCCGGTGGGGTCGGGATGCCACGGGTACTCGACGAAGCACTCGGCGACGTAGTCGTTGGTCGCCTTGACGACGACGAACACGCCCTCCTGCGTGTTGTGGGGGATCCAGTCGCCCTCGCGGGTGACGCTCGACATGACATCGACGGTGCCCTCGTGGGCGAGGACGCCGCCGACCGCCGCGGGGCGGCACACGGTGGCGATCTCCTCCAGGTCGCCGGGGGTGAAGGTCAGGCCCTCGTCGCTCGGCACGAGGCCTGCGGCGTTGGCGACCGCCGCCATCTCGATCGCGGCCTTGGTGCCGTCGCGGAACGAGGTGTGCATGTAGGGGTTGAGCTGGCCGGAGTCGGTGAGCTCCTTGCTGAACTCCCAGTTCTCCCAGACGTTGTCGGGGTTCATCTCGTGGTAGTGCGGCAGGTACTTGGCGCCCTTGCCCGCGCACACGACGTCGAAGCCGCTCGTGCGCGCCCAGTCCACGAGCTCCCAGATGAGGGCGGGCTGGTCGCCGTAGGCGAGCGAGTACACGACGCCGGCGGCCTTCGCGCGTGCGGCGAGGGCGGGACCGGCGAGCGCGTCGGCCTCGACGGTGACCATGATGATGTGCTTGCCGGTCTCGATCGCGCGCAGGGCGTGCGCGATGCCGACGATCGGGTTGCCCGTGGCCTCGACGATCACGTCGAGGTCGGCGTCGAACAGGGCCGCGGAGTCGCCGACGATCGCGGTCGCGCCGGTGGCGAGGGCGGTCTCGACGTCGTCGACGTAGTCGCCGGCGCGCCCGACGAGGTCGAAGGCCCCCTGCGCGCGGGCGACGTTGATGTCGGCGATGCCCGCGATGTGGATGCCGGGGGTGTTGCGCGCCTGCGCGAGGTACATCGTGCCGAAGCGGCCCGACCCGATGAGCCCGATGCGGATGGGACGGGCGGCGGCGTCTCGTTCGGTGAGCAGGGCGTGGAGATTCATGGGCGGCGACCTCGGGTGTCTCTGGATGGGCGGGCGCGTCGATCGCGGCGACGCTGCGGGATGAGCATGAGTGTAACCGATATCATTAAGTTTCAACAAGTAGGCGGAGGCCTAGGCTTGACGAGAACGCACAGGGAGGCGACCGCATGAAGCCGGCCACCATTCGCGACGTCGCGGACGCCGCCGCCGTCTCGGTCGCCGCTGTCTCGCGCGTGCTCAACGACGGCCCCGTCGCCGAGGCCACCCGCGCGCGCGTGCTCGACGCCATCGAGCGGCTCGACTACCGCCCGCGCACGGCCGCCCGCGAACTGCGCGCCGCGCGCCCGTCGACGCTCGGGCTCGTGCTCGCCGACCTCGCCAACCCGTTCTTCGCCCAGCTCGCCGATCGGATCGTGTGGGAGGCGCGGGCCCGCGGCGCGCAGGTCGTGCTGCTCACCACGCGCGAGGACGCGCGGTTCGAGGACGAGGCGATCCAGGCGCTGTCGTCGCGCCGCGTCGCCGGGGTGATCGCGACCCCCACCGCGGCCAACTCGCCCGCCTGGAGCCGCCTGGCCGAGCTCGGCACCCGGCTCGTGTTCGTCGACCGCGCCGTCGAGGGAGTCGCGGCCGACCGCGTCGGCATCGAGAACGAGGCGATCACCTACGAGGCGACGTCGCGGCTGCTGGCGCTGGGACACGTCCGCGTCGGCATCGTGGCCGGCCCCGAGGCATCCAGCACCGGCCGCGAGCGCGTGCAGGGCTACCGGCGCGCGCTCGCCGACCACGGCGTGGCCCTCGACACCGCGCTCGTGCGCTACGCGCCGTTCCGCGGCGACGAGGGGGCGGATGCCGTGGGAGCCCTCCTGGCGCTGCCCGATCCCGTGACGGCCCTCCTCATCGCCAACACGGCGCAGAGCGCGGCCTGCGCGCGGCGGCTCCGGCAGGCCGGCATCGCCGTGCCCGAGGCGGTCTCGGTGATCGTCTTCGGCGACGAGCCGTGGACCGAGCTGTACGACCCGCCGATGACGGTCGTCCGCCAGCCCGTCGCGATGCTCGCGACGCACGCGGTCGAGCTGGCGCTGCGCGAGACCGGCGACCCGGTCGAGGTCCGCGCCGCCGCGACGCTCGTCGAGCGCTCGAGCGTCCGCGCCCGCTGACGCCAATGCCCG
>NZ_JBDIAB010000162.1:0-6541 GCF_039812165.1 Microbacterium sp.
GCGGGGCCTAGACCTCCGGGCGGAAGCGGATCGGGAACCGGACTGCTCCCGTGTTGCCCGAGACGGGCAGCCATTCGCCCGGTCCGTCGGGCTCGGCGCCCGGCATCCGCTGCGCCAGGAGAGGGAGCGCGACGCTCATGTCGGTGCGCGCGACGAAATGGCCGAGGCAGTGGTGCACCCCGCCGCCGAAGCCGCTGTGGAGCGGACGGTCCTCGACCGTGATGTCGATGCCGGCGGCGGGCCCCATCACGAGCGGGTCGGTGCCCGCCGCGTGCGAGAGCACCTGCACGATGCCGCCCTTCGGCACGTGCAGCCCGTCGATGTCGACGTCCTCGACCGCCTCGCGCGTCACCCACGTCACGGTGGGGTTGACGCGCATGACCTCCTCGACGGCGCGGCCGCCGAGCTCGGGGCGCTCGGCCAGGAGCGCCCACTGGTCGGGGCGCGCCAGCAGGGTCTGCAGCGCCAGCCCGAGCTGGTTGCGCGTGGTCTCCATCCCGGCGAACGCGAGGAACACGAGCGAGACGCTCAACTCTCGCCGCGTGAGCGCGTCGTCGTCCTCGTGCGCGAGCAGGAGCGTGGTCACGAGGTCGTCACGCGGATGCGCCTGCCGGTCGGAGATGACCTGCTCGACGTAGCCGGTGAGACCCTCGAGCGCCGCCTCGATGCGCGGCAGGTCTTGGCGGATGCGGATGCCGAACGACTTGCCGAGATCGTCGGCCCAGTGCGCGACCCGGCTCCACTCGTCGTCGGGGAGCCCCAGGAGCAGGCACAGGATGCGCGCCGCGTACGGCTCGGCGAACTCGGAGATGAACTCGACGCGTCCTCGCGCGGCGAAGCGGTCGATCAGCTCGTTCGCGAGCTCCTGGAACTGCGGTCGCATGCGCTCGATCGCGCGGCTGCGGAACGCCGGTCCGAGCAGGCGCCGCAGGCGCAGGTGGTCGGTCCCCTCCAGGCTCAGCAGGGTCTCGCCCCACCACTGCGCGAAGGCGCCCTCGTGGATGCCGTTCTGCGCGGGCCACTTCGCGTTGCCCTGCTGGAAGCGACGGTCCTTGAGGATCGCGGTGCCCTGCTCGTACCGCAGGATCGCCCAGCCGTAGGGGGTCTCGGCGTACCAGTGCCCGTCGCGGGCGCGATGGACCGCCTCGGAGGTCACGTCGAAGGCCGGATCGGCCAGATCGAAGAAGGGAACGGCATCCGTCGTGGCGCGCGTCATACCTGGATGATATTCCCCCTCGGGGGAACGAAATGTCCTGGCAAACACACGACTCCCGCCGACCCGGGGATGACATGCGGCGACGCGGGCCGATAGGTTCGGAGCACACGAGTTCGACGAACTCGCGTAATAGATGAGAGTGATTGGTCTCTCTCACTATGAGGCCGTTCCGCCCGCCGCTGGGGAGTGGAGTGTGGAACGGCTGCTGGGAAGCCCGGCGGCTCGTCCGCCGAGCGGGAAGCGGCGGACCCTTCCGCCGTACTGGGAAAACGGCGGCTCGTCCGTCGACTGGGATGATCGGCGACCCGTTCGTCGGTCAGGACTCTCACTGGGGAGAGAAAAATGAAGAAGGTCCTTTCAGCCTGTCTTGCGGCAGTGCTGTTGGCGGGCGGGCTCGCGCTCACGAGCACGGCGGCATATGCCGACGACTCCGGCAGTGCCGGCCTCCCATCCGAACAGGCCGTCGAGCAGACGGACGCGAACGCCGGCGAGACGGCGGGCGACGACCAGGGCGGCGGTGACGCGGTCGAGCAGACCGGCGCGACCGACGAGACCGGCGCGACCGACGGTCAGAGCTCCGGCGACACCGGCGACACCGGCGAGGTGAGCGAGTCCGTCGACACGGGCGCGCAGACCGAGTCGGCGACCACGTTCACGGCGCCCGAGACGACGGTGCAGACGTTCGGGTCGCAGCACAAGCCGTCCAAGCCCGAGAAGCCGTCCAAGAAGCCGGCGAAGCCCGACGCGATCGTCACCTACGGCGAGTGGGAGAAGACCGACGTCGACTGCGTGAAGGGCGTCGAGACGTACACGCGCACGGTCACGACGCAGGACTGGACCTGGAGCGACCACAAGAAGAAGTGGGTCAAGGGCGAGGTCACCGAGACCACCGAGACCAAGGAGTGCGACGTCAAGCCCGGGCAGTGCGTCCCCGAGAAGCCCGAGCCGGTCGTCACGTACGGGAAGTGGAAGAAGACCAGCGTCGACTGCGAGCTGGGCATCGAGACCTACACCCGCACCGTCTACACGCAGGACTGGAAGTGGAGCGACCACAAGAAGAAGTGGGTCAAGGGCGAGGTCACCGAGACCACCGAGACCAAGGAGTGCGAGATCAAGCCGGGCGTGTGCCCGCCTGAGAAGCCCGAGCCCGTCGTCACGTACGGCGAGTGGGAGGTCACCGCGGTGGACTGCACCGTGAAGACCCAGACGCTCACGCGCACGGTCACCACGCAGGACTGGAAGTGGAGCGACCACAAGAAGAAGTGGATCCCGGGCGAGGTCACCGAGACCACCGAGACCGAGACCACCGAGGCCACGCCCGAGCAGTGCCCGGACCCCGACGAGATCGTCCCGGTCGCACCGTCGGTGAGCTCGGCCACCGCGGTCTGCGACGACGGCCAGGTCATCCGCGGCACCGGCACGATCACGCTGCCCGCGATCGCGAACGCCTCGTGGGAGGGCACCGAGAGCGGCACCATCACCGACGTCGACCCCGGTGAGTACACGTTCCGCCTCATCGCGGACGAGGGCTTCGTGATCGCCGACGCGAACGGCTTCGTCGACGGCGTCGTCACCGTCACGGTGGCGGATGCCGGCACGCCGGACTGCGCCGTGCCGACCACGCCCGTCGACCCGGGCACGCCCGCGAAGCCGGCCTCGGTCGCGAAGCTGGCGGTCACCGGCGGCTCGGTCGCACCGTGGCTGCTGCCCGCCGGCGCGCTGGCCCTGCTCGCAGGCCTGGCCGCGACGATCCGGAGCGCTCGCGCCTCGCGCCGCTGATCCGACGTCGCACCGGTAGCGACACCGACGCCATCGGCCCGAAGCCTCCCACCGGGAGAGCTTCGGGCCGATGGCGTCTCCCGTTCCGGCGGGTTGGGCGTCTCGAGACCGGGTCGAGGTCGCGGGCGCGTCGGGCAGTGGCATCCCGCCTGAATAGACTGGAACCCATGTCGAAGGTCCTCCAGTCCCTGCCCGTCGGCGAGCGCGTCGGCATCGCCTTCTCGGGAGGCCTGGACACCTCCGTCGCGGTCGCGTGGATGCGCGACAAGGGCGCGGTGCCGTACACCTACACCGGCGACCTCGGCCAGTACGACGAGGACGACATCGCCTCGATCCCCGGCCGCGCGCTGCAGTACGGCGCGGAGTCGTCGCGCCTGATCGACTGCAAGCCGCTCATGGTCGAGGAGGGCCTCGTCGCCCTCTCGTGCGGCGCCTTCCACATCCGCTCGGCCGGGCGCACCTACTTCAACACGACGCCGATCGGCCGCGCCGTCACCGGCACGCTGCTCGTGCGCGCCATGAAGGAGGACGGCGTCGGCATCTGGGGCGACGGCTCCACCTACAAGGGCAACGACATCGAGCGCTTCTACCGCTACGGGCTGCTCGCCAACCCCGCCCTGCGCATCTACAAGCCGTGGCTCGACGCCGACTTCGTGACCGAGCTCGGCGGCCGCCAGGAGATGAGCGAGTGGCTCGTCGCGCACGGCTTCCCGTACCGCGACTCCGCAGAGAAGGCCTACTCGACGGATGCCAACATCTGGGGCGCCACGCACGAGGCGAAGACCCTCGAGCACCTCGACGTGTCGCTCGAGACCGTCGAGCCGATCATGGGCGTGCGCTTCTGGGACCCGTCCGTCGAGATCGCGACCGAGGACGTCACGATCACGTTCGACTCCGGTCGCCCGGTGGCGATCGACGGCGTCGAGTACTCCGACCCGGTCGAGCTCGTGCACGCCGCGAACACGATCGGCGGCCGCCACGGCCTCGGCATGAGCGACCAGATCGAGAACCGCATCATCGAGGCCAAGAGCCGTGGCATCTATGAGGCGCCCGGCATGGCGCTGCTGTTCATCGCGTACGAGCGGCTCGTGAACGGCATCCTGAACGAGGACACCCTCGCCACCTACCACGAGCAGGGCCGCCGCCTCGGCCGCCTCATGTACGAAGGCCGCTGGCTCGAGCCGCAGTCGTTCATGCTGCGCGAGTCGATCCAGCGCTGGGTGGGCTCGGCCATCACCGGCACGGTGACGCTGCGGCTGCGCCGCGGCGAGGACTACACCATCCTCGACACCACCGGGCCGAACCTCTCGTACGCGCCCGAGAAGCTCTCGATGGAGCGCGTGGGCGACGCCGCGTTCGGCCCCACCGACCGCATCGGGCAGCTCACGATGCGCAACCTCGACATCGCCGACTCGCGCGCGCGCCTCGAGCAGTACGCGGCGCTCGGGCTCATCGGCGGGGCGACCGCCGACCTCGTCGGCGACCTCGCGGCCGGCTCGGCCGCCGCGATCACCGGTCACGCCCAACCGTTCTCGGCGGAGCGCGAGGCGCTGGCGGATGCCGTGGAAGAGGCGTCCGAGTCGGCGTCGTTCGACTTCGGCGCGGACTGAGCGCCGACCGGCCCTGCGCACAGACGGGCCGGATCCGCGTCCGCGGGCACTCACCTCGCTGCGCGCCGCCGCCGGCGCTCGTCCGCGGTTCCCGCGCGGGAGACGTTCATGGGCGGGAGAGTGAGTGACTCACTCTCCCGCCCATGCCCCCCCGGGTGAGGGAGCAGCCGAGGCCGCTCACCCCCGCGGTTGGAAGGGGGGTTGATCCCCCTTCCAACCGCAGTCTCTAGCTCGCGGTGCGGCGGCCGCGGCGCAGCAGCACCCCGCCGGCGAGCATCGGGATCAGTGCGAGCAGGGCGAGCAGGCCCATCCCGCTCAGGTCGCCGCCGGTGACGGCCAGGCCGCGCGAGCCCTTGTCACCACCGGTCGGCGTGGCCGGCGGCGTCACGTAGGTGAACGTGCCCGGCTCGGAGTTCCCGTTCTCGTGCAGCACCACGACGGCGGCCTCTCCGGCCGTGCCGGCCGGCGTCGTCACCGTGATCGTGGTGTCGTTGACGACCGTGAACGACGTGCCCGGCGCGCCGCCGAACGTGACGCCCGTCGCGCCGGTGAAGCCGGAGCCGGTGATCGTCACGATCGTGCCGCCCGTGGTCGGACCCGTGGTCGGCGAGATCGACGTGATCATCGGAACCGCCGGCGGGGCCACGTAGGTGAACACGCCCGGCTCCGACGCACCGTACGGCGACTGGACCACGACGTCCGCGGGACCCGGTACGCCGGCCGGGGTCGTCACGATGATCGTCGTGTCGTCCACCACCGAGAAGTCGGTCCCCGGCGCACCGTCGAACGTCACACCGGTCGCACCGGTGAACCCGGAGCCGGTGATCGTGACCACCGTGCCGCCCGCGACCGGACCGCTGGCCGGCGAGACGCCGGTGACGATCGGCGGCGCGACGTAGGTGAACACGCCCGGCTCCGAGTCGCCGTTCGGAGACTGCACCACGACCTCGGCCGGGCCGGCCGCACCGGCCGGCGTCGTCACGATGATCGTGCTGTCGTCCACGACCGAGAAGTCGGTCCCCGGCGCACCGTCGAACGTCACACCGGTCGCACCGGTGAACCCGGAGCCGGTGATCGTCACCACGGTGCCACCGGCGATCGGGCCGTTGTCCGGCGTGATCGAGGCGGTCGCGGCCGGCGCCAGGTACGTGAACGCACCAGGCGTCGAGGCGCCGTACGGCGACTGCACGACGACGTCAGCCGGACCGGCGGCGCCGGCCGGAGTCGTCACCGTGATCGTGGTGTCGTCCACGACGCTGAACGCCGTGCCCGCCGCACCGTCGAAGGTCACCCCGGTCGCACCGGTGAACCCGGAACCGGAGATCGTCACGACCGTGCCACCCGACGTCGGACCGCTCGTCGGCGTCAGCGACGAGATCGCCGGCGGGGCGACGTAGGTGAACGCCTCGGGGTCGGAGTCACCGTTCGGGGACTGCACCACGACGTCAGCCGGGCCGGCGGCACCGGCGGGCGTGGTCACGATGATCGTCTCGTCGTTCACGACCGAGAAGGACGTGCCCGGCGCCCCGTCGAACGTCACACCGGTCGCACCCGTGAACCCGGAGCCCTCGATCGTCACCACGGTGCCACCGGCGGTCGGACCGTTGTCCGGCGTCAGCGACGACACGGACGGCGGAGCGATGTACGTGAACACGCCCGGAAGCGAGCTGCCGTTCGGCGAGAGCACGACGACGTCAGCCGGACCGGCGGCACCCGCCGGCGTCGTCACCGTGATCGTGGTGTCGTCCACGACGCTGAACGCCGTGCCCGCCGCACCGTCGAACGTGACGCCCGTCGCACCGGTGAACCCGGTACCGGTGATCGTCACCGAGGTGCCGCCCGCGGTCGGACCGCTCGTCGGCGTCAGCGACGACACCACCGGCGGCACCGGGAGACCGATGTAGGTGAACACCGCGGGCGCCGAGTCGCCGTTGGG